>JBMUCX010000044.1:0-22207 GCA_049458915.1 Ilumatobacteraceae bacterium
GGGGAGAGCTCCCGGGGTGGGTGGAGGTTCGACGATGGCGACGTCGTGGCACATCTCGCGCCGAGTGCACGATCTCCCGGAGTGGACGCGGCGGCACCGACTCGTCGGCGCCCACGATGGCGAGCCGTCCCGATGAACCCGGTCATGCCGGTCGTGATCGCCGAAGCGATGGGTGCGGCGACCTAGAGTCCCGGCGTGCTCACCAAGATCTCCGCCGCATGGTCGGGGGAACTCGAACTCGACTACCGAGTCGGGGCGATCATGGTCGCCGCCTCGGGGGTCTTGTTCAGCTTCACGGCGGTCTGTTTCCGTGCGCTCGAGTCGGCGACCGACTGGCAGTTCCTCGCCGCCCGCGCTGCGGGCGCACTCACCGCGATGGCCGTCATCATCGTGCTCCGCGCCGGCCGTCGTCCGGTGCCGCTCCGTGACATCGGGTGGCGTACCGGACTGGCCGGTGTCCTGCTCGCTGCGATGTCGGTGCTCTACATCCTCGCCTTCGCTCGGACTTCGGTCGCCACGGTCACCTTCCTCCTCGCCGCTGGACCACTGTCGGGCGCGTTCTTCGGCCGGGTCGTGCTCGGCGAGCGGCTCACCCGCCGGACGGTGACCGCAATCGTCGTCGCCGGGATCGGCATCGCCATCATGGCGGCGCGGGGGATCGACACCGGCAAGGTCGACGGCTTCCTGCTCGCCGCCGTCATCCCGGCGATCATCGGCTTGTACAACGTCCTGGTCCGATCGACGCCTCGCGTCGACCCCGTCGTCCCGGCGGTCATCTCCAACGCCGTGGTACTTCCGCTGACGATCGTGGCGGCGTTCGCCGGTGCCGGGCTCGGCATGCCGGTCCGCGACGCAGCGATCGGCTTCGCTGCCGGATTCGTGTTGATCGGAATCGGCCTCCCGCTGTACAACCTCGGTCATCGCTCGGTTCCCACGGCTCAGATCTCGCTGTTGATCATGACCGAATCGGTGTTGTCTCCGCTGTGGGTCTGGATCTGGCCCGGCGAGACGCCGGCGGGCGCCACGCTCCTCGGTGGTGCCCTGGTGGTCGGAGCGGTCGTGTACCAGATCGTGTCCGCCGACCGGGTCCCGCTGCGACAACCGACGGTGTGACCGGACCGGGGCGCGAGACTCGGTTCATGGACGACCTGCTGCATCCCCGGGCCTCCGTCGGAACCGCCCTGCTCACCAACGTCCTCGCTCGTCGTCGCACCTCGCTCGACGGACCGTGGCGGACGATCGTCGACCCGTACGACACCGGGTACGTGAACATCCTCGGCGAGCGCAACCGTCGGGGGTACTTCCGCGACCATCGGCCGCGCCATGCCGGCGATCGGGTCGAGTACGACTTCGATGGTTCACCGGAACTCGTCGTTCCGGGCGACTGGAACACCCAGCGGCCCGAGTTGCTCCTGTACGAGGGCACGGTCTGGTACCGGCGGCACCTCGACATCGACGACCACGAATCGGGTCGGACATTCCTCCACATCGGAGCTGCCAACCACACGACACGGGTGTTCCTCGACGGCGAGGAACTCGCGACGCACGTCGGCGGGTTCTCGCCGTTCGCCGTCGAACTGACCGGGCGGCTGGCACCCGGACGCCATTCACTGATCCTCCAGGTCAACAACCGGCGGGAGCGGACGCGCATCCCGGCGATGCGCACGGACTGGTGGAACTTCGGAGGGATCACCCGCTCGGTCGACCTCGTCCACGTCCCGTCGACCTTCCTGTCCGATGCGTGGCTGACCATGGCGCCCGACGGTCGACTCGTCGGTGGTGCCGTCGTCGACGGCGACGAATCGACGCCGGTGGTCGTCGAGATCCCGGCCGCCGACATCCGGGCCGAGGTGCGGGACGGTACCGTCGAAGTCGCCGCCGAGATCGCCGCCGAGCTCGACCGTTGGGATCCGGGTGCGCCGGTCCACCACCTCGTTCGCTGGAGCTGCGGCGACGACGTGATCGAGGATCTGGTCGGGTTCCGAACGGTCGAGACCCGCGGCAACCGATTGCTGGTCAACGGCCGCGAGACCTACCTCCGGGGCATCTCACTCCACGCCGAGGCGCTCGGCGGTGGTCGCCGGGCACATGGTCCTGACGACGCCGCCTCGCTGATCGATCTGGTCGAGGAACTCGGCTGCAACTTCGTCCGGCTCGCTCATTACCAGCACGACGAACACATCGTCCGCGAGGCCGACCGCCGTGGACTCCTGATCTGGGCGGAAGTGCCGGTCTACTGGGGTATCGCGTTCGACGATCCGCAGGTGCTCGACGAGGCGCTCTCCCAGATCGACGAGCTCGTGGTCCGCGACCGGGGTCGGGCCGGAGTGATCCTGTGGTCGATCGCCAACGAGACGCTCGTCGGTCCCGAGCGCACACGGTTCCTCTCGACTCTCGCCGAACGGGCACGTCGTCTCGACCCGACCCGACTCGTCACAGCGGCGCTGCTCACCCTGATGTCGAACGATCCCGTCGTCCACATCGATGATCCGCTCGGCGCCATCGTCGACGTGATCGCGGTGAACCAATACCTCGGGTGGTACTACGGGGACGTCGCGTCGTTGCCCGACGTGCGCTACTCGACCAGCTTCGGCAAGCCGGTCGTGGTGAGCGCGCTCGGAGCCGGGGCCAAGTTCGGTCGACACGGCGCCGCCGGCGCGGTGTGGGCCGAGGCGCACCAGGCGGCCGTCTACGACGCCCAGATCGCGATGATCCGTGAGCAAGCCGACTGTGTGGGGCTCTCGCCCTGGATCCTCAAGGACTTCCGGACGCCGATGCGGGTGCTGCCCGGCGTGCAGGACGGCTACAACCGCAAGGGCCTCGTGTCGGAAGAGGGTGACCGCAAGCTCGCTTTCGACGTCCTGCGGAGTTTCTACCGGTCGTTCTGACTCAGCCGACGGTGGTGTGGCCCGGCCCGGCCCGGAACAGTCCGAGGTCCTCGAACGTGCCGCCCAACACCGAGTTGGAGTCGCCACCGAGCCACCCGTCGAGTACCGAGGCGTAGTACGAACGGAGGTCGACGTGGTGCTCGAGACGCTCCCAACGTTGCACCCCGGCGAGCGTGGGACGCTGACCGAATCGACCGCCTCGGACGTTGGATCCGATGACGAGGTGTGGTGCAGCCGTGCCGTGATCGGTGCCTCCACCGGCGTTCGACCACGAGGTGCGGCCGAACTCCGAGAACGTCATGATCGTCACGCGGTCGTCCCACTCCGGAGCGAGGACGTCGAAGAATCTGGCGATCCCCTCGTCGAGTTCGCGCATCCGCTCGCCGTGGGCGTACGTCTGGCTCGCGTGGTTGTCGAAGTCGCCCCATCCGACGGTCAGGACCCGAAAGCCGAGATCGGCGTTCAGGAGGTGGGCGGCGACCTCCATGCTCTTCGACAGAGCGCCCGACGCACCGAGCGGATTCGGGATCACCGGGGCGAGGGTCTTTCCGACGTCGAGCGCATCGACGAAAGAACCACCGACGGCTTCGTAGAGCGGACCGTACGTCGGTGCTGCCATCGCTCTGACGGCGTTCGACCGTCGGGTCTCGGCATCGTTGAGATCGGCCCCGAACGATGGGCGTCGGGTCGGCACGCCGGTCGCTCGAGATGCGACGCCGGCGACCGTGAGCGGAACCGAGGATCCGATCGCGGCAGCAGCGAACAGGTCCCGACGACCCGAGAGGTACTCGTCGAGCCAACGTCCCAGCCACCCGGACGTCGGGATCGCTCCCGGACGTCCCGACATCCAGTTGGCCATCGACACGAAATGCGACAGGTTGGGGTCCGGGTAGCCGAGGCCCTCGACGATCGCAACCTGTCCGAGATCCCAACGACGCTTCACCTCGACGAGGTTCGGATGGAGCCCGGTCTCGTCGTCGATGGGCAGTGCGACGGCCGGATCGAGTGCCAGGTTGCCGTGCTGTTGCCGGTACGCCGGGTCACTGACCGGCGCGACCATGTTCAAGCCGTCGTTCCCGCCGTACATACCGATCACGACGAGGATGCCGTCGTTGGGACCGATCGGTCCGGCTGCCCACGCCGAAGGGTCGTGGCCGGGCACCAGGCGGTCGAGCACCGGCGAGCCGAGGACCGATCCGACGGCCCCGGCTCCGAGGCCCATGCCGATCAGTTGCAGGAAGTGCCGACGGTCGACCGTTGCACGGTCGTCGTCGGACTCCCGGAGCGTCAGGTGTGCGAGTGCGTCGGTGGTCGAGATGTCGCTGTCGAGCATGGTGTGGTCCTATGCCATGTGGAGGTCGGGTGAGAGCATGACGAGTCGGACGAGGTGGTGTCGTTCCCAGAACGGAGCGCCGACGGCGTAGTCGTCGAGCGCACGCCGGGTCTCCGGCGTCACGTCGACCTGCATCAGTTCGAGCACCCGAGCGACCAGTTCGATCGGGCGATCTCGGTACGTGTCGCGGACCTCGGTGCGGCTGAGGTCGCCACCGACCAGTCGGATCACCTGGTCACCGTTGTGGTACCCGGCCATCGCCTTGCCGGACAGGCTCGTCGCGATGTCTGCTCGTGCGGTCATCGCCGATGCGTTGAGCCAGGCGCGGTTGGTTCGCCACCCACTGACGTTCGGGGGATGGAGCGGGCGCTGGCCGGCGGCGTCGAGGGCGGAGAGTGATACGTCCGATCCGCCCAATCGGGTCGTGGCGAGTGTGGCGACGGCCGCGGCGATCGGCGATCGGACGAGGCCGACCTTGACCTCGTCCGAGTAGAACTCCGGTCGGGTGAACATCTCGGTGAGCCACGGCTTGAGCGAGAACCGGGACGAGACCGCGGCGTCACGCATGGCGGCGATGACGGCAGGCGGAGGGGGCGTCCCGGCGAACTCGGACCACAACTTCCGGGACAGGTGCTCGGCGGCCACCTCGGCGGTCGGACGACCCCGATTCGCTGCGTTCGTCGCACCGTGAGGCACGATGCCGTCGCCGAGGATCACCGAGATCGTCTCCGGCCCGTGCTGGGTGCCGTCACCGCGCCGGTTGATGGTCGTCCCGAGGAACTGCTTGGGTGATCCGTCGTGCCAGTTGTCCCGCCAGACGTACGTTCCGGTCGCCCCGTCGATCGAGTGCCCCGTCCACGCAAGGCTGGCCGCCTCGACATCGGCTTCGGTGTAGTTGCCGACTCCGAGCAGGAACAGTTCCATCAGCTCGCGGGAGAAGTTCTGGTTCGGCGAGTTGGCGCGGTTCCGGTTGTTGTCGAGGTATTTCAGCATCGCCACCTGGAGCGACATCTCGATCGCCAGTCGGCGGAGGTCGGTGAGCCCGTTCCTTCGGAACAGGTCGATCTGCTCCCGCATCGCAGCAGCCTTCCCGACCTTGCGCATCGACGAGACGAAGTGGCCGTGCCAGAACAGCGCCATCCGTTCCTGCATCGGCTTCGGACTGTCGACCATCCGGTCGAGCCAGTAGCCGGCGTACTCGTTCGCCATGGCGTTCTCACCGAGACCCGGTGAGAACTCCACGGTTCCCGGATCGCCCGGCACCGAGAGGATGTCGCCGACCACCTGCTCGAGTCGGCGCTTTCTGGAGAGCGCCGCGACGCGCTCTGGTCGGGCGACGAACTCGGTTCGACGGAGCAGGTGTTCGATGTCGCTGGTGACAGGCATCTGGTCCTCGTTCGATGGGTGGGGTTCGATGGGTGGGATTCGATGGGTGGGGTTCGATGGGTGGGGTTCGATGGGTGGGGTGCGATGGGCGGGCGAGTCGTCCTGTGGAATATTCGCACGTCGGTGGTGTCGGCTTGAACGAACGTGAGGTGAACTCTCCCGACAGCCCTTCATCGGTTCGGCGAGTGGAGATCTGAAGAGCACGTCGCCGAACGGAGCGGTGTTGCGCGCTGCTCCGGACGCCTACGCTCGCAGAGTGCGTCCGTTCGTCGTCGTGCTCGGGATCGCCCAGGACGGCGGTCGCCCGCAGGCCGGGTGTCGACGTCCGTGTTGCCGTGGAGCGCATCGAGCTGCACCGGCGTGCCTGGCCATCGTCGATCCATCGGCCGGCGTGCGATGGATCATCGACGCCACGCCCGACATCGGTGAACAACTCGCCGTGCTCGACGAGGCCGCATCACTCGATGGGGCGGTCCTCGACGGCGTGCTGTTGACGCATGCGCACATGGGGCACTACACCGGCCTCGTCCACCTCGGTCGGGAGGCGTACGCCGCTGATGCCGTTCCGGTCGTCGCCCGGCCGTCGATGGTGAGATTCCTCACGTCGAACTCGCCGTGGCGGGACCTCGCCGACCACGGACACGTCGAGTTCGTCGAGGTCGACGACGTCTTCGAGGTCTCGGCGTCGGTGCGGGTCACGGCCGTGCCCGTCCCCCATCGTGACGAACTGTCCGACACCATCGGCTTCGTGGTGGAGGGTCCCGACCGCCGTGTCCTGTGGCTTCCCGACATCGACGGGTGGGACGACTGGGACCGCGATCTGGTCGAGGTGCTCGAGACCGTCGACGTGGCGTACCTCGACGGGACGTTCTTCGACGACGACGAACTCGACCGTGACATGTCGGTGATCCCGCATCCACGGATCATCGAGACCGTACGTCGCGTCGACGACACTGCGCCGCATCTCGCCGGTCGGGTTCGGTTCGTCCACCTCAACCACACCAATCCGGCGCTCGACCCGGGGACTCCCGAACGGGCGATCATCGAAGCGGCGGGGATGGCGGTCGCCGTGGAGGGCGAGCGGTTCGACATCTGAGCGTCCGGTCGGCGACTACGGTCCGCAGCCGGATCGACGTGTGGGACGGTGCGAGATGACGGAACGACTGGCAGGCCTGGGGTGGAACGAGACGGTGCCGCCGAACGGTTTTCACAACCGTCGGGCGGTGGTCGAATCGGCGACCAACGACAATCCGATCGGCCTCGCCACACCCATCGGTGAGGTCGAGATCGAGACGACGCCCGAGCACCGCAACCTCGTCGCCGGCGATCCTCGGTGCGCCGACTGGACCCGGCGCTACGACGATCCGGGTGTGGCAGCGCTGCGAGCACGGATGTGGGAGCGCAACGGGATCCCCGGGCTCGAGGTCTGTGGGCCCGACGAGGTCGAGCGTGCGGCGTCGCTCTTCCACCGTGACGGCTTCGTCGCCGTTCGTGATGCGTTACCCGCCGATCAACTCGACCGCCTCCGCACTGCGGCCGCCGAGGTCATCGAGGAACTCGTGGCCGCTGATCCCGATGCAGCGGTCGGCGGGGGAGCGGGTGGCCTGCCGCACCGGTACTCGTTCGGTGGCACCTCGGCATCGCGACACATGTTCCACCGCTCGGAGTGGTGCGAACTGATCGACATGCCGACGACCACCCCGATCCTGACGGAGATCTTCGGCTCGGCCGACTACCTCGTCTACGGCTGTGGAGGCGACCTGGCCTTCCCCGGTGCGATCGAGTACCAGGGGCTCCACTCCGACAACGTGTGGACCGAGTTGCACGATCCGGTCGGCGGCGTGTCGGTGCGAGACCTGCCGGTGCCGGTGGTGCACATCAACTTCCCGCTCGTCGACCTGACACCCGAGAACGGCCCGATCCGTCAGATCCCGGGCACCCACCGGTCGCGGGCTCCGATCCCTCGACTCGTCGACGAGCCGGAATGGATGCGGTTCAGCACCGTGTGTCCGTTGCCGGCCGGTTCGGCGATCATCCGCGACGCCCGGTGCTGGCACGGGGGGACCCCGAATCTGTCCCGTGAGGTGCGGGCGATGCCGAACGTCGAGTACTTCGCCCCGTGGTTCCGCAGCGAGGCGCTGCAGCGGTCGATGTCACACGAGACGTGGACGACGCTGAGTCCTCGTGCCCAGCGGATCTCGCGGTTCATCGTGGCGAACCCGGGCGAGCCGATCGTCGGCGCCGGATTCCAGCATCCCCGCCGTGTCGAGCGTGAGGCCCGGGTCGCACGGGAACTCGATGCGATGGGGCCGGCCGCCGACGAGTACCTCCGGCGCCGCTGACCGGGAGGCCGGGATCGGTCGAGTCGGGTGCGTCACTCGGCGACGTTGTCGAAGCCGCCGGTCGATCCTCGGGCGACGAGCACGGGTTCGAAGACGTACTGCTCGCGGAAGCGGTGGTCACCGGACGCTTCGCTGACGAGTGCTTCGGCCACGAGTCGCGCCATGTCCTCGAACGGCTGGCGGAGCGTGGTGAGGGGTGGATTGGTGAAGGTCGTGAACTCGGTCCCGTCGTAGCCGACGACCGACAACTGGTCGGGGACCTCGAGACCGGCAGAGGTCGCGGCATGGATGGCTCCGAGTGCCATCAGGTCGTTGCCGGCGACGATCCCCGTGACCCCGCGGTCGAGGAGTCGGGTCGCCCCTGCTCGACCTCCCTCGAGGGTGAAGACGGACTCGACGACGAAGTCGTCCGGAGCGTCGAGGCCGGCACCCGTCATCGTGGCGCTCCAACCGTCGATGAACCGTCGGGTCGGAACGTACCTGGACGACCCGAGCAGGCAACCGATCCGTCGATGACCGAGTTGGCGGAGATGGGTCACGGCTTTGACGGCGCCGGCTCGCTCGTCGCAGTAGATGCGCGGGCAGGCGAGGTCGTTCTCCCGTCCGTTCACCAGCACGATCGGTGTGCCCTGCGCGATCAACCGTTCGTAGCGGTCGAGCGACTCGTCGTGCTCGGCGTGTCGGCCACCCACGAAGACGATGCCGTCGAGCCCGGCTGCGAGGAACTCGTCGATACATCGGTCCTCGGTGGACGTCTGTGGAACGTTCTCGACCAACGTGGTCACGTGCCCGCGTTTCGCGAACTCGGCGCCGAAGTGGTGCGCGAAGGTCGCGAAGACCGGGTTCGTGAGTTCGCCGGACACGATCCCGACGACGTTGCGGCGGTGGTGGCGGGGATCGGGCACGTCGGTGACACCCAGCGATGCGAGTGCGTCGATGACCCGGTCACGGGTTGCGGTGGCGACACCGCTGCGACCGTTGAGGACGCGGCTGACGGTCGGCTCGCTCACGTTGGCGAGCTCGGCGATGGTCCGGAGCGGCGGGCGACGCACGACGATCACGCTAGCCATGGCAGAGGCCCTCACGGCAAACCTTCATGAAAGACTCTTGTGCTTGCAGAAAGATCGACCTACTGTTTCCGAAAGGAGCAGCCATTCGGGATGTTCGCCGAGGTCACTGGCTGGTCCGAATCCGTCCACAACCCGTCCGGGTGGGTGAGATGCCCTTCCGGCAACCATGAAGGAGACACACCCATGAGAAAGCGCACCCGTCCCGCTGTTGCGCTCCTCGTGGCCGCCGGATTCCTCGCCGCAGCCTGCGGCGGGGACGACACGACGACCGCCGAGGAGCCCGCTGCCGAGGAGCCCGCCACCGAAGAACCGGCCGAGGAGCCCGCCGCCGAGGAGCCCGCTGAAGAGCCGGCCCAGGAGCCCGCTGCGGAAGAACCGGCCGAGGAGGTCACCCAGCTGTTGATCTGGGCCGACGAGCGCAAGGTCGAGCCGCTCGAGGCGATCGCTCCGGCGTTCGAGGAGGCCACCGGCGTGGACGTCGTGATCGAACTCGTCCCGTTCGGCGAGATCCGTGACCGCGTCACCCAGGCCGGCCCCGCTGGCGAAGGGCCGGACATCTTCGTCGGCGCCCACGACTGGACCGGTGAACTCGCCGCCAACGGCATCCTCGAGGCCATGGACCTGTCGGCGATCGCCGGCAGTCTCGTCGACGTCGCCGAGAACGGCTTCAACTTCGCCGGCTCCACCTACGCCTTGCCGTACGTCACCGAGGCGATCTCGCTGTACTACAACGCCGACCTCGTGAGCAGCGTCCCCACCACGTGGGACGAGCTGACGGCGGTCTGCGACAGCGCCGGCACCAGCGATTGCGTGGTCGTCCCCGGCGGCGGTGCCGCCACCGACGCCTATCACAACTATCCGTTCGTCTCGGCGTTCGGCGGGTACATCTTCGAGTTCGACCCGTCGACCGGGTTCGACGCCAGCCAGGTCGGTCTCGACTCGCCCGAGGCGATCCAGGGTGCCCAGTACCTCGAGCAGCTCGTCGCGGACGGCTACGTGTCGTCCACCGACTACGACACCGCCAAGAACCTGTTCCTCGAGGGCAGCGCACCGTTCTGGATCACCGGACCGTGGGAGCTCGGGACGATGCGTGACCAGACGGGCATCAACTGGGACGTCGCGCTGATCCCGTCCTTCGGTGACAGCCCGGCCCAGCCCTTCGTCGGCGCCCAGGGCTTCTTCCTGTCGTCGTTCTCGGAGAACAAGCTGATCGCAGCGTCGTTCCTGCTCGACTTCATCGCCACCGATGACACCATGCAGGCCCTCTACGACGCCGACCCGCGTGGAACGGCCTGGATCCCGGTGCAGGACGGCCTCACCGACGACCCGCAGGTGCAGACGTTCGCTGCGTCCGCCGCGAACGGCATCCCGATGCCGAACATCCCGCAGATGGGATCGGTGTGGGGTCCGCTCGGCGACAACATGCTGCTCATCCGCAACGGTGAGATCGATGCCGCCGAGGCGATGACGACCGCCGCCGAAGCGGTCCGCGCCGCCGTCGCCGGCTGATCCAGCCGACCGCAACGCACGGAAACATCACGGAGTCGAGGGTCCGCCCATGGGTGTCGAGCAGCAGCAGCGCCGAGCGCGCCGCCGTCTCACTCGCACCGGTGGGCGGGCCTTCTGGCTTCGTACCGTCCTCATCGCAGTGCTCGACGCGCTCGCCGTCGTCGCTGCGCTCGCCCTCGTCGCCGAGCAGTCGTACACGCTCCTCGTCCTCCTCGCGATCTCGCTGGGGCTCGTCAACTGGGCGTACCTCAACCCTCGAGCGGTCGCCTCGCGGTGGTTGACACCGGGCATCGTCCTGATGCTCGTGTTCGTCGTGTACCCGGTGCTCTACACCTCGTACGTCTCGATCACCAACTGGCAGACCGGCAACGTGCTGACCAAGGAGCAGGCGATCGAGAAGATCGAAGCCAAGCAGGTGTCGAGCGACGCCGCCGAGGACCAGTACTCGATGTCGGTCTACCGCGACGACAGCGGCGGCCTCGCCCTCCTCGTCACCGGAGACGGGATCCGGTCACAGCTCGCGGTGGTGCGAGAGATCGGTACACCGTCGGTGGCCGACTCGACGGTGGCCGTCGACGTGGATCCGGCCGAGCCGCCGTCGGCCATCGGCGACTACGAACTCCTGCCGAAGCTCGCCGTCACCGGAGCCGCATCGACCCTGGAGCGATCCGCCGTGGACCTGCTCGACGGCCGCGAAGCACGCGTCGAGACGCTCTCGACCGTCAAGGTGCGCTCCGTCGCCCAACGGTTCGTGTACGACCCGGACACCGACACCCTCGCCGACAACCAGACCGGTCGGGTGTGCACGAGCGGACCCGGCGTCTTCGTGTGTGACGGGGTCCCCGAGGTCGAGGTCGCCGCCGTCGCCCGGATCTCGGCCGACTCCACCATCGACTGTCGAAGCGGGATCTGCGACGAGGTGCCGCTGTTCGCGATCGATGCGTCGTTGCCCGGGTGGCGGACCGTGACGGGATTCGGCAACTACGCCGAGATCTTCGACAACGAGCGGATCCGAGAACCGTTCCTCAGGGTGCTGGTGTGGAACGTGGTGTTCGCCCTCCTGTCGGTGATGATGACGTTCGCTCTCGGGCTCGCACTCGCGTTGGCTCTCAAGAACGAGTCGATGCGGGGCCGATCGATCTACCGCTCGATCTACATCCTGCCGTACGCCATACCGGGGTTCTTGTCGGTATTGGTCTGGCGTGGACTGCTCAACGCCGAATACGGCAAGGTCAACGGGGTCGTCGAGGCATTCGGGTTCGATGGCGTCGACTGGATCGGCAGCACGCGGTGGGCGCCCGTTGCGGTTCTGCTCGTCAACCTGTGGCTCGGTTTCCCGTACATGTTCCTCATCTCGTCGGGTGCGCTCACATCGATCCCCGATGAACTCCTGGAGGCCGCCCGGGTCGACGGCGCCAGCCCGCTGCGGACGTTCCGCTCGATCATCCTGCCGCTGCTGCTCGTGTCCACCGCTCCGCTGCTGATCGGATCGTTCGCCTTCAACTTCAACAACTTCATGTTGATCTTCCTGCTCACCGGCGGAGGGCCACCGCTGACGGGCTACGACGTCCCCGTCGGCGGGACCGACCTGCTCATCTCGTTCACCTTCGACCTGGCTCAGAGCGCCGGCCGCGGAAACCAGTTCGGACTCGCCTCGGCGATCGTCGTCCTGATCTTCCTGTTCCTGGCCACCGTCTCGGCATTCAGTTTCCGGCTGACGAAGAAGCTCGAGGAGATCTATGACCAGTGACGCCACCCCGACCGTGCGCCGACCGACGACACTCGCTCGGGCCACCCGATGGTTCCGACGTTCCGGCGGCCGTCATCTGTTCGCGCTGACGGTCTGCGCGTTCGCGCTCTTCCCGATCGTGTGGGTCGTGTCGTCGGCCTTCAACGCCGTCGACAACCTGTCGACGTCACGGCTCGTCCCGCGGCAGCTGACGCTCGACAACTTCCACGAGCTGTTCACGAATCCGGTACAACCGGTCGGGACGTGGATGTGGAACACGTTCTACATCGCAACGGCGTCGTCGGCACTCAATGTGCTCGTCGCGGCGCTGTCGGCCTACGCCTTCAGCCGACTGAAGTTCGTGGGTCGGCGGGCCTTGCTCACCTCGTTCCTCGTGATGCAGATCTTCCCGCAGTTCCTCGGCTTCATCGCCTTCTTCGTGCTGGCCCAGCAGATGGGCGAACTCGTCCCGGCGCTCGGCCTGAACTCGCACCTGTTCCTGATCGTCGTCTACATGGGTGGAGCCGCCGGGTTCAACGCCTTCTTGCTGAAGGGATTCCTCGATGCCATCCCGACGTCGCTCGACGAAGCAGCGCGGATCGATGGTGCGAGCAGCTGGCAGATCTTCTGGCGGATCATCCTGCCGCTCGCCCGGCCGATGCTCGCCGTCATCTTCATCATCACGTTCATCTCGATCGGCGGCGAGTTCATCCTCGCCCGGTTCCTGATCTCGGGCACCGACCAGTTCACCCTGGCGGTCGGTCTCCAGACCTTCCTGCAGGAGGGGTACAACGCCAAGTGGGGACTCCTCGCGGCGACCGCACTCCTCGGCGCCGCGCCCGTGGTCACCGTGTTCCTCGTCGCACAGAAGCAGATCCTCGGTGGCCTCACGTCGGGCGCCGTCAAGGGCTGATGCGCATCTCGACCGCTGCTGCGGTGCTCGCCTCGTGCGGCGTCGTCGCCGCCTGCTCGGCGCCGTCGGATTCCGCGACGCCGACGGTGGTCACCGAACCGACCGTGTCCGTCGCACCGCCTCCGGGGGAGACCGACCCGGACCCGATGCGGGTCGAGGAGGAGCAGCCACCACCGGACGGGTTCGTGGCCGATCCGGTCCGGCACCCGGCCACCGCGGACTCGATCTACTTCGTGATGCCCGATCGTTTCGCCGACGGCGACCCCACGAACAACACGGGCGGCGTGTCGTCGATCGACGATCCGATGGTGCACGGCTACGACCCGACCGATACCGGTTGGTACCACGGCGGTGATCTCCGTGGGCTGACCGATCGCCTCGACTACATCGCCGGACTCGGGACGAACGCGATCTGGATCACGCCGCCGTTCCGGAACAACTGGGTGCAGGGGAACGGGACACCGCAGGGCTCGTCCGCCGGCTACCACGGCTATTGGCAGATCGACTGGTCGATGGTCGATCCGCATCTCGGCACCGAGGCCGATCTCATCGCCTTCGTCGCCGCCGCCCAGGAGCGTGGCATGCGGGTGTACTTCGACGTCGTCGTGAACCACACCGGCGACGTGATCTCGTTCGAGGAGGACTCGTACGTCTACTGGTCGCTGTCGGCCCGCCCGTACCTCGACGTCGACGGCGACGAGTTCGATCCTGCCGATGTCGCCGGAACACCGGAGTTCCCGGTCCTCGACGCCGCCACCTCGTTCCCGTACACGCCGACGTTCGCCGACCCTGCGTCGGCCACGGCCAAGTTCCCCGACTGGCTCGATGACGTCACCCGGTATCACAACCGCGGCAACTCGAGCTTCCAGGGCGAGTCGAGCAACTACGGCGACTTCTACGGCCTCGACGACCTCTTCACCGAGGATCCGTTCGTCGTCGAGGCGATGACCGACCTCCAGGCCTCACTCGTCGAACGGTACGGCATCGACGGCTTCCGGATCGACACCATGAAACACGTCAACATCGAGTTCTGGGAACACTTCGCCCCGACGGTGTTGGAGCGAGCGCGCGACGCCGGTCGACCGGAGTTCTTCATGTTCGGTGAAGTGGCGAGCACCGACCCGATCCTCGCCTCGACGTTCACGAACGTCGGCGTGCCGGCAACGCTCGACTTCGGTCTGGCTGCGGCCCTGGAGCAGTACGTGGCGTTGCGCGGGAACGGATCCGTGCTCGCCGGAGCCTTCGACGACGACGACTGGTACACCGATGCCGACAACAACGCATCGATGCAGGTGACCTTCTTCGGGAATCACGACGCAGGTCGGATGGGGTATCTGATCGCACGGGCCGATCACGGCGCCGACGACGCCGAACTCCTGGATCGGATGCGGCTCGGGTTCGCCCTGCTCCACCTGGTGCGAGGGGTACCGGTCGTCTACAGCGGCGACGAGCAGGGATTCACCGGGACGGGGGGCGACCAACTCGCCCGCCAGGACATGTTCCCGACGGCGACTCCCGAGTACGCCGACGACGATTCGATCGGCACCGATGCCACGCCGGCCGACGACAACTTCGACGTCGGTCACCCGCTCTACCGATTCATCGCCGAGCTGAACGCCCTCCGACGGGCGCACCCGACCTTGGTCACCGGTTCCCAGATCGTGCACCACACCGACGGTCCGGTGTTCGCTGCGAGCCGGATCGACCGGACCGAGCGGATCGAGTACGTGGTGGCCACCAACTCCAACGGCTCGCTCGCAGTGCCCACCAACATCGACGCGCTGAGTGCCGACACCGAGTTCGACGTCGTGTTCGGTGAACTCGTCGGCGGACCGACGGTCCGGTCGGATCCCGACGGGGCGCTCCGTCTCGAGGTGCCGCCGGTCGGCTTCGCGCTGCTCCGGGCCCGGACGCCCGTACCGGTCCGTGCCGACCCCCCGGCCATTCGCCTGGTTCGGCCCGATGCCGGCGCCGAGATCCCGACGACCCGCTACCGGCTGGAGGCGACCGTTCCCGACGGGCGCTACGCCGAGGTGACCTTCACGGTGTCGGTGGACGGTGGGCCCTCCCGACTCGTCGGCGTCGACGACGCCCCGCCGTACCGGGTGTATTGGAACAATGCCGCCATCGCCGACGGTGCGGTGGTCGAGGTCCGTGCGACCGTCGTCGACGGGTCCGGCCGCTGGGGCACCGACACGGTCGAGGTCACCCTCGGAGTGCGGCGATGACCAGCGGATCGGTGGACTGGTGGCGCCATGCGGTCACCTATCAGGTCTACTTGCGGTCGTTCGCCGACGGGAACGGCGACGGCATCGGTGACCTCCGAGGGCTCCACGACCGACTCGGACATCTCGCTGCGCTCGGTGTCGATGCGATCTGGATCAACCCGTGGTACCCGTCCCCCCTGCTCGACGGCGGCTACGACGTGTCCGACCACCGCGACATCGACGCGAGGTACGGCACCCTCGCCGACTCAGAGGCGATGATCGGCGCAGCGCACGATCTCGGGATCCGCGTCATCTGCGACCTCGTGCCGAACCACACCTCGTGGGAACACCCGTGGTTCGTCGAAGCCCGGAACTCGCCTCCTGGTCACGCGAGCCGGGCGCGGTACCACATCGTTCCGGGCCGGGGTCCGAACGGCGACGAGCCGCCCAACGACTGGCAGGCGGTCTTCGGCGGGTCGGCGTGGGAGCGGCTGCCGGACGGCGAGTGGTACCTGCACATCTTCGACGTCAGCCAGCCCGATCTCGACTGGAGTCATCCCGAGGTCCGGGCCGACTTCGAGACGACGCTGCGGTTCTGGTTGGACCGCGGCATCGACGGGTTCCGCATCGACGTCGCCCACGGGTGTACCAAGGATCCCGCCTATCCCGACCTCGACGGACGGCCGGGCGATGTCCACCTCGACCTGATCGTCGATCATCCGTACTGGGACCGCGATGAACTCCACGATCTCGTCCGTTCGTGGCGGCGTGTGGTCGACGAGTACGCCGACCGGATGATGGTCGCCGAGGCGACGGTCCACGCCCGGCGATTGCCGCTGTATCTGCGGCCGGACGAGTACCACCAGTCGTTCAACTTCGATCTGCTCCGCACCGACTGGAACGCGAAGGCGTTCGAGTCGGTGATCGACGATGCCGTCCGAGCAGCGGCCGGGGTCGGAGCGACCTCGACGTGGGTGCTGTCCAACCACGACCAGATGCGGCACGCGACCAGGTACGGGTTGCCTGCAGGGATCGATCTCCTCCGATGGCCGTTGCTCGGCCCGCACGATCTCCTCGACCCCGAGACCGGGGCACGTCGTGCCCGCGCAGCAGCGCTCGTCGTGCTCTCGCTGCCCGGCGGTGTGTACGTGTACCAGGGTGACGAGTTGGGACTGCCCGAGGTGTGGGATCTCCCGGTCGACGTCCTCGACGACCCGATGTGGGAGCGGTCGGGTCGCACGATCAAGGGTCGGGACGGCTGCCGGGTACCGATCCCGTGGTCGTCGGACGGACCTTCGTACGGATTCGGTCCTGCGCCGGGATGGCTCCCCCAGCCGGCGTCGTTCGGTCGGCTCT
Organism: Ilumatobacteraceae bacterium; assembly: GCA_049458915.1. Classification (GTDB taxonomy): domain Bacteria; phylum Actinomycetota; class Acidimicrobiia; order Acidimicrobiales; family Ilumatobacteraceae; genus Ilumatobacter. Next base: position 16,734 of record JBMUCX010000044.1, read on the forward strand.
GCGTCGAGCGGCAGGATGGCGATCCGTCCTCGAGCCTGTCGCTGCATCGTCGGGCGATCGCTGTTCGTCGGGAGGTGTTCGGGACCGACGAGCGCATCACCCTCGTCGACCGCGGCGCCGAGGTGCTCGCCTACGAGCGCTGTGGTGGCTCGATCATCTGTGTGACCAACATGGGGAGCGATCCGGTCGACGTCCCGGCCGGTGAGGTTCTCGTGTCCTCGGGCCCGCTCGTCGGGGGTCGCCTACCGGTCGACACGACCGTCTGGGTGCGCGTCGGATGACGTCGGTTCGGGGCGTCGGCGCCCACCACGACCCCTCGGAACGCTGGGTCTCGGACCCGACGCCGACGCTCGGGGACACCGTGACACTGGAGGTGGACCTCACCGGCGCCGAGGACACGACGGGCGTGTGGCTCCGGACGGTCCACGACGGAGAAGCGCGCTGGGCGGAGGCCGCGATCGGACGAGGGCGGTCGGGACGGTCGGCGACCGTCGAGCTCACGTGCCATCACCTGCGCACCGGCTACCGGTTCTGGATCGATCGCCCATCGGGGGGACACTGGCTGACGGCGACCGGTCGTGTCGATCACGAGCCGACCGATCACACCGACTTCGGACTCGTGACGACCGGCGGAGCACCGAGTTGGGTCCCGAGCACCGTGTGGTATCAGATCTTCCCGGACCGGTTCGCCTGTTCGGATCCGAACCGTGCGCTTCCCGACTGGGCCCGACGGTCGGCATGGGATGATCCGATCGCGAGCGGGCCCGACGCCATGCGACAGGTGTACGGCGGGGACCTCGACGGCATCATCTCGCATCTCGACCATCTGATCGACCTCGGCGTCGGCGGGATCTACCTCACGCCGATCTATCCGGGTCGGTCGAACCACCGCTACGACGCCACGACGTTCGATCACGTCGATCCGATCCTCGGTGGTGACGAGGCGCTGATCCGACTCCGCGAGGCGACGGCGCGTGCCGGCGTCCGGTTGGTCTGCGACATCACGCTCAATCACACGGGTGATCACCACGAGTGGTTCAAGACGGCGCAGGCGGACCCGGCGTCGACCGAAGCTTCGTTCTACGTGTTCGACCGACATCCGGACCGTTACGAGACCTGGCTCGGCGTGTCGTCACTCCCGAAGTTGGACCATCGAGCCGCTGAACTCGCCGAGCGTTTGCACGACGGGCCGTCGTCGGCGATGGGGCGCTGGCTCGCACCGCCCTTCGGTCTCGACGGTTGGAGGGTCGACGTGGCGAACATGACCGGCCGTCTGGGGGCCGTCGACGTGAATGCCGCCGTGCAGCGAGTCGCACGACGCACGGTCGACGACGCGGGTGGCTGGCTCGTCGCCGAGCACTTCTTCGACCACTCCGGGGACGTCCTCCCCGACGGTTGGCACGGCTACATGAATTACGCCGGGGTGCAGCGGCCGGTGCTGTCGTGGCTCGGCACCGCCGAGGCGCGTCGGGATCTGATGCCGGGCCCGGGGGTGCCGGCACGGGATGGCGTCGGGATGGCGGCGGCGATCGATGCCGTTCGGGCGGCCGTGCCGTGGCAGGTGACGCTCGCGTCGATGTCGCTCCTGGGTTCGCACGACACGTCGCGGTGGCACACGATGACGGCGGACCGGGACCTGGCTCTCGTCGGACTCGGACTGCTCCTCACCCTCCCGGGTGCGCCGACGGTGTTCGCCGGTGACGAGGTCGGACTGCGAGGTGTCGGGAACGAGGCGGCCCGGCAGCCGATGCCGTGGGGTGGGGCGACGTGGGACGACGGCGTGCTCTCGACGTACCGGACCTGGATCCGGTTCCGTGCGGCGTCGCATGCCCTGGCCCATGGCGGGTTCCGCTGGGTGCACCGCAGTGCGGACGCCGTGGCGTTCGTTCGTGAGTCGTCGTCGGAGCGCTTGCTCGTGTGGGCGACCCGGGCGCCGGCACGGTGGGAGGTCGGAGATGACTGGCAGCCGGTACTCGGCGAGGTGGAACGCCGAGGTACCCACGTGGTCGTCGACCGCCCGAGCGTGGTGGTGCTGGCCCGACACGGCCGATGATCGGTCGGTGTATCGTCTGGATTTGATGAAAAACATATGTTTTGGTCACTCCATGGCGAAGCATGTCGTCTACCTTCTGTTTCCGGTCAGGAGATGACATGGGTGGGATGGACGTGGGCGACGAGGCGGAGATCGAACACGTCGAACCGGACATCGCCACCGTCCTGAGTGGACTCGGTCACGAGCTCCGGAATCCGATCCATGCGATCGAAGGTTTCGCCGGGCTGTTGGCCGACACCGAACTCGACGCCGACCAGCGGATCCTCACCGACTCGATCCGGGCAGCAGTCGGCCACCTCGCCGCGATGGTGGCCGACGTGTTCGACTTCGCCCGCCTCGACGCGGGCGCCGTGCCGATCGATCCGCAGCCCTTCGACCTCCGCTCGCTCGTCGAGGAGGTGGAGGCGGCGGTCTCACTCACGCTTCCCCGTCCGATCCGGATGGTCGTGATGATCGACCCGTCGCTACCGGCCAGGGTGATCGGTGACGCTCCACGTGTTCGTCAGATCCTGGCGAACCTGCTGGGGAACGCCGTGAAGTACACCGAAGCGGGCACGGTGTCCCTCGAGATCCGCTCGACGGTCGGATCCGGCTCGGACGATCGACGCCATCAGGTGTTCAGCGTGAGCGACACCGGGATCGGGATCCCGGCCGAGGTCGTACCTCGGCTGTTCCGGCCGTTCGAGCGCGGTGCCCGCCCGGGGATCGACCGCATCGCCGGGACCGGTCTCGGCCTCGCGATCTCGCTCGGACTCGCCGAGGCGATGGGCGGAACGATCGACGTGACCAGTGAGGTCGGCGTCGGGAGCGTCTTCACGCTGACACTCCCGCTCGACCCCGACGGAGGCGATCCGGTCCGGCCGCTCTCCGGGTTGCCGGCTGCCGTGGTCGGTCCACACGGCCCGACAGCGGCCTCGTACGAGATGCTGCTCGCCGACCTCGGCGCCGTCGTCGTGACGCCCGCCGAGGCAGACCTGGTGGTGGTCGACATCGCCGATGGGCCGACGCCGGAGTTCCTCGGTGAGATCGGCCCGACGGCCACCGTGGTGCTCTGCGGCCCGGAGCGCCCCGGTGCTCCCGTCCATCCCCGTGCGCGCTGGGTCCGCTCGCCGCTTCGTCGACGGAGCCTGCTCGACGCAGTCGGGACCTCAGCGGTGGTGACGAGCGAGTTCCCGTTGGCCACGCGGCGTGTTCGGACCGGTCGCATCCTCGTCGTCGAGGACGACGACGCCAACCGTCGCGTGACCGACCTGATCCTCACCCGTGCCGGGCACGACGTCGACGTGATCGGTGACGGTCGCCGAGCGCTCGAGGTGCTCACACGTTCGTCGTACGACCTGGTCCTGCTCGACTGTCACCTGCCGGGGATCGACGGATTCGAGGTCGCCCGTGCGTTCCGCGTCCACGAGGCAGCGCTCGGTTCGCGTCGAACCCCGATCGTGGCGTTCACCGGCACGATCTCGCCGGCCGACCGGTCCGACTGCTTCGATGCCGGCATGGACGACGTGCTCGGCAAGCCGGCGCCCGGCGCGGCGCTCCTCGCCGTCATCGAGCGGTGGCTCGAGCCCGCGTGAACTGCAACACCCCGTCGTCGAGCGGTGCTGAGCCGAGGGTGGACCGTTCGACCCGATAGTCCTGGTGCGCCGTCCACGGCTCCCGGTCACCTTGCTTCGGCAACATCGGGAGCATCCGGGTGATGTAGCCCGCCGAGAAGTCGTCGATCCACGGGCGTGGGACCATGTTCTCGTCCTCGGGTCGGAGGTGAGGGACGACCACCTCGGTGCCGGTCTCGCGGAGGTGGTTCAGGACCCGACACACCCAGCTGCTCACGAGGTCGGCACGAAGGGTCCAGGAGGCGTTGATGTAGCCGAACGTCGAGGCCAGGTTGGGGACGTCGGCGTAGGCGACGCCGCGGTAGGTGAACGTCGAAGCGAAGTCGATCGGTGTGCCGTCGACGACGATGTCGGCCTCGCCGAGGGTGACGAGTTGTAGGCCGGTCGCGGTGACGATGATGTCGGCGTCGAGGTGCTCGCCGGATGCGAGCCGGATCCCGGTCGGCGTGATGTGATCGACGTGGTCGGTGACGACCGAGGCCCGCCCGCTGCGGATCGCTTCGAACAGGTCGCCGTTGGGGACGAGGCACAGTCGTTGATCCCAGGGGTCGTAGCGGGGCGTGAAGTGTTGCTTGACCGTCGCCTCGCCGAGCTCGGCGGTTGCCATGTCGAGGAGTCGGCGGCGGACCTTCGCGGGGTGCTTGCGGGTCTGGGAGTAGAAGAACCGGCCGAAGGTGATGTTCTTCGCTCGCGTGGCCCGGTACGCGAGCCGATCGGGCAGGATGCGGCGGAGCACGTTCGCGATCGCGTCGCGGTCGGGCCGGGCGACGACGTACGTCGGGGAGCGCTGGAGCATCGTGACATGGGCGGCGGACTCCGCCATCGCCGGGACGAGCGTCACGGCCGTCGCCCCCGAGCCGATGACGACCACTCGCTCGCCGGCATGGTCGAGGTCGTCCGGCCACTCCTGCGGATGGACGACGGTCCCTTCGAACGTTTCGATGCCGGGGAAGTCGGGTCGGTGTCCGCCCCGGTACGAGTAGTAGCCGGCGCACACGAAGAGGAATCCGCAGGTCAGCGTGGTCGTCGTCCCGTCGTCGTGTCGGGCGGTCACGGTCCAGCGCGCCTCGTCGGTCGACCACTCGGCCCGCTCGACACGGTGATCGAAGCGGATGCGACGGGCGAGGTCGTGCTCGGCGACGGTGTCGCGCAGGTACTCCATGATCGACGGCCCGTCGGCGATCGACTTCTCGTGCGTCCACGGCTTGAACGAGTAGCCGAGGGTGTGCATGTCGCTGTCGGACCGGACCCCGGGGTACCGGAACAGGTCCCAGGTGCCACCGATGTCGCTCCGGCTCTCGAGGATCGTGAAACTCCGGTCGGGGCATTTCATCTGGAGGTGGCACGCTGCACCGATCCCCGAGAGCCCGGCCCCGACCACGATCACGTCGACGTGTGCAGCATCGCTCATCCGCAGGAGCGTACGCCCCGTGTCACCGCTCCCGCCCGGCCCTCCTCCCGCGTGCAATTTTGTGGCAGGGATCCGGCGCGTTTGTGCCAGTTCTGCTGCCACAGAGTTCGGGTGGGATTTTGTGGCAGGGATCCGGCGCGTTTGTGCCAGTTCTGCTGCCACAGAGTTCGGGTGGGATTTTGTGGCAGGGATCCGGCGCGTTTGTGCCAGTTCTGCTGCCACAGAATTGGCGGGGGGGGGTCCGGTTCTCGGCGGGGGAGGGGGGCGCGTCACACTTGCTCCATGACGCTGCCGAAGGATGCGACCGACCACACCCGAGCGCACAACGCGCCCCGGGACCTGGGGATGGACCCGGCCGACTTCGATCGGGCGTCTCGCGGCTTGCTCGCTCAGCATC
>JBMUCX010000045.1:0-21830 GCA_049458915.1 Ilumatobacteraceae bacterium
CCCCCCCCCCCCCCCCCCCCCCCCCGCTGCTGTATCGGGAGCCCGAAGTCCGAGGGGGGTTGGGATGGGCGAGTTCTTCTCGAAACTGTTGTCGACACTGATCACGGTGACCGTCGCCGTCGGTGTGAGCGCCTCCATCTGGGTGGGCGCCAACATGATCTTCAACCAGGTCAAGCGGCGTTGGCCACTGTTCTCGTCGCTCGCCACCGGCCTGTCGGCCGGCTTCGTCACCCTGTTGCTCAGCGGCAATCGGGTGACGCGCTACTCCGGTCCCGGGGACGGCCTGCTCGGTGATCTCCTGTACCTGCTCTGGCTCCCCGTCGTCGTCGCCCTTGCTGCTGGCGTCGTCGGATTCCTCCTCGGCACGATCGACGATCCCCCCCGACGCATCCTGATCGGTACCGTCGGCCTCGGATCGCTGGGCGTGCTCGTCGCAGCGATGACGCGGGCGTCCTTCTTCCCCGACCTCGAACCGGTCCCCCTCGTCGCCTGGCCGCTGATCGGCGTGGTGGTCGCCGGCGGGCTCGCCCTCGCACGACGACGGCCACCGGTCGGGCCCGTGCTCACGGGCGCAGCACTCGGCTGGGTCATCGGCGCATGGGGCATGCCCGACCTCGGCAACGACGGAACCCGATGGTGGACCTTCGTCGCCATGGCGGTACCGCCGGCCCTGATCGGTGCCCGCCTCGGACTCGCCCGGGTGCCCGACATCGCCGGCCGCTCCCGGATCGACCATCGGTCCCGCGCCGTGATCTTCATCGGGCCGGCTCTGGTGTTCATCTTCGCGATGCTCGTGGTACCGGCACTGCTCACGGTCGTCATCTCGTTCCAGGACCGCAAGACCGAGAACTACGTGGGCCTCGCCAACTACCGCAGCATCTTCACCGACCCGAAGAGCATCGACCTCGAGAACTGGTCGTCGATGTTCTCCAGTCGACTGTTCGTCCTCGCGGTCGTCCTGCTGGCTGCCTTCGTCGTCCTCGGCATCCGTGGCCATCGACGAACCGGTCGACTCGTCGAACTCGGCAGCCCGAGCATGGCCCCACTCGTCGGAGGCGGTCTCCTGCTCGTCTTCGCTGCGTTCTCCACCCTGCGCGGCACGATCGTCAACAACCTCTGGTGGGTCGTCGTCGTCACGTTGTTCTCGACCTCCATCGGCCTCGCGATCGCCGTGCTCGCCGACGGAGCCCGCTTCGAACGGGTTGCGAAGTCGGTGATCTTCATGCCCATGGCGATCTCGTTGGTGGGCGCCTCGGTGATCTGGCGGTTCATGTACGTCGCCCGTGACACCTCGAAGAGCCAGACCGGGGTCATGAACGGCCTCTGGGTCGGACTCGGTCAACTCTCCACCGGCCTCGGCATCGCCTCCACGACGTTCGTGTTCCTCGTGCTGTTCGGAGGGTTCCTGTACGTCGCGAACCAGATCTCCAAGCGGCGCTGGCCACGAGCCGCGCTCGGCGCCACGGTGACTGCAGCGCTGGCGTGGACCCTCCCCAGCGTCTGGTCGGCGCTCGGCCCCGACGGGACACGAGTGCTGGTCGGAGCTCTCCTCACCTGCGGCTTCGTCGGACTCCTCGCCGCCGTCGCCAGGTCGCTCGCCGCCGGCGACCCGGGACGAGCCGCCGTTCCCGGTGTCGCGGCCGTCCTCCTCGGCTGGTTCCTGCTCCGATATTGGGCGATCCTCGGCACCGGCGTCGGTGGCCACCGGGTGGACGACGACGGGGTGGTCACCAGCGGACAGGCGATCAACTTCGTCCAGGAGATCCCGTTCAACAACGTCTGGTTGATGGTGGTCCTGATCTGGATCCAGACCGGGTTCGCCATGGTGATCCTCTCGGCGGCGATCAAGGCCGTCCCGACGGAACTGATCGAGGCCGCCCGGGTCGACGGGGCGACCCGATCACAGGTGTTCTGGCGGGTCACGCTGCCGCAGATCTCGACGACGATCGGCGTGGTCGTCACCACGCTCATCGTGCTCGTCATGAAGGTGTACGACATCGTGAAGGTGATGACCAACGGGAACTTCGACACCGAGGTGCTCGCCAACAACATGTTCCGGGAGGCGTTCCTCAACCTCGACAGCGGCCTCGGTGCGGCACTCGCCGTGCTGATCCTGGTGTCGGTCCTCCCGATCATGGTGCTCAACATCCGACGCATGCAGCGGGAGGCCTGAGATGATCGATCGTGTCTACGGCGCCCTGCGCAGCATCCCGACCGGGGTCCTGTGGCTGTTCGTGCTCGTGTGGAGCCTGCCGACGCTCGGACTCTTCGTCAACGGTTTCCGGACTCGCGACGTCCAACGCAACGGCGGCTGGTGGCGGGTGGCCCCCGACCAACTCACCTTCGCCAACTACCAAGAGGTGTTCGGCGCCGATCAGGGACTCGGCACGTCGCTGCTGAACTCGATGGCGATCGCCCTGCCGGCGACGATCATTCCGATCGCGATCGCTGCATTCGCCGCCTACGGGTTCGCCTGGATCGACTTCCGGGGCCGCAAATGGCTGTTCATCGGCACGGTCGGGCTGCTCGCCGTGCCGCTCCAGGTCGCGCTCATCCCACTGCTCCGACTCTGGAACTACGGTGCGCACTGGACCGTTCCGGGTCTCGACAAGACGATCACCCTCGTACCCGACTTCTCCCTCGTCAACACGACATCGGCCGTCTGGTTGACACACACGGGGTTCGCGATGCCGTTCGCGATCTTCCTGCTGCACAACTACATCTCGTCGCTCCCGAAGGACGTGTTCGAGGCAGCCCGGATCGACGGCGCCGACCACTTCACGATCTTCTGGCGACTCGTCCTGCCACTGTCGATCCCGGTGCTCGCCGCCTTCGCGATCTTCCAGTTCCTGTGGACCTGGAACGACTTCCTGATCGCCAACACCATGGCGGGCACGAACCCCGACGCCCGTCCGACCACGATCCTGATCGCCAACCTGGCCGGCGACTTCGGCCGGAACGAGCACGTCCTGCCCGCCGCGGCCTTCGTGCAGGCGTTCTTCCCGCTGGTGGTGTTCTTCGGTCTGCAGCGGTACTTCGTCCGCGGCCTCCTCGCCGGCTCGGTGAAGGGCTGACCCGATGACGACACGTCCTGCCGCCTTCGACAACCGCGTCACCCGGCAACTCGGGATCGACGTCCCGATCGTCCAGGCACCGATGGGCTGGATCGCACGCAGTCGTCTGGCCTCGGCCGTGTCGGCAGCGGGCGGGCTCGGCATCATCGAGACGTCGTCGGGTGAACTCGACGCCGTCAAGGACGAGATCCGCCGAATGCGCGACCTGACCGATCGCCCGTTCGGGGTCAACATCGCCCAGGCCTTCGTCCGTGACCCCTCGATCGCCGAGTTCGTGATCGGGCAAGGCGTCGGGTTCGTCACCACCTCGGCCGGCTCACCGACCAAGTACACCTCGGTGCTCAAAGACGCCGGGCTGATCGTGTACCACGTGGTGCCGACGCTCCAGGCCGCGCTCAAGGCTGTCGATGCGGGCGTCGACGGCCTCGTCGTCGAAGGTGGCGAAGGTGGTGGATTCAAGAGTCCGACCCCGGTGTCGACGATGGTGCTCCTCCCCCTGATCCGCTCCCGGGTCGACGTGCCGATCATCGCCGCCGGTGGGATCACCGACGGAGCCTCGATGGCCGCCGCATTCGCCCTCGGCGCCGAGGGCGTGCAGATGGGCACGCGCATGGTCTCGGCCGCGGAATCACCGGTCCACGACAACTGGAAGCAGGCGATCGTCGACGCCGCCGAGACCGACACCGTGTTCCTCAACGAGCGCCACTCGCCCGCGCTCCGGGCCCTGCGCACCGGACGGACCACGCGGCTGTCCGAATCGCTCGACAACGTCTTCGGCGAGTTCGGCGATCCACGAGCGCTCTACTTCGGAGGCGACATGGAAGCTGCGATCGCCCTGACCGGTCAGGTCGCCGGTCGCATCGACGCCGTCCGGCCCGTCGCCGACATCATCGCCGACACCGTCCGCGAGTTCGCCGAGGTCGTCGCCCGCCTCGCCGGCTGACGAGTCGTGCCGGGCACGTCAGCCGCGGGCGTCGGCGGCCCGCTCGAGTCGGCCGTCGGAACGCACGGGCAAGCCGGCCAGCAACGCCACCGACACGACACACGCCACGAAACACCCGGCGATCGCCCATCGGTACGAGTCGGTGCGATCGATGATCACGCCGGCCAACGGCGCGCCGATCAGCGCACCGAGGCCCGGGCCGGTGTACAGCAGGCCGAGGATCGACCCCAATCCGGCAACACCCATTCGGTCGGACACCACGATCGGCCCGAGTGCCACGAATCCGCCGTACCCCACGCCGAGGACGAGCACGAACACGACGAGCAGGCCGTACGACGCACCCGACGCGAACCAGATCACGAAGCTGACCCCGTGGATCGCCAAACAGGTCCGGTACAGCCGGAACGACCCGAGGCGCTTCACCAGCGAGCCGAAGCCGACCCGCGAGAGCACGCTCGCCCCGCCCAGCACGCCGACGAGCACCGCCGCCCGAACCGAGCCGATGCCCTGCTCCTTCGCGTACTGGCCCACGAACACGAACGGCACGAACAGCGCCAACCCCAGCGAGAACGCCGACAGGTGGATCCGCCGGAACACCGGGCTCGACAGCGCATCCGTGAACCGCGACGGCTGCGGGGACCCGTCGCCGGGGGGACGGGCAGCGAGCGGTACACAGAGCATGAGCACGACCGCACCACCGATCGCGAACACGACGTAGGTGTCCCGCCATCCGTACCGATCGATGAGCGCCGCCGACAGCGGTGACATCACCAGCGTCCCGACGCCGATGCCGGCGACGGCGAGGCCGACCGCGACCGCTCGGAACCGTACGAACCAGCCGCCCACCATGGCGACCATCGGTACGTACCCGCACGCCGCTGCGAGCCCGATACCGCCGCCGTACGTCACGTACCCCATCCCGAGCGAGTCGACCCTGCTCGTCAGGAGCAGCCCGACGAACATGGCAGCAGCACCGAGCACGAGCACGATCCGCGGGCCGTACCGATCGAGCACCCGGCCGGTGATCAGACTCAGCCAGAAGAACCCGAACGTCGTCAGTCCGAAGATGACGGCCGTGGCCCCGCGCTCGGAGCCGAACTCCTCGCTCATCGACTCGAAGAACGCACCGAAGCTGTACGCGGTTCCGAGGGTCACCGCCGAGGCCGCGAACGCAGCGACGACCGTCATCCACGCCCGTCCGGAGTCGACCGTGTGCGGTCGTGCCTGCGTCGTCATGCCCGGACACTACGCCGCGCCGGGCACGACGACGATCACCCGAACTCGGCCATCGACCTGCGGATTCGCGCCGCACTCACGGGGCCGACCACACCGACCGGCTGAGCGAACACGCTCATGCGCAGTTCCTCGATCGACCACGCGATCGACCGGAGACGATCCGGTACCGGAGCGAACCGACCGACCAGCTCGGCGTAGGCCGACTCGACCGGGCGGACGTCGTCGATCCGTCGCCGGTCACGGGCGAGGTCGCCTGCCAGATGGTCGAGGCGGTACTCGATGCCTCGGACGTACCGATGGACATCGGGGAGTCGATCCGTGCCGGAACGCGTCACGAAACCAGCAGCAACGAGGCGGCCGAGGTGGGCGCCGACGTCGGCGACGGTCGGGCCGAGCGGCTCGGCGGTGAGTCCGGTGAGTCGGCGACGGACCCGACTCGCGGCTGCGAGCACCTCGACGGCGACGGCGAAGGCATCGGCGGCGAGGCCTGGCCCGTCGGTGCGGACCGCTCCCGCGACCCGGTCGAATGCTTCGGCGTCCCACGGCAGGCCGTGGCGGGCCAGGATGGCGTCGACCGTCGCCGTCACGCAGTCGTCGACGAGAGCATCGACGTCGACGGTGCCGTCGAGGGCACCGAGGAGGATCCGGTCCGGTACCGACCGGCGGACCCTGCCACGGTTCGGCGCCGCCAGCAGCACGAGGAGCCGTCGGACCCCGCCGCGCATCACTCGTTGTTGGAGGTCCGGGTCGTCGACGAGTCGAAGACTCACACTGTCGCCCCGGTCGAGCAGCGCCGGGTACGCCCGGACGAGCCGGCCGTCCGGTGTCCGGTGCTCCACGGTCTGCTCGAGCGTCCCGACGTCCCACCCGACGATCCCGCGTCGCTCGACCACCGGTGTCTCCCGGGCGATCGCCGAACGCACGGCACCCGACTGACGGGCGACGATCGCAGCGACGTCGTCCCCCGCGTCGACCACCACACCGTCGTGTACGACCACGACGTGCGTTCTGAGGTGGGTCGGGAGACGCTCGACGTCGAAGTCCTCGGGCCGCACGGATCGGCCGGTCATCCCACCGACGATCTCGGCCAGTCGATCGACGAGTCGGCCGACCGGCGGTCCGAGTTCGGCGTGCACGGCATCGACCGTGTCCGACATCGGAATCAACGACCGTCGGAGGTCCTTCGGGAGGGTCCGCACGAGTTCGCCGACGAGCTCGTGACGACGGCCGGGGATCGACCAGTCGAGTCCGGTGCCGTCGAACTGATTCAGAGAGGTGAGTGGCACCTCGACCGCCACACCGTCGAGAGCGGTGCCGGGTTCGTACCGGTACACGAGCCGGTACCCGGACGCACCATCGGTCGCGGCCCACGTGTCCGGGTACTCGGCGAGGTCGATGCCCGACCGGTCGGCGAGCACGGACGGGGAGAGATCGAGGAGTTCGGGTGTCGTCCGGGCAACGTCCTTCCACCACCGGTCGAAGTGACGGCCCGACGTGACGGACGCATCGACCCGAGCGTCGTAGAACGCCTCCAGTGCTCCGTCGTCGAGCAGGTCGCCTCGTCGCACTCGCGCTTCGAGCAAACGGACCCGCTCGACGAATCGCCGGTTACGTTCCACGAAGCCGTGTCGGGTGTTCCAGTCCCCCTCGACCAGAGCGTGCCGGATGAACATCTGCCTGGCGAGCGACGGATCGGCCCGGTCGAGACCGACCGTCCGGTCGTCGACGATCGGGAGGCCGAACAGCGTGACCCGCTCCCGGGTCACGGCGCGAGCCGAGCGGGCGTCCCACCAGGCATCGCCGTAGGACCGCTTGACGAGGTGTGGAGCGAGCGGCTCGATCCACTCCGGGCGGATCGATGCCACACGCCGGGCCCTGAGTTGGTCCGTCTCGACCAACTCGGCGGCCATCACCCAGCGAGGCGGACGTCGGGTGAGCACCGATCCGGGAGCGATCACGAATCGCGCGTCACGTGCACCCCGGTAGTCACGGCCCTCTCCATCGCGCACACCGACGTGGGAGAGCAGCCCGGCGAGCACAGCGCGGTGGACGTGGTCGGGATGTGCGACGTCGACCGTCGAGCGGATGCCGATCTGCCCGGCGACCTGTCGGAGCTGGCTGTACAGGTCGCTCCACTCCCGTACCCGGAGATAATGGAGGTACTCGTCGTGGCACATCCGCCGAAAGCGGTTGCCGGACAACTCGCGCTGCTGCGCTCGGAGGTGGTCCCAGAGCGCCACGATCGACAAGAGATCGGAACCATCGACCCGGAATCGGGCGTGGAACTCATCGGCCCGACCGGGCGAGTCGCGAGGCCGTTCCCGGACGTCCTGGATCGAGAGCGCCGCCGCGATCACGAGCACCTCACGGACGCAGCCGAGGCGGTCGGCCTCGATGACCATCCGTCCGAGCCGAGGATCGACCGGGAGACGGGCGAGGCGTCGGCCGATCCCGGTCAGTCGGCGTGGTGCACCCGGCGGGGTCGGCTGGAGCGCCCCGAGTTCGTCGAGCAGGAGCCATCCGTCCCGGATCGACGCACCGTCGGGCGGCTCGACGAACGGGAACTGCTCCACCTCACCCAGGCCGATCGCCGTCATCTGGAGGATGACCGATGCCAGATTCGTCCGGAGTATCTCGGGCTCGGTGAACTCGGGGCGATCGACGAAGTCCGCCTCGGCGTACAGCCGGATGCAGACGCCGGGCGCCACACGGCCGCATCGGCCGGCACGCTGATCGGCGGACGCCTGCGACACCGGCTCGATCGGGAGTCGCTGCACCTTGAGCCGACGGCTGTACCGCGAGATCCGCGCCGTGCCGGCATCGACGACGTACCGAACACCGGGCACCGTGATCGAGGTCTCGGCGACGTTCGTCGACAACACGATCCGACGCCCGCCGTGGGGTTGGAAGATTCGGTGCTGTTCCGAGGCCGACAACCGGGCGTACAGCGGCATGACCTCGAGTCGCCCGCTCTCCACGTCGGCGGTCCGATCGGACCGGAGGGCGTCGGCGACGTCGTGGATCTCGCGCTCACCCGAGAGGAACACCAGGACGTCACCCGGTCCGTCACCCGCGAGTTCGTCGATGGCGTCCAACACCGCGCGGACCTGATCACGACGATCCCCCGTGTCGTCGCCGAACGGTCGGTACCGGATCTCGACGGGGTACGTCCGACCCTCGACGACGAAGACGGGTGCCGGTTCGCCATCGGCTCCGGCGAAGTGCCGTGCGAACCGATCGGTGTCGATCGTGGCCGACGTGACGACGACGTGGAGATCGTCACGCCGCTCGAGGAGCCGACGGAGATACCCGAGGAGGAAGTCGATGTTGAGGCTCCGCTCGTGCGCCTCGTCGATGATGATCGTGTCGTATCGGGACAGCGACGGGTCGCGTTGGAGTTCGTTGAGCAGGATGCCGTCGGTCATGACCCTCAGCAGCGTCGAATCACCGACCCGGTCGTCGAAGCGCACGGAGTACCCGACAGCGGCACCGACCTGCGTGCCGAGTTCGGACGCCACCCGTTCGGCCACCGTTCGGGCTGCGACACGACGGGGCTGGGTGTGGCCGATCATGCCATCGACACCGCGTCCGGCCTCGAGGCAGAGCTTCGGGAGTTGGGTGCTCTTTCCCGAGCCGGTCTCCCCGGCGACGATCACGACCCGATGGTCCCTGATCGCAGCGACGAGATCGTCGGCGCGAGCACTGATCGGGAGTTCGTCCGGACGGTGCAGGTCGACAGCGGCCCGAGCGACGGCTCGGGCCTCACGAGCGAGCGCGTACCGAGCCGGGTCGATCCGCTCGGATCGTGGACGTCGACGGCGACGCTGATGGCTGGTGGGTTCGGTCATGGGCGGATCGACGATCTCGTCGAGACATTTCTATCGACGACTTGCTGCGGCGCCCGGCAGACTGACGAGGTGCGGACCGTCTCCGACGACCTGCTGGTCGCCGTCGCCCCGTCCGAGTTCCATCGACTCGACGAGGTCGAGCGAACCCGGTTCCTCGGCCACGCACGACGCCTCGTGCGCCGGGCGAGTTGGGAAGGTGCCCGGGACGTGGCCGTGACCGACGAGATGTGCCACGTCGTGGCGGCCCACGCCGCCCTGCTGACGGCCGGGTTCGATCTCACCTCCGACCCGTACCGCGACGTCACCGCCGTCGTGATCCATGCTCGGACGATCATGGTGCGTGGGCACCGGCCCGGCCCGATACCCGGTCTGCGCACCTCCACGCCTCGTGCGCTGGCCGGACAGTCGGGACACGGACGTGGACCGATCGTTCTCGACTGGCGGACGGTGCAGCGCGAGGTCGGCCACCCCGAACGCGGCACCAACGTCGTCTACCACGAGTTCGCGCACAAGCTCGATCAACTCGATGGCACGGCCGATGGCATCCCGCCGCTGCCGTCGACCGAGGCCCAGGCGGCCTGGATCCAGACCCTCGGCACGAACTTCCGTCGGCTCCGCCGGCGGGGGCCCGACGGCCTCGTTCGGGCGTACGGAGCGACGAACCCCGCCGAATACTTCGCCGTCACGAGCGAACTGTTCTTCACCCGACCGGTGGAATTCCGCGACCGGCTCCCCAGGGTCTACCTCCGCCTCGCCGAGTTCTATGGACAGGACCCTGCCGAACGGTCGAAACTGGTAACGCGATGACGTACCGAGCCGACCCCTCCGACCTGCCCCCGGTGACCGACTGGGTGAACGACTGGGACTGGTTGGACGACCAGTGGGGCGAACGGGCGATCGAGATCTGGAACTCCGTACGCGAGGTCTGTCCCGTCGCCACGACGGAGCGCTACGGGCGGGCCCACATGCCGGTCACCATGGACGCGGTGCAGACCATCGCCCACGACACCGTGCACTTCTCGTCGGCGAGGGTGAGCGTGGCCCGGCCCGACGCCGTTCGGCGACCCGCTCCACCGATCACCTCCGATCCCCCCGACCATCATGGTCATCGTCGCCTGCTCCTCCCGTCGTTCAGCCCCAAGCGGATCGCCGCGATGGAGGACGACCTGCGGGGGTTCTGCCGCTCGCTGATCGCCGATCTCGACGGTGCGGCCACCGCCGACGCCGCCGAGCAGTACAGCCAGCACATCCCGGTCCACGGCATCTGCGGATTGCTCGGCGTCCCCGAGTCGGACGCCGACATGTTCCGCGACTGGATCTTCCGGAATTTCCAGCTCGCACCTCGCGACAACGCCGTCCGCCTCCAGTTGATGGAGGAGATGAACGCCTACACGGACCGGATGCTCGATCTGCGGCGCGAGCAACCCGCCGAGGATCTGCTCTCGTTGATCGCCCGGGCGGAGATCGACGGTGCACCGGTCGATCGCGAGCTCCAACGCGGCTACGTCGTGCTGATGATCCTCGCCGGGATCGACACCACCTGGAGTGCGATCGGTTCCGGTCTGTGGCACTTCGCGCAGCACCCCGAACAACGCGCACGACTCGTCGCGGTCCCCGACGGCGATCTGCTGTGGCAGACCGCGGTCGAAGAGGTGCTCAGGTACTACGCACCGGTGACGATGGGACGTCTGGTGATCGCCGACACCGAGGTGTCCGGCTGCCCGGTTCGCGCCGGCGAACAGACGCTGGTGACGTTTCCGGCGGCGAACCACGACCCGGAAGCGTTCCCCGATGCGGCCGAGTTCCGGATCGACCGGACCGAGAACCGCCACGTCGCGTTCGGACTCGGGATCCACCGTTGTCTCGGCTCGAACCTCGCCCGACTCGAACTCACCGTCGCACTCCAGGAGTGGCTCCGAGCCTTCCCCGACTACGCACTCGATCCGGACCATCGCACCACGTGGGCGAACGGTCAGGTGCGCGGACCTCGGAACATCCCGGTACGCCTCGGCCGCTGACGGCCTTCGACGTTCAGGCGCCGTCGAAGTCGGGGGTCCGCTTTTCGGCGAAGGCGGCGATCCCCTCGAGGCCGTCGTGACGCTGCATCGCCTGGGAGATGACGACACCTTCGTGTTCGCCGGCGGCCGGCAGCGACGCCTCGTAGCCGTGATAGACGACCCGCTTGGCATGGCCGAGGGCCCAGGCCGGCCCGTCCGCGAGTTGCTGGGCGAGCGCCGCCGTCGCCGAGTCGACGTCGTCGTCGCCGACGACCCGGTTGACCAGGCCCCAGTCCTCGGCCTCGGCCGCCGATAGCACCCGATTGGTGAGCGTGAGATCCATCATCCGACGCAAGCCGATGTGGCGGGCGACGAAGTACGACGCCGTGCCGTCGGGTGTCATCGCTGCGCGGGTGTAGGCCATCGTGTACTTCGCCGACTCGGCGGACACGACGAGATCGAAGGCACTCATCAGCGACAGGCCCGCCCCTCCGGCTGCACCGCGTACGCCGGCGACGAAGGGCTTCGGGATCGAATTCATCTTGTAGATCGCGCCGTGGTAGTCGACGAGCATGTCAGCCGCCAGTTGCGCCACACCATCACCGGCGGCGTGGAACAACTTGAGATCACCACCGGCGCAGAAGACCTTGCCCTCGGCGGTGAACGATGCCGCCTTGACCGACGGGTCGAACTCGATCGCAACCATCACCGCCCGGAGATCGGCGGAGAAGGCGGGGCTGACCGCATTCGCTCCCTCGGGGCGGTTGAAGCGGACGTGTGCGACTCGATCCCGCACCTCGTAGGTCATGGTCGTCAGGTCCATACGGCCAACCTACTTCGTCGTCATTCCCGGCTTCGTCGTCACTCCCGGCTTCGTCGTCATTCCGAGGTCGGACCGGTGAAGTTCGGTGCTCGCTTCTCGCGGTGCGATGCCACACCCTCGCGGACGTCGGGACCACCGAACCCGTAGAACTCGAGCGCCAGCGAAGCGTCGAACGCCGGACCGGCCGCCCGGTACCAGTGGTTCAGCGAGTGCTTCGTCCACCGCATCGCCGACGGCGAGACCGCCATCAACTGATCGGCGACCTCGAGCGCCTTGTCGTGCACCTGGTCGTCGTCGACGCACAGCGACACGAGGCCGATCCGCTCGGCCTCCTCACCGGTCAGCGTCTCGCACGTGAGCAGGTAGTACTTCGCCTTGGCCATGCCGCACAGCAACGGCCAGCACACGGCGGCGTGATCACCGGCCGCCACGCCGAGGCGGGTGTGGCCGTCGATGATCCGAGCAGTTCGTCCGACGATCGACACGTCGGCGAGCATTCCTGCGACGAGTCCGGCGCCGACGGCCGGGCCGTGCATCGCGGACACGATCGGCTTCGAGCAGTTGATCACGTTCCACACGAGGTCCCGGGCTTCGCGCATCACCTGGGTCCGTCGCGCGTAGTCCTCGATCATCCCCTCGATCAGATCGAACGAACCACCGGCGGAGAACCCCTTGCCGGCACCCTGCAGGATCGCGACCTGCACGTCCGGGTCACGGTCGACGGTGAGCCAGACGTCGGCGATGTCGCGGTGGGCATCGGGACCGACCGAGTTCAACCCAGGGGCGTCGAAGGTGATGCGCAGCACACCCGGCTTCGGCCAGTCGTAGCGGAAGCTCGGATGCAAGCTGTCGTAATCGACACTCATGTCGGGCCCTCCTCGAGCGAGTTCTGGATGATGTGTGCCAATTCGATCGGTTGATCGCCCTGCACACTGTGCCCGGCATCGACCTCGACCACGACGGCATCAGGACGTCGCCGGCGCAGCTCGGCCACGTCGTCGTCCGCCACCACGGACTGCGGGCGCATGCCACGAACGAGGGTGACCGGACCGGCGTACCGCTCGAGGTCGCTCCACAACTCGGTGATGTCGGGGCGCTCTGGCACGTCATCGCCCATGGCGGTGTAGTCCTCGCGTCGGTGCCGCCAGACCCACGAACCGTCGGCGAGTTGGGTGGCGTTGTGGAGGATTCCACGTCGGAGCGAACTCTCGGAGCGCGTCGGGTTGAACTCGATCGTCCGGGCCAGCAACTCGTCGAAACTCGGGAACGTCGCCGGTCCCCGCACGAAATCGTGGATCGCCTTGGCCTTCTCTCCGGTCACGCCGGGGGTGATGTCGACGAGCACCAGCCGACGGACGAGCTCGGGACGGGCTGCGGCGAGAGCGATCGCGGTGAGGCCGCCCAGCGACATGCCGACGACGAGTCGGGCCTCGGGAGCGAACTCGTCGACGAGTTCTGACAGGTCGGCGGCGTTCGCCGATGGCGCGGTCCCGAGACCGGGCGCCGGACTGTCCGAGTGCCCGTGACCGGGTAGGTCCGGCGCGAGGAGCGGGCGACCGAGGGCCAACGCCACGGTGTCCCAGGTGTGAGCGTTCTGCGCACCACCGTGGATCAGGACGATCTCGGCCGGGCTGGCCCCCCAGCGCAACGCCGACATCGACCGGCCATCGCCGAGTGTCGTGACCACACGGGACACCTCTGGCGGCACATCGAACGGCAGACCCCACTCGGCGGCGTTCTCGTGGAAGTACGAGAACTCGTCGTACTCGACGATGTCCGCCACGTCACTCGCCGGACAGCACCGGGTGGTGACACGCCACGAAGTGCCCGTCACCGACGCTGCGCAACACCGGCTCGGTGGTTCGGCACTCGTCGGTGGCGTACGGGCACCGGGTGTTGAACCGGCATCCGGGAGGCGGGTCGATCGCGGACGGCAGTTCACCCTCGAGGACACCGTCGTCGACGACCGTGGTGCTTCCCGGGATCGCCGCCATCAACGCCCTGGTGTACGGGTGCGTCGGGCGGGCGAACAGATCGTCGGAACCGGCGACCTCGCACGTCTTGCCCATGTACATGACCATCACCCGGTCGGAGATGTTCTTGACGACCGAGAGGTCGTGGCTGATGAACATCAAGCTCACCCCGTAGCGGGCCTTCATGTCCTCGAGCAGGTTCAGGATCTGCGCCTGCACCGACACGTCGAGCGCCGACACCGGCTCGTCGCAGATGATGACCTTGGGGTCCAGCACGAGCGCCCGGGCGATCGAGATCCGTTGGCACTGGCCACCGGAGAACTGGTGCGGCTTGCGCTCACCGAACCTCGGGTCGATCCCGACGGCCTCCATCAGTTCGTCGATGCGGTCCTCGGTCCACTGACCGCGCGAACCCCAGACGCGCAAACCTTCGGCGATGATCTCGTGGACGGTGCGACGTGGGTTGAGGGAACTGATCGGGTCCTGGAAGATCATCTGCAGGTCCGGGCGAACCTTGCGCAGTTCGTCACGCGACAACTCGCTGAGGTCGGTCCCCCGGTACCTCACCGTTCCCGACGTCGGCTTGGGCATCTGGATGACCGCTCTGGCGGTGGTCGACTTCCCGCATCCCGACTCGCCCACGATCCCGAGCGTCTCGCCCTCGACCAGGTCGAAGCTGACGTCGGACACGGCGTGGACCGTGCCACCGGCGATCGGGAACTCGACCACGAGGTGTTCCACGCGCACGAGCACGTTCTGCTCGTCGTCACGGAGATGGGCGGTACCGGAGCCGGCCATCAGACGAACGCCCCTTCGCTCAACTCGAACGAGAGTCCCGCAGCAGTGACGCCGTCGGCCCGGTTGCGAGCGAGCGCCTGCTCGCCCCGCTCGGTGCCCACCGGATTGTGGCAGGCGACCCAGTGGTCCGGCTCGGATTCGACGAGTGGTGGCTTGGTGTCGAGGCACTCGGCCGTCGCGTACCTGCAGCGCGCGGCGAAGGCACACCCGGCCGGCGGGTCGAGCAGGTTGGGCGGTCGACCGGGGATCGGCTGCAACCGGGTGTGGCTCGGCATGTCCGTGCTCGGGATCGACTTCAACAGCGCCTCGGTGTACGGGTGCCGCATGTTCGAGAACAACTCCGTCGCGCTGGTGAGTTCCATGAGGCGTCCGGCGTACATCACGCCGATCCGATCGGCTCGTCCCTCGGCGACACCGAGATCGTGGGTGATCAGGATGAGCGCCATGTTGCGCTCGTCGCGCAGGTCGTCCATCAGATCGAGGATCGCCTTCTGCACCGTCACGTCGAGTGCCGTCGTCGGCTCGTCGGCGATCAGCAACCGGGGCTCGCACGCCAGCGCCATGGCGATCACGATTCGCTGACGCATCCCGCCCGACAACTCGTGCGGATACTGGCGCATCCGTCGCTCCGGTGACGGGATGTGCACTTGCTTCAGGAGCGAGATCGCCCGGTTACGGGCATCGACACGATCCATCCCCAGGTGGTATCGCATCGCCTCGGTCAACTGTGTGCCGACCCGCTTGACCGGGTTGAGCGAGGTCATCGGGTCCTGGAACACCATCGCAGCCTGGACTCCGAAGAAGTGCTTGCGTTCGGCCTTGGTCAGTTCGTCGATGTTCCGGCCGCCGATCGAGATCGACCCGGTCCGGGTGCCGTTGGCCGCCAACAGGTTGATGAGCGTGCGGGCGAACACGGACTTTCCCGAGCCGGACTCACCGACGATGGCGATCGACTCGCGCTCGGCGAGCGAGAGCGTCACCCCATCGACCGCCGTGAGCGGGCCCGACGGGGTCGAAAAGATGACCCGGAGATCCGAGACCTCGAGCATCGGCTGGTCGCTCACAGCGCCGTCTCCTTGATGTCGAACCGCTTCAGCATCTGGTCACCGACGAAGTTGAGGCTCAGCACCGTGACGAACAGCACCGCGCCCGGGAGGAACACCATGTGCGGCGTGTCGGCGAACTTGATCCGTCCCTCGCCGATGATCGAACCCCACGTGATCGAGGGCGCCTCGACACTCAGCGCCAGGAAGGCGAGCGAACTCTCGGCGACCAGGATGATGCCGAACGTGAGGAACGCGAACGACACCAGCGTCGGCATGACGTTCGGGAGCACCTCACGGAACATGATCGACAGTCGGCGGTTGCCGAGCACCTGTGCCGCCTTGACGAAATCACGATCGGCGACTTGCAGGGTGCTCGCCCGGACGATGCGAGCCAGCGCCGGGATCGCCAGCAAGCTGACGGCGAGGATGACGTTCCACAGCGACCGGCTGCGGACCACCACGATGAAGATCACGAGCAGGAGGGCCGGGATCGACAGCGTGACGCTGATGACGAGACGCACGACCGAGTCGAACCAGCCCTTGTAGAAGCCGGCGACGAGCCCGAGTGCCCCGCCGACCAGGATGCCGATCGTGGTGACCATGAACCCGACGAACAGCGAGATCCGACTGCCCTCGACCACTCGGGCGAACACGTCCTGACCGAACGATGCGGTGCCGAACCAGTGCGACCAACTCGGGCCCTGGGCGATCGCCTGGGCATTGCGCTCGTTCGGATCGGCGATGAACGGCAGGTACTTGCCGACGAGCGCCATGGCGGCGATGAGCACCAACCAGGCCACGGCGAGCCGGAACACCCAGTTCGCCCGCTTGCGGGTCGAGCCGGTCACGACGTCACCTCGGCGCGCACTCGCGGATCGACCACCGTGTAGAGCATGTCCACGATCGTGTTGGCGAGGACGAACAGCACCGCCACCAATGCCACGATCGTCTGGACGGCGAAGAACTCCTTGCGGTACACGGCCTCGATCAGGTAGCTGCCCATGCCGTCGTAGTCGTAGATGAACTCGATCACGATGGCGCCGTTGACCAACTGGGCGATGTTGAGGCCGAACACGGTCAGGAGCGTGACCGTCGACGGACGCAGGACGTGACGGAACAGGATGTGGCGATTCGACATGCCCTTGGCCTTGGCCACCGCCACGAAATCCTGCTGGAGGTTCTGGATCATGTCGGACCGGAGAAGTCGCATGTAGACCGGCGTCGCCGCGAGGCCGATCACGACGGCCGGCAGCCACACCGACTTGAGGTGGGCGACGGCGCCTTCACTCCACGGGGCGTAGCCGGTCAGGCGGTACCAGCCGAGATCGATCGCGAAGACGTAGCGGAGTGACTCGCCGAGCACGAACACCGGCACGGACAGCAGGACGAAGGCGAGGGTGTTGACGGTGGTGTCCCCGGATCGGCCGCCCTTGTAGAGGTTGAACACCAGGATCGGGGTGGCGATGGCGACGACCAGGAAGCCGAGCGGTCCCCAGCCCAGCGCCACGGCGAGAGCCAGCATGCCCACCAACCCGACCGGCAGGAGCCACTTCGGCAGTCGCCGGCCGGTTCGATTGGCTTGGTATGCGGCCCAGATCCCGAGCGGTACGGCGAGGGCCAGTGCGAAGAGTTGGCTGTACAGGAACAGCCAGGCCGTTCGTGGGAGCCGCTGCTCGAGCGTGGTCGTGAGCGGCTCCCGGTTCTTGTAGAAGGCGTAGCCGAGGTCGCCCGACAGGACATCTCCGGCCCACTGGCCGTACTGGGCGAACACGTTCTTGTCGAGGCCGCGCTCATCGACGCAGGCCAGTACCGACGCCTCGTCGGCACCGGTGCCGAGCGCCGACACGCAGGGCTGCGCCGTCGCCGGCAGACCGAGCGCTTCGAGCGCCGCCGTCTGGTCCTCGTCGATCGACGAGAGACGGAGGAGGAAGGAGGTGGCGAAGGTGACGATCACCAACACGAGCACGGCGCCACCGAGACGTTGCGCCGCGAAGCGCCATCCGGCGGTGCGGACGATCCAGGCCGCCAGAGCGACGAGGACCAGGAGCAAGATGATGGGGATCATGGGCCGATGGCGGTGCGGGGGGGTGCGGCACGGCGCCCCCCCCCCCCCCCCCCCGGTCCGGTCAAATGGTCAGCTCTTCCAGGCCTCGTGGAGCCAGGTCCGACCGGCGATGCCCCGCTGGGCGACGTTGCCGGACGGGAGCGTCACCAGGCCGACGCCATGGACGTTCGCCTGGTACGGGTTCGCCCACTCCGTCTCGTTCAACCAGAGGTTGTAGACGTTGTCGGCGAAGAGCTGATTGATCTGCTTGCCGAGATCGTCGAGTTCGGCCTGGTCGGTCGTCGCCCAGGTCGCCTCGAGCAGCGCGTCCATCTGCGGATCGCGGATGCGTCCGAAGTTCAGCGCGAGGCCCTCGGAGTGACGGCTGTGCCACCAGACGAACTCCAGGCCGGGGTTGCCCTGGCCGTGGTTACGCCAGGCGAACACCTGGAAACCACCGGTGATCGCCTTGGTGATCAGCTCGGACTGGTCGAACTGGTCGATCGTCACGGTGAGCCCGCAGTTGGTGCTCCACATGTCGGCGAACAGTTCGGCGGTGAGCAGGTTCGACGGGTCGTTGGTGGTCCCGTAGACGATCTCGTCCGGGCGTCCGATCTGGTCGAGCAGGGCGTTGCCGGCCGCAGCGTCGAAGCCGGGGAAGCCGTTGTCGGCGAGGTGGCCGAGCGAACCAGCGGCGAACGGACCATTGGCGAGTGTCGCGCCGGGCGCACGGAACGCCAGCACTTCCTCACGATCGGTGCACAGGGCCACGGCACGCCGCATGTCGGCGTTGTCGAACGGAGCGGACGAGTTGTTGAACATCAGGTAGCTGGTCTCACGGTCGGCCGCCGCATCGACGAGCTGCCCCCCGTTGTCGAGCCACTCACCGTTCCAGAACGCCTTGTTCTCACCGAAGCTGTCGTGGTTGGCATCGGCGTCGCCGGCCTCCATCGTCGCCCGGCGGGCCGCCACGTCCGGGATCGGCCGGAACACGACCGAGTCGAGGTACGGCAGCGGCTGTCCATCGGCACCCATGCGCCAGTAGTCGGGATTCGCTTCGAGCACGGTCTGCTCGCCACGGGTCCACTCGGCCATCTTGAACGGGCCGGTGCCCACGGCGAGTGCTCCGGCACGCTCCGGGTTGTCCCAGTACGACGGAGCGATGAGCCACCCCGTCCGCTCGGCGATGTTGTAGGGGAACGTCGCGAACGGACGGCTGAAGGTGACCTTGACGGTCATCGGGTCGACGAGTTCGATCCCTTCCGCTCCGCCGACGAGGTCGACGAGCACCTGGCCCTGGAGGAGACCGAGCGCCATTTCCTGGAGGCTCCGCTGCACGGCGGCACCGTCGGCGGGGGGGCCGTGGTGGAAGACGACACCTTCGCGCATCGTGAGGACGTACTCGGTGAAGTCGTCGTTGGACTCGATCGACTCCAACAGGAACGGCTCGACATCGCCGTCCTCGTTCACGATCGTGAGCGGATCCATCACCTGGCGCATGACCGTGATGCACGCCACGGCACAGTTCGCGCTGGGGATGTTCCAGGTGTCGGACTCGGCCTCGAGCAGGTACGTGAGGGTCCCACCGCGCTGAGGGGCCATGTCCTCCATCGGCTCCTCGGCCGGCTCGTCACCGGGCTCCTCGGCGGCCGGCTCGTCACCGGGCTCCTCGGCGGCCGGTTCGTCACCGGGCTCCTCGGCGGCCGGCTCCTCGGCAGCATCGTCGTCACCGCCACCGCACGCCGCAGCCACGAGTGCCACGGCGACGAGCGGAGCGACGAATGCACGACTCGTTCGCGAACGCTTCATGGTGTTCCCCCTTCTGAACCCGACGGACCGGGCTCGGTTGTCCTGAGACCCCGAGTATGTCACTCGTCACATGGCCGCGGCGAGTCCCCGATGGCGATTTCGACCCGACGCGACGGCGCCCGGGCCACCCGGCCCGGGCACCGTCGAACTCGACCACTCAGCGGCCGGTCACTTGGGAGGCATCCGGATCCCGCCGTCGACCCGGATGACCTCGGCGTTCATGTACGGGTTGGTGATCAACTCGGTCACCATGAACGCCAGCTCCTCGGCCGAGCCGAGTCGCTTCGGGAACAGCACCGACTGACCGAGGTGGGCCTTGAAGGCATCGGACTCGGGGCCGGATCCGTAGATCGGCGTGTCGATCAGACCCGGGGCGATCGTGTTGACCCGGATCCCGACCGCCGAGAGGTCCCGGGCGATCGGCAGCGTCATGCCGACGATGCCACCCTTCGACGCCGAGTAGGCGGCCTGGCCGATCTGGCCGTCGAACGCGGCTGCCGATGCCATGTTGACGATCGCTCCGCGGGCACCGTCCGAGTCGACCGGGTCGGTCTTGGCCATCGCCGCAGCCGACAGGCGGAGCATGTTGAACGACCCGAGCAGGTTGACCTTGATCACGAAGTCGAACAGCTCCTGGGCCATCGGCTCGTTGTTGCGGTCGATCGTGCGCGCCGCACGGCCGAGCCCGGCGGAGTTGACGAGCGCTCGCAGCGGGCCCATCTCAGACGCGGCGGCGACAGCGGCAGCACCGTCCTCCTCCGACGAGACATCGCACTTGACGTACAGGCCGCCGATCTCGGACGCGACCTGTTGGCCACGCTCCTCCTGGAGGTCGGCGACGACCACCCGGGAGCCGAGCGCGGCGAGTTGGCGGGCTGCAGCCTCGCCGATGCCGGAGGCACCGCCGGTGACGATCGACGACG
This sequence comes from Ilumatobacteraceae bacterium, assembly GCA_049458915.1. Lineage (GTDB taxonomy): Bacteria > Actinomycetota > Acidimicrobiia > Acidimicrobiales > Ilumatobacteraceae > Ilumatobacter. The sequence continues at coordinate 20,515 of JBMUCX010000045.1, forward strand.
ACCCTTCGAGGTTCATTCGGGGCATGGTGGGGTTCCTTTCACTCTCGTTGACTTCGTTGATGTTCCGGATCGATGTTCCGGATCGACGCGCTGCTCAGAGCCGCTCGATGATCGTGGCGTTGGCGAGACCGCCACCCTCGCACATCGTCTGGAGGCCGTACCGCCCGCCCGACCGCTCGAGTTCGTTGAGGAGCGTCGCCATCAACTTGGCACCGGAGCAGCCGAGCGGGTGGCCGAGAGCGATCGCTCCACCGTTGACGTTGGTCCTCGCCAACAACGCATCCGCGTCGGAACCGCCGTAGGTCTTGGCCCAGGCGAGCACGACCGAGGCGAAGGCCTCGTTCACCTCGAACAGGTCGATGTCCTCGATCGAGAGCCCGGCGCGGGCGAGGATCTTCTCGGTCGCCGGGATCGGTCCCTTCAGCATGGTGACCGGGTCGGTACCGGCGAGGGCGAAGCTGTGGAAACGGGCCCGGGGGGTGAGGCCGAGTTCGGCGGCCTTGGCCTCGCTCATGATCAGTACCGCCGACGCACCATCGGAGATCTGCGACGAGTTGCCGGCGGTGACCTTGCCATCTTCCTTGAAGGCCGGCTTCAGGTTGGCGAGCGTCTCGGCCGTCGTCCCCTCGCGGATGCCCTCGTCACGGGTCATCATCACGGTCTGGCCGTCGACGACGACCGGAACCGGCACGATCTCACGCTCGAACCGACCTTCGGCGGTGGCCCGAGCGGCACGCTGCTGGCTCTCGGCGCCGAAGGCGTCGAGATCGGCCCGACTCAAGCCGAACTCGTCGGCGATCATCTCGGCGCCGATGCCCTGCGGCGGCAGGAAGTTGTCGTACCGGTCGAGCATCGGCTTCGGGAAGGGGAACCCCATGCCCTGGACGATCGATGCGCCCATCGGCGTCCGGGTCATGACCTCCACGCCCGCAGCCACGGCGATGTCGTACGCCCCTGAGATCACGCCCTGAGCCGCGAAGTGGATCGCCTGCTGGCTCGACCCGCACTGACGGTCGACGGTCGTCGCCGGCACGGTCTCGGGCCACCCGGCGGCGAGCACCGCGTTGCGTCCGATGTTGAGCGACTGCTCACCGACCTGCATCACGCAGCCCATGACGACGTCGTCGACGAGCGCCGGGTCGAGGCCGTTGCGCTCCCGGAGAGCGTTCAGCACGTGGCCGGCCAAATCGGCCGGGTGCCAGTCCTGGAGCATCCCGTTGCGCTTGCCACCGGGGGTCCGGACGGCGTCGACGATGACGGCGGTCTGGGGGTTGTTCATGATCACTCTGCTTTCTCGGTGTTACTGGTGTCGGTGT
>JBMUCX010000046.1:0-21699 GCA_049458915.1 Ilumatobacteraceae bacterium
CAGGAGGACGCGCCGGCGCTCGTCTGAGGAGTCCGGTCGCGGCTCGTCCGATCGTGGAGGGGGGCTGCTCGGGCTCAGCCGAGCCCGAGCAGGCGTGCCACCACGTTGCGCAACACGTCGGTGGAACCCGAATACGCCAGGCCCCCGACCGCATCACGAACGGCCCGCTCGACCTCGAACTCGGTCACGTAACCGCGCGCTCCGTGGATCGTGGCCATGTCCAACGACGACTCGATCCCGGTGTCGCACGCGACGATCTTGGCCAGGGATGCGGCCATCGTCACGTCTCGTCCGGCCGTCTGAGCGATCGCCGCCCGGTACAGGAACAACCGCGCCCGCTCGTGCCGTTCCTTCATGGCGACGATCCGGTGGGACACCGCCTGGTAGCGAGCGATCGGCCCGCCGCCCTGCTCCCGCTCGCGAGCGAACGCCACCGACGCTTCGACGTGTCGTTGCATCGCTCCGACCTGCGGTGCGAACACGTAACTGCGTTCGATGTCGAGGATCGAGGCGAAGATCCGAGCGCCGGCACCCTCTCGCCCGAGGAGTGCATCGGCCGGGACGATCACACCGTCGAGTTCGATGTCTCCGAACGGGGTCGTCCGCATCCCCATCTTCTCCCGCACCGCCGAGCGCCGAACGCCCGGCAGGGAGGTGTCGACGAGGAACGCCGAGATCCCCCAACTTCCGGCCTCGGGTCGGGTCGATGCGAACACGATCACGAGATCGCAGACCGGGCCGAAGGTGAGGTACGCCTTGTGGCCGTCGATCCGGTACGACCCGTCGTCGAGGCGGACGGCGCGGGCGGCCATGGCGAAGGCATCCGACCCGGAGCCGGGCTCGGTCATGGCGAGGGCCGCCAGGAGTGATCCGTCCAGGAGACCGGGCAGCCATCGCTCACGCTGAGCTGGCGAGGCGAAGTTCGTCAGGGCCACCTGAGTGCTCAACATCTGGCTGGCGACCGCAAACGTGAGACCGTTGTCGGCGCAGCCGTGGCCGAGCCCCTCCAGCGTCAGGAGCACCTCGGCGAGGCCCGCGCCTGCGCCACCCTGGTCCTCCGGCACCATCATCCGGAAGATGCCCCGCTCGGCGCAGCGGCGCCAATCGTCGAGCGAGAACGACGAGTCGGCATCGGCGGCGACGAGATCGCGGCGACCGAGTTCCGATGCGGCCCATTCGGAGGTCGACACCTTCGTCGGGTGGTCGAGATCTGCGATCGCCTCGGCGAGCGACGCGAGTTCGACAGCGCGATCGTCAGCCACCGATGCCCCCGGCCGGACGGAGCCGGAGCCGACCGAACTCGTCGATGTCCTTCCATTCGTCCTGGAAGTCTTCGTTGTTCCAGTGCCCGAGTCCCGGATAGAACACGCGCTGTCCGCCGTGCCCTTCGAAAGCGGCGCCGTTCCACCTCGGATCGGCGGGTTCGTCGACACGCTGGTAGCGGCTGTCCGACGACAGACGACACCGGCCGACCGGAGACCGGTTGTCGAGCGCTCCGTGGAGCATGTGCATGCCGAAGCACAGCACGTCCCCCGCCTCGAAATCGGTGGTCAGCCAGCGACCGCCGTACCGAGTCCTGACCGCTGCCGGATCGGCGGCGAGCCACTGGAGGCCATCCCGGTCGGCGTCGGCGGCCAGGTACCCGGCCAACCCCTCGTTGCGGTGACTCCCCTCGAGCAGCATCAGGGAGCCCTCGTGCCGCAACACCCTGCCGAGCGGTATCCAACTGGTCATGATCCGCGACGTGTCCGTCCCTCGATTCATGTACGGGCCGTCGCAGTGGTAGCCACACCCCTCCCCCGGTCGGACGAACCGCGGCCACCGCATGTCGAACGATCGAACCGGACCACCCAGCAGCGCTCGATGGACCCCGAGGATGGCCGGATGTTCGGTGACCGCCAGGTAGCTCGTCCCCGTCCGCACACTCTCGGAGAACGCCCGCAGGTTCGCCGACCGGACGCCGCTGCCATCTCCGGCGATCGCGTCGTCGATCGGGAAACGGTCGTCGATCTCGCCGATGATCGCGTACTTGAGCAGGATCTCCCGCCGAGCGGCCAACACCAGCTCGGGATCGACCAGCCGGCGGAAGAAGAGGTATCCCCGCTCGTGCAGCAGCGATTGCAGAGCACGAGCGTCATCGAGCGGGACGTCCACCGGTTCGAGCTCTCCGAACGACCCGGGTGAGCGATCGACCACATGACCGTTGGCCGTGAGGTCCGGACGCTCGTCGTCTCGGAGGTCGTTCGGCTCGGCGCCCATCCCGCCCTACGCTACCGATCGACCGTGGACACCGATGCCCTTCCCCCAGTCCTGACGCTCCCCGACCTCGTTCGCCGGGCCGTCGTGGAGCGCCCCGACGCCGAAGCGGTCACCGACGGCCGCGACCGGCTGTCGTGGGTCGACTACGACCGGCGCATCGGCCTCGTCGCCGCGGCGCTGGGTCGAGCCGGTGCCCGGCGAGGCGACCGCGTCGCCGTCCTGACCCCCAAGTCGGTGCACGCGTTCGTGGCCGTGCACGCCATCCAGCGCGCCGGGGCCGTCGTCGTCCCGATCGACTGGTTCGCCCCGACCGCCGTCGTCCGAGCGGTCCTCGCCGACGCCGAGCCCACCGCGGTCGTCGGCGTGCTCGACGCCGCGCACCGTTCGGCCGTCGGCGACGGCGTCCACATCGTGGACCCCACCGACCCGCACGTCCTGTCCGGGACGGCGGCGGCCGGCCCGGTCGTCGACGAGCCCCGTCCCGATGATCCCGCGTACATCATCTACACCTCGGGTTCGACAGGACGCCCGAAGGGCATCGTGCACACACATGCCAGCGCACTCGCCTACGCCCGGGCCGCCGTCGCGACGTACGGCATCACCGGGCACGACAGAGCGGCGAACATCGCCCCGCTCCACTTCGATCAGTCGACGTTCGAGTTGTACGCGGCTCCACTCGCCGGCAGCGCGGCGATCGTCGTGCCTGACGGGGTCCTCCGATTCCCGTCGAGTCTCGCTCGGATGCTCGCCGCTGAACGCGCCACCGTGCTCTACACCGTCCCCTACGTGATCCGACAGCTCGTCGAGCGAGGTGGGCCCGGCGGACACGACCTGTCGAACCTGCGCTGGGTCAAGTTCGGCGGCGAGTCGTTCCCACCGGATGCACTGGCGGCAGCCATGGCTGCGATACCGAGCGCGCGCTTCTCGAACGTGTACGGGCCGGCCGAGGTCAACCAGTGCACGTTCCATCACGTCGAGCGTGACGCAGGCGACCGGTTCGAAGGGCACCACTCGGCCGGGAACGCCATTCCCATCGGCCGACCGTGGGAAGGCGTCGACCTGGTCGTCGTCGATCCGGTGACGGGCGAGGACGTGCCGGTCGGAGTTCCCGGCGAGTTGTGGGTCTCCGGACCGACGACGATGCAGGGCTACTGGGGTCGACCCGACCTCGACGAACGGGCCCTCGTCCATCGGCCGGATGACACACGGGTCTGGTATCGCACCGGCGACCTGGTCGTCGGCCCACCCGGTGGTCCACTCGTGTTCCTCGGGCGGATCGACCACCAGGTGAAGATCCGCGGACAACGGATCGAACTCGAAGCGGTCGACGCCGTCCTGCTCGGGCACCCGTCCGTCACGGCCGCCACGTCGTTCGTGATCGGATCCGACGTGACCGGAGCCGACGACGAAGTTGTCGCAGTCGTGACACCGAACCTCGACGAGGCCACCGTCGACTCGATCTCCGTACATGCTTCGGAGCGACTTCCTCGGGTCGCGGTGCCGACTCGGATCGTGAGCCGGGCTACGCTCCCGCGAACGAGTTCGGGCAAGGTTGACCGGACGGCATCCCGGGTCGAGTTCCTCGCGGATGCGCCCGCCTCCACGATGGACGACACACGATGACCGACCCGACGACGACGCCTCCGATCGACACGACATCGATGTTCGCCGACCGACTCGTACGGTTCATCGCCGACGAGGTGGCGACGGCCCCGGATCCGATCGAGGTCGGAACCGACCTGGTCATGACCGGACTCGTCGACTCCCTCGGGGTGGTCCTGATCGTCGAGTGGATCGAGCGCCAGTTGGGGATACGGATCGATCCGGCCGATGTCGTGATCGAACACTTCGAGTCGGTCGCTGCGATGGTCGCATACCTGAGTCGCCGGGATGACTGCTCCGTCGCGTGACGACGAGCCCGTCACGGTGCGCCCACGGGCCGTCGCGGAGCATCCGCTCTCCCGGACCCAGCGCCTGATCTGGTCGAGTCAACGGCTGGCGCCCGCCGTACCGCTCGCCAACATGGGCAAGCTGCACCGGTTCGCCGGCAGGATCGACGCGGGACGATTCGTCGCGGCCTTCGATGACGTCGTCCGAGCATCCGACGCCCTTCGAACCATCGTGCTCGAACGGCCCGGGGCCCAACCCGTTGCGCGAGTCCTCGCATTGCCGCCTGCTCCCACCGCCGTGATCGATCTCCCAGTCGACCAACTCGAGGACTGGTGCACCGCCCGGATCGCCGTGCCGATCGACGCCACCGCGTGCGCGTACGACTCGGTCCTGATCCGGCACCATGACGACGACTGGTCGTGGTACCTCGACCTCCATCACGTCGTCACCGACGCCTTCGGATCGGCGCTCGTGTTCGACCGTGTCGCACGGCGGTACGCCGGAGAGGACGGTGACGTCGATCTGGTCCAGTACTACGACCGTGCGATCCCGACCTCCGTCGGCGACGACGAGCGCGACCGGTTCTGGTCGTCGATGGTCCACGACGGCCCACCGATCGCACCGTACGGGCCACGAGGCGGGCGCACGACGGCGGTGACGAGGCGACCCGTTCCGCTGCACAGTGACCTCATGAGCGGGCTCGCCGGCCCGTACCGGACGATCAGCCGTGAACTCGGACTCCTCGGCCTCGCTGCGTCGGCCATGGCGGTGCTCCTCCACCGCTCGGACGGCCGCGCGGACCTGACCCTGGGCATTCCGATCCACCATCGGTCGGGTCGCGATGCGCAGCGCGTCATCGGACCGATGATGGAGCTGTACCCCCTCCGGGTCCGCGTCGCATCGCACGAGTCCGGCCGCGAGCTCTTCGACCGGATCCACCGCGACATCATCAGCGTCCTTCGAACGGCTCGACCCGGCGAGAGTCCCGACACGGCGTTCGACGCCGTCGTCAACGTGCTCACGGCCCGCTTCGGACGACTCGACGAGGTGCCGACGACGACGACCTGGCTCCGCTCCGGTCACGTCGATCCGGCGCATGCGCTCCGCGTCCAGATGTACGACTACGGCGACGGGCTCCAGATCGAGCTCGACGTCAACGAGGGTCTGAGCGCCGACGGCGCCCACGACCGGCTCCCGGATCACTTCGCCGCTCAGTTCGACTGGATCGTCACCGAGCCGGATCGGCCCGTCGGCGATGTCGACCTGACCACCGACGAGGAGCGACGCCTCGTCGCGAGGGTGAATCCACCCGGTCCGGACGGCGACCACCGACCCGTCCACCTCGCAATCGCCGAACGATTCGCCGAAGCTCCGGACCGGGTCACGGCCGAGTTCGGTGACGCATCGATCACCTGTCGGCAACTCGACGAACACGCCGACGCCTACGCAGCATGGCTCCGTTCCCGGCACGTCGGGCGAGGCGCCCGGGTCGGGATCCGGATGCACCGCTCGATCGAACTGCTCGCTGCGGTGCACGGCGTGCTGCGAGCCGGCGCAGCATTCGTGATGCTCGATCCGGACGATCCGGCCGAGCGACATCGGGCGATCTCGGACGACGCCGGCCTCGCGCTCGTGATCGACGGAAGCGAGGAACTCGGCGTCGTCCCGGCCGGGAACGCTGCGCCGGGTGAGGCTCATCCGCACGACGCGACACTGCTCGACGACACGGCGTACGTGCTCTACACGTCCGGTTCGACCGGTACGCCGAAAGGCGTGCCCATTTCCCACCGGGGGCTCGCCGACTACCTCCGGTTCGCCGAGGCGTCCTACACGACCGCGGGCGCATTCGTCATGCCACTGCACTCGTCGCTCGTGTTCGACCTGACGATCACGTCGCTGTTCCTCCCCCAACTCGTCGGCGGACGGACGATCGTCGTCCCCGGCGCCCCGCTCGAAGCCCTCGCTGCGATCGCCGGACGATCCGACCTGACGGTGCTGAAGGCGACCCCGAGCCAACTCGAACTGTTGACCCGGATGATCGATCGACCGCTCGGGCTCGAGATCGTGATCGTGGGAGGCGAGGCGTTTCGGACGCCGGTCGCCACGGCCTTCGCGCACCGCTGCACCCCCGGGGTCAGGATCTTCAACGAGTACGGGCCGACGGAAGCCGTCGTCGGGTGCATGATCCACGAGTGGGACCAGCAGAACGACAGCGGTCCCGACGTACCGATCGGCACCGCCTGTCCAGGTGCCGAGGTGGCCGTGCTCGACCCGTGTGGCCAGCCGAGTCTCGTCGGCTCGTGGGGGGAGCTGTACGTGAGACGACCCGGTATGGCGGACGGCTACCTCGGACTCCCCGAACTGAGTGCCGAACGCTTCGCTCCGGTGCCGGCGCTCGACGATCGCCCGTGGTACCGGACGGGTGATCGGGTCCGGTTCGAGCGCGGCGTCCTGGTGTACGGCGGACGTGGCGACGACCAACTGAAGGTCAACGGCGTCCGGCTCGAGCCGGGCGAGATCGAGGCGGCCCTCGTGCGCCACCACGCGATCACCAACGCCGTCGTCCGCGTCTGGACGCCTGCTGCACGTCGCCTGGAGCGGTGTTCCAGGTGCGGGCTCGGCACCGACGTCCCCGGGGTCGAACTCGACGACGGCGTCTGCTCGGTCTGCCGGACCTTCGAGGAGATCGAACCGCAGACCAGGGACTGGTTCGGCACACCGACGGATCTCGACGCGATCCGTATCGAGGCCCGCGAGCGATCCTCCGGTGAGTTCGACTGCCTCCATCTCCTCTCGGGTGGCAAGGATTCGACCTACGCCCTGTATCGCCTCGTCGCCGCCGGTTGGCGGGTTCATGCGCTGACCCTCGACAACGGGTACATCTCCGACGGCGCGAAGGCGAACATCTCGCGGACCGTGGCGGATCTCGGCATCAGCCACGAGTTCGTGACGACCGAGGCGATGGCGGAGATCTTCAGGGACAGCCTCGACCGCTTCGCCAACGTCTGCAACGGCTGCTACAAGGCGATCTACACGCTGGCGACCGCTCGGGCGCACGAGCTGGGCATCCCGGTGATCGTGACGGGCCTCTCACGCGGCCAATTCTTCGAGACCCGCCTCGTCCCGCACCAGTTCGAGTCGGGTCGCTTCGACCCGGATGCCATCGACCGCACGGTGATGCAAGCCCGGCGCGCCTACCACCGCACCACCGATGCGGTCACCCGGCTGCTGCCCGAGCAGCACGTGTTCGAACGCGGCGACCTGGCAGTCCTCGACGAGATCCGGTACGTCGACTTCTACCGGTACGTCGACGTCGAACTCTCCGAGATGTACGAGTTCCTCGAGCAGCGAGCTCCGTGGGTCCGACCCGCCGACACCGGTCGCTCGACCAACTGCCTGATCAACGTGGTCGGCATCCACGTCCATCGCACCGAACGCGGCTATCACAACTACGCCGAGCCGTACAGCTGGGACGTCCGACTCGGACACAAGAGCCGCGACGAGGCGCTCGAGGAGTTGGACGACCCCGTCGACCAGGCCGAGATCGACCGAATGCTCGCCGAGATCGGCTATCAACCGAAGCGAATCGAAGTACTCACGGCGTGGTACCAGACCACCGACGGGCAACCGGTCGACACCGCCGACTTGCGTACACATCTCCGCGAGCTGTTGCCCAGCCGCTCCATGCCCTCGGCGTTCGTCCACGTCGACGCGCTCCCACTCGCATCGAGCACCAAGCTCGACATCGCGGCGCTCCCGCCCCCCGCACGCAGCGACGCCGGCTCGCGCCGGTACCTCGCCCCGGCGACTCCGACGGAGGCCGTCGCCGCCGACGTCTGGGCCGCAGCCCTCGGGGTCGACCGTGTCGGACGGGACGACGACTTCTTCGACCTCGGTGGATCCTCACTGCCGGCGCTGGAGACCATCGCCGCCATGGAGGCGGCCATCGGCGTCGAGTTACCCGACGCCCTGGTGTTCCAGCACCGCGTGCTCCACGACTTCGCAGCGGCGGTCGACCTGCTGTCCGGAACCGTCGCGTCGCCGTCACACGTTCCCGAGTTGGTCGACGGGACACGGCCCCTCTCGCCCGGCGAGGAGGCGATGCTCTTCGAGTACCGCTCCGACCCGACCGACACGCGGTACAACGTCACCCGGCTGTACACCGTCGACGACGACATCGACATCGGTCGCCTCCGCGAAGCGCTCGACCTCGTCGTCACCCGACACCAGCCGCTCCACACGGCGTTCGACGTCGCACGCACGGAACTGTCGCCAGCCGCGGCCTGCGCCCTCGAACCGATGCCCGGTGGATCGATCGACGAGTTCGCCGACCGACAACGAGCGGTTCCGTTCGACCTCGATCGCGGACCGCTGGTCCGGGTCCATCACGGGCCCGCACCGACCGGGGGAACCGCCCTGCTCATCGGGCTCCACCACATCTGTGTGGACGCCGGCACCTTCGATCTGCTGTGGGACGAACTCGACGCCGCCTACCACGGCCGTCCGCTCGCCGACCTGGGGAGCACCGTGGCCGCCCACGGAGCCTGGCAGCGCTCCCGGTGGGCTCCGGCGATCGACCACTGGACCGAACGCCTCGCCCGAGACCGATCATCGGCCTTCGTGACCCTGCCGGCACCGGCCGGTCCCTCCGACGACGGGTACCTCGAGATCGACGCCCCGGTCCGGACCAGTGAACTGGCCGCTGCGGCGTCGACGACACCATTCGCTGCTTCGCTCGCCGCCGCCGTGAGCGTGCTCGCGTCGTACTCGCGTACGGGGTCGGTTCAGATCGGGATCACCGCCGCGACGAAGGACCACCCTGCTGCCGAGCCCCTGATCGGCTACTTCCTCAACACGCTCCCGCTCGGCTTCGATGTCGGCCCCGAGACCACGTTCGACGGCCTGGACTCCGCCGCATCGTCGACCGTTGCCGACGTCCTGCCACATCGGACGCTCCCGCTGTCCGAGATCGTTTCCCGACTACGGCGTCTGGGGCACGAACCCCCTGACGTGTCGCACATGCTGGCCTACGAGCGGCTCGCCCCGACCTCGTGGGGCGGACGATCGGCGCACCACCGGATCCTGGCGTCCGGGACATCGGTCAGCGACCTGACGTTCTTCGTCCAAGAGCGGGGCGAAGCCCTCCGCCTCGGCCTGGAGTACCGCGGTGCCGTCGTCGATGCGCAACTGGCCACCGAGCTGCTCGACCGGTTCTCCGAGGCGGTCCGGACGATCGTCGACGGCCGCCACCGGACGGTCCGGTCGATGGCCGCCGGCCGCGCTCCCGCCGATCTCGACGGACCCGACCTGCCCACCGACCAGAGCCCGGTGATCGCCCGGTTCGACCGGATCGCCCGAACCGACCCGTCACGGATCGCGGTGATCGACGTCGACGGCACCGGATGGAACTACGGGGACGTTCGCCGGCGTGCACTCGCACTCGCCGATTCGGCACGCCACTCGATCCCCGCACCCCGACGGATCGGCGTGTGTGTCGGTCGGTCGAGCCGGATGGTCGAAGCGATCCTGGCGGCCCAGTACGCGGGAGCCGCGTACGTTCCGCTCGACCCGGCATCACCGGACGACCGCCTCGCCACGATCGTCGAGACGGCCGAACTCGATGCGGTGTTCGTCGGCGCGGATCAGCAGCACCGGTTCGCCGACCACCCGACGATTCTCGTCGACGCCGCAGGACGCGAGTCATCCGACGAGTCACCCGACGTGCCCGACCCCGACTCGCCGGCCTACCTGATCTTCACGTCCGGCTCGACCGGTCGACCGGCGGGGGTCGAGGTGACGCACCGGAACCTGGCCGCCTCGACCTCGGCACGGACCGTGTTCTACGGGCACGATCCCGACCGCTTCCTGCTCACGTCCAGTATCGGGTTCGACAGCTCGCTCGTCGGGCTCGCCTGGCCGCTGTCGACCGGCGGAACGATCGTCATCCCCGCCGACGACGACGTCCACGACGTCGCGCGACTCGCCCGGCTCATCACCGACCGCGACGTGTCACACGTCCTGATGGTGCCGAGCCTGTACCGGGCGATGCTCGACCGAGGCTCGGCACGGCTCCGGCGACTCCGCCTCGTGATCGTCGCCGGAGAGGCGTGTCCGGCGAGCCTGGTCGAGGCCCACCACGAACTGATCCCCGGCGTCGAACTCGTCAACGAATACGGTCCGACCGAGGCCACCGTCTGGGCATCGGCGCATCGGTGCGAGCCGGGCGACGACCCCGTCCCGATCGGGCGGCCGATCGCCGGGACGACGCTCAGGATCGCCGATGCCCACGGCACCCCACTCCCCCACGGTGTCCCCGGTGAGTTGCTCATCAGCGGCCCCGGGGTGACCGCCGGTCACCTCGGCTCGGCACGGACCGGAGCGTTCGTCGAACTCGAGGGTCGCCGTTGGTACCGCACCGGCGACCTGGTCGCCTGCGGCTCCGGTGGCGATCTGGTGTTCCTCGGCCGCATCGACGATCAACTCAACGTCGGTGGCGTGCGGATCGAACCCGCCGAGATCGAACAGGCGCTCACCGACATCGACGGGGTCCGTGACGCAGTGGTCGTGGCCGGCATCGTCGACGGCCGCGAGATCCTGATCGCCCATGTCGCCGTTCCCGGATCGTCCGGCGTGACCCTCGACCTCGACACCGTCCGCCGTCACCTCGCCGGGCGGGTGCTACCTGCCGCGATACCGCGCGCCGTCGCAGTGCACGAGGAGCTCCCCCGGACCGCCCACGGCAAGCTCGACCGCCGCGCCGCAGCGCTCCTCCCCGTCGGGGCGGCTCCGACGTCCGACACATCCGCGGCCGTTCACGAGGCCCCGGCATCGACGGGACGACCGACCGTCGCACTCGAAGCGTTCGTCGACGTGTGGCGACGTGTACTCGGGCGACCCGAGGCCGGAGCTGACGCCGACTTCTTCGCACTCGGTGGCGATTCTCTCGCTGCTGTCGAACTCGTGACCGCCCTCGAGGCGCTCGTCGGTCACGAGGTCCCGATCGCCACGCTGCTCACCGCACCGACTCCGGCGACGGCGCACACTGCACTCGGCGGTCGACCGTCGGACACCACCGAGGGGCTGGCTGTCGTCACGATGCGCCCGGGCACGGGTGCCGGACCCACGGTGTTGCTGACGGCGGCGTGGGACGACGTCCAGGGGTATCGCGATCTGGCCGATGCGTTCGATCCGACGGTGACCGTCCTGGCCGCCGTCGTCACCGCCATCGACGGCACACTCGATCGAGTCGACCTCGTCGCCGACCGCATCGCCGAATCGATCGCACCGACACGGCCCGATGTCGTCCTCGGTTGGTCGATCGGCGGTGTCGTCGCCTTCGAGGTCGGCCGACGCCTCGCGATCGCTGGCACACCGCCGCTCGAGATCGCGCTCATCGACACCTATTTCCCAGGTGAACAGCGACACATCTGGTCGAACCGGTGGTGGAAGTACAAGTCGATGCTGCGGCCCGGCTCGATCGGCGCAGCGTTCGGCGAACTCCGCACGATGGCCGGTCGACGGATCCGGGCCATCGCCGCCCGGCTGGGGCGCCGACTCCTCGTCTGGGCGGGTGAATCGGCCGGGTCACCCACCGGTGCGCGCGCCACGCCCGGCGGCATCCCCTTCGCTGCGATGGACCACCAACCGGACGTGTGCGAGGTTCCCGTCGTCCTCTACGCCGCGAAGACGACCAACCCGGCGCGCACGGTCGACCGCTGGGCCGGAGTCGCGCCGAACCTCCGGGTGGTGCGCCTCGACGGGCGACACCGGGGGTTCGACTCGATCATGGGCCGGGAGCGAGTCGGCGCGATCGTCGCCGGCCTCGATGGCTCACTGCAGGGCCCGACCGACGGTCACGCACGACCTCAGTAGCGGTAGTGCTCCGGCTTGAACGGGCCGGAGGGTTCGATGCCGAGGTACTCGGCCTGCTCGTCCGTGAGCGGCGTCAGCTTCACCCCGAGCGCTTCGAGGTGGAACCGGGCCACTTTCTCGTCGAGGTGCTTCGGGAGCACGTAGACCCCGAGCGGGTAGTGCTCGGTCCGGTTGAACAGTTCGATCTGGGCGATCACCTGGTTCGAGAACGAGCAACTCATCACGAAGCTCGGATGACCCGTGGCGCAGCCGAGGTTGACGAGGCGGCCCTCGGCCAGGACGATGATCTGGTTCCCGTCGTCGAACCTCCAGATGTCGGTACCCGGCTTCAACTCGTCTCGAGTCGCACCCGAGCGGGCCAGACCGTCCATGTCGATCTCGTTGTCGAAGTGGCCGATGTTGCACACGATCGCGTTCCGCTTCATCCGACGCATGTCGTCGACGGTGACCAGGCTCGTGTTGCCCGATGCGGTCACGAAGATGTCCGCAGTCGCCACCACGTCGTCGAGCGGCAGGACCTGGAGGCCCTCCATCGCAGCCTGGAGGGCGTTGATCGGGTCGATCTCGGTGACGACCACGCGTGCTCCTTGGCCGCGCAGCGCCTGGACACAGCCCTTGCCGACATCGCCGTAACCGAGTACCACGGCCGTCTTGCCGGCGATCATCACATCGGTCGCACGACTGATGGCATCGATCAGCGAGTGGCGGCAGCCGTACAGGTTGTCGAACTTCGACTTGGTGACCGAATCGTTCACGTTGATCGCCGGGAACAGCAGTTCGCCGTTGCGGAACATCGAGTACAGGCGCTTCACGCCGGTGGTGGTCTCCTCGGTGACCCCACGGATCCCGGCGGCCATGCGGGTCCACTTCGTGGGGTCGTCACGGAGCGTTCGCTGCAGCAAGCCCAGGACGATCGCCAGTTCGGCGTTCGGAGCCTCGGTCGGGTCGGGGACCGCCCCGTCCTTTTCGTACTGGACCCCCTTGTGGAGCAGCAGTGTCGCATCGCCGCCGTCGTCGAGGATCATGTTGGGACCGTCGTGGACGGTGCCGTCGGCGCCCGCCGGCCAGGTCATCATCTGATCGGTGCACCACCAGTACTCCTCGAGGGTCTCGCCCTTCCAGGCGAAGACGGGTACACCCTGCGGGTCGTCCGGGCTGCCGTTCGGGCCCACCACCACCGCAGCAGCAGCGTGATCCTGCGTCGAGAAGATGTTGCAACTGGCCCAGCGCACCTCGGCACCGAGTTCGGTCAACGTCTCGATGAGCACGGCGGTCTGGATCGTCATGTGCAACGAACCGGAGATGCGGGCACCGGCGAGCGGCTTGCTCGGGCCGTACTCCCGACGGATCGCCATCAGGCCCGGCATCTCGTGCTCGGCGAGCGTCATCTCCTTGCGGCCGAACGGGGCGAGCGACAGGTCGGCGACCCGGAAGTCGCGGCGGGTTGCCATCGTGGATGTCATGGCGATTTCTCCTCGGAGCTCGTGGACGGACCCGTGGACACGGACGTCCCGGGGGCGACGAGCCGGGGCCACCAGGCGCCGATCGGTCAGCTCGCTCCCCGTCAGGCTAGCCGAGTGGAGGCGCTGCTCCGAGTGGCGACCGGATCATCGTCCGACGAGGGTCATCAGCTCGTCAGTCGAGCACGACCGCGTAGACGTCGAGCAGGTAGTGGACGAAACCCGACCAGTTGAAGACGGCGACCCCGTGGTCGACCGGCACCGGGACCGGTGGATCGAATGCATCGTCCTGGTACTCGGTCGGACCGTACGAGAGCAGCACCAGGTTCGGCACGCTGTCGCCCTCGACCACGTTCAGCGTCGACGCACCCGGCCGGGCACCGTTCGCCGGGGAGGGGAAGGCCGTCAGGTACGACTTCGCGGCGGGGAACGACGGGCTCTGACGCGTCAGGCCCGTCGCCGTGAGATTGCCGAACAGTCCGCGCTGCTCCCCGACCCAACGCCCGTCGATCCGGACATCGGCGACGAAGTCGTCGAAGTTCCAGTCCTCGGCGTAACGGGCCGGCAGTCGCTGACTCCCGAACTCGGCCTCTCGGGTGTCGAACACGCGAAAGGGGGCCACGAGCGGCACGACACGACCCGCCGTCGAACGCTCGTCGACTCCCGCCAACAGATAGCCGACCACATCGATGATGAGCCGGACGTCACCGCGCAGGTTGAACAGCGTCAGGTCGCCGTCGTCGGGAACCGGCACGATCGCGAGGTTCGCTCGGGTCTGTCCCGCGACGAGGTTCAGATTGCTGGTGCTCACGTCGTCCTCCGACGCAACCGGATCGCCCAGGAGCGACACGTACGTCGCGGCGGACGGGCGGTCCCCCGTCAGGTTCACGATCACCCCGACCACGTCCGGATCGTCGGGGATCACCCGGCGTGTGCTGTCGTACATGTCGACCGCTCCGTGGATCGGGATCGTGCGTTGCCACGCCCGCCCGGAAGGAACCGGCGCGAAGCGGGGCTCGTGCGAGTCGAAGATCCGGGCGGGGGGAACCGCCACCGTACGGGCCCCGCGGACGTCGTGCTCACTACTCGAGAACCACCCCGAGACGTCGACGACGACGTGCGACCCGCCGATCCCGGACGGGGTCACGAGTCGCATCGAGAGCGAGCCTCCGACGCCGAGCCGGATGATGGCCGTGTTCGGGACGACGTCCCCACTCCGGAAGTTCACCACGGAGGTTTCGCGAGCCGGACTCGGCGTACCGGTACCGAACGCCGTCAGATAGCCGGGTCGAGTCGGTTCGACCACCGTGATGTTGACGACGACCGCCAGCACGTCGTCGTCGAAACCATTGCGATCGGCGTCGCCGAAATCCGGAATGTCACCCCGCCCACTGATCGGTACGACGATCTCGGGAGCGCTCGACAGCGGTCCGGTCGTTCGGACACCCGCCAACGATCCTGCGCTGGCGTCTCGGGTGTCGAGCACCCGGAACGGCTCGACCGCGTGGAACTCCCCTCCGGCGCCGAGCGTGACCCCGCCCACCGCTTCGACCGTGCGGCCGGAATCGGGGGCCACCAGGATCGCAGCGGCGAGCGATGCGCCGACGATCGCCAGCAGGAGCTTCGGGCGGACGAGCGAGGACAGGTGCGGCACGAGCCGCATCGTAACGCGATCGTCATGCGCCCACCCGCCACGCCGGTTCGTCGCCGTCGGAACGACGAACGAAGCAGGCGGGTCAGCGCTGCGCCGCGGGCGGCGAGTCATCGGCGATCGCCATCAGACGCGCGAACTCGGCGTCGTCCACGATCGTCGACTCCTCGAGCAGCATCACCGGAATGCCATCACGGACCTGGAACACGCGACGCGACCGAGGATTGACGAGGAGGTGTTCCGAAGCGATGTAGCTCAGCGGACCGTGGTCCTCGGGACACGCGAGCACGGACAACAGGACTGGGTCGACATCCATCGACACGGGATCTTTCTCCACCAGGGGTTCCTTCTCTGGGTAATCGGCGCCGACCGCGGTTCGGTCCGACGTCAGCTTTCGGTGATCATCTGCAGCATGTCGGCCACGCTCTCGTCACAACGATCGCGGTCGATCGCCTCGAGGTTGAGGCGGAGCAACGGCTCGGTGTTGCTCGGGCGGAGATTGAACCACCAGTCACCGCACTCGACGCTGAGACCGTCGAGACGGTCCTGAGGCTGATCGCTGAAGCGTGCGCTGATCCGCTCGATCACCTCGACCGGATCGCCGACCTGGGTGTTGATCTCTCCACTCGATTCGTAACGCTCGAACGGCTCGCGGAGCAGCGACAACGGCCGGTCGGATCGGCTGAGTTCGTCGATCAACATGACCGACGCGATCAGACCGCTGTCGGCTCGAAAGTTCCGAGCGAAGTAGTAGTGCGCCGAGTGCTCGCCACCGAAGGCAGCTCCCGTCTCGGCCATGACCTGCTTGATGAACGAATGTCCGACCTTGGTCCGAACCGGCACGCCGCCGCACTCGACGATCACTTCCGGTACCGCCCGGGAGCAGATGAGATTGTGCAGGATCGTGGCGCCGGGTTCTGCCCGCAGGACGGTCGCGGCGAGCATCGCCGTGGTCGTCGAGCCGCTCAGTCCCGTCGACTGTTCGTCGACGACGAACACCCGGTCGGCATCTCCGTCGAAGGCGAGCCCGAGATCGAACCCACCGCTCGCCACCCGGGCGCGTAGGTCGCGCTGGTTCGCCGGCTGAATCGGGTCGGCCGGGTGGTTCGGGAACGTGCCATCGAGTTCCGGATACATCACCTCGAGGTCGATCGCGTCGAAGCGTTCGAACACGGCGGGAACGACGAGTCCGCCCATGCCGTTGGCGACATCGGCCACGACCCGCATCGGTCGGATCGACAGCGGATCGATGAAGGACAGGACGTGGTCGACGAACGCCGACAGGAGGTCGCGCTCCGACCGTCGCCCCGATCGCGCCGCCGGAGCAGGGCCCGTCCCGCGTAGGACGTCCTTCGCCGTGTCCCGGATCACCGCCAGTCCGCTGTCGATCCCGACCGGACGGGCGCCGTCGAGACAGAACTTCACGCCGTTGTACTGCGCCGGATTGTGCGAAGCCGTGAACACTGCAGCCGGGGCACCGAGTGAACCGGCGGCGAAGTACACCATGTCGGTCGAGGCGAGCCCGACGTCGACGACGTCCACCCCGTGCTCCTGGAGGCCGCGGGCGAACTCGTCGACGAGCTCGGGGCCGCTCGGTCGCATGTCTCGACCGACGATCACCCGATCGGCGTCCGTGAAACGGGCGAACCCGACCCCGAGGGCGTGGGCCACCGCACCGTCGAACTGATCGGGAACGGTGCCGCGGACGTCGTAGGCCTTGACGATCTGGTCCAGGACGTCGACCGACATCCCGTGGACGCTATCGGTCGACGAGCTGCTCCTGGTCGGGCTGGTCCTGGTCGGGCTGCTCCGTGGTCGCTCCGGGGACCGGCTCGGTCGACAGTTCGTCGGCACCGGTCTCGGCGGGCGGGACCACGAAGCCCGCCGGCAGTTCGCCGACGTGCACCACGTCACCGCGACGACGCCAGACGACGCACAGGACCACACCGGCCAACGTCGCCAGCAGCGTCAGGTGATCGGAGAGCGACCGGCCGTACGACAGTTCGACCGTGGTGTCGGTCGGCACGACGACCATCATGTTGGATCCGATACGCCATGGGCCGTCGGCCCCCGATGCCTGCCAGTTCGGGAAGTAACTCACCTTCACCAGGACGGGGACGCCGACGCGGTCGACCGAGAACGACAGGGACTGGTCGTCGATGCGCACGTCGGACACCGCGACGTCGGGCAGTTCGATCGGGTCGATGACCTGCGACGGCACGACGATGTCGACGTTCGGCCCACCGGGTTGGCCCTCCGCGATGCGCCTCGCCAGGTCGGGTTGGACATCGATGCGCTGCCAGTTCGCCGGCCCTCCGTCGGCCGGCATCGCAGCCCACTCCTCCGGGTGCTGGAACCAACTGGCCCCGGTCTCCAGATGCCGTTCCCGATCGTCGACCGCTCCGGCTCCGTCGCCGAGTCGACGATCGACCACGACCGGCTGCACGTCGAGGCCGACCACGACGTCGGACCCACCGACCAGATAGACGTCCCAGGGGTTCGACGACGCCACCAGTTGCAGTTCGGGATGAGCAGCGGCCTCGGACTTCGCCTCGGGCGAGCGCACCATCACGTACCGGACGCCGAGATCTTGGAGGTGCCGGACGCCGACCTCGGCATCGTTGTTGACGTAGCGGAGTTCCCGCACCGGATTCGACGACTGTTTGGACATCGCAGCGGTCGCGAGGAAGTGGTACGGCGTCGTGCCGGACGCCTCGAAGAACAGACCCTCCATCGACCCGATACAGCCGTCGGTCCAGAACGGCAGGAGCATCAGCGCCATCGTCGTGCCGTACAGGCCGTTGTCGCTGCTGTTCTCCCAGAGCGCCCGACCGCAACCGAACGACGGATCGTCACCGAGGTCCTGCATCGCCGTGACGATCCGGTAGTACTCGGTGTAGTACTGGTCCCGACCTTCGTAGCCACGGAAGTTGTACGCCGACCACCCGTCACCCTTGGCCCGCTCCTTCGTCGCGGTGGCGGTGAAGGGCCCCCATGCGTACCTTCCTCCACCGTCGACGGCCTGCGACGTACCGTCGAACGGCAGCTTCTGGTACATGAAGCCGACGACGACGAGCACGGCCACGGCACCCACCGCTCCGAACGAGGTCGCTGCTCGCACCGATGGGAACTCGAGCGCTCGACGATCTCGGGCGGCGTTCCACAGCAGGCTCAGGAGTTCCACCAGACCGACCATCATCAGGAGGTACCGGACCAGGTACAGGAACGGCAACAACCTGGGGTTCCACAGGAGACCGATGAACGGGAGGCTGTCTTTCGCCAGATAGACACCCGCCGCCAGGACGAGACCGGTCACACCGAGCGCCGCACCGTCGAGATGGCGACGGACCACCGCCATCCCGAAACCGAACAGCGCGAGGCCGGTGATCAGGAAATCGAGCGGTGGGGTCAGCGGGAAGAACATCTCCCACCAATCGGTCCTGGCCCCGTATTTCATGTCGGTCATGAACTCGTGGCCGAGCAGGAACGGTCCGGTCCACCACATGATCAGCAACAGGCTGGTCACGCCGACGGTCACCGTGTAGACGAGGCGAGTCCGGTCCATCCAGACCAGGGCGAACACGATCAACGCAACGACGGTGAAGATGAGGACGATGCCGTGCGACACGCAGGCCGCCGCGATCAGGACCGACGCCCAGACGCGATGTTTCCCGGTGCGGAGGCCCGCCGCGAACACCCCGAGGGCGAGCACCGCCAACGACAGCGACAACGAGAACGAGAACTCCCCGGCCATCGTCGACAGCAGGTTGCCGCCGTAGATGCTGAAGCTCTCGTCGAGGGCGAAGGCCAGCCCGGCGAAGGCGAACAACTCCGGCATCGGGTACCGGAAACGAGCGAGCCGACCGAACGCCCAGCAGGCCGCTGGCAGTGTGATCAGACCGAGGACGCTGACGAGTTTCATCGCCACGCCATACGGCAGCACCACGTCGGCGACGAGGATCGCGAGCGCCGGTAGCACCATGTAGAAGCGGTACGCAGGCATACCGGCGTACCAATCCATGGTCCACCCGTTGACCCGGAACGACGGCAGCAGCACGTCGCGGAGGTATGCGGGACCCCAGACGTGCGCACCGAAATCTCCGCCGGTCGGCGTCGTGTCGTCGAAGACCAGATCGCTCGCCGGCCACAGCGGGTTGAGATGAACGACGTTCATCATGATCCCGGTGGTCACGCCGAGCGCGGCGACGGTCAGGACGTAGGCGACGATCCGCTCGGTGGGCCACGGCCGCTCCGCCCACTCCACCGGTCGCCGTACGACTCGCCGGGCAACCCGTGTGGCCACACCGGGGCGACGGTCGACCGTCGTCTCGTGATCATCGGCGAGTGTCTCGGGACCGGGCGGGTCGGACCGGTCGGGTTCGGAATCCTGCGATGGTGATGTCATGCCTGCGGTGCTCACGGTGTCGCGACGATTCGTGTCGCTGCGGTCGGTTCGGACTCCTCAGTCTGACAGGTCGACCGGTCCGGGCCACGCCGCTCCCGACCGACCATGCCTCGGAACCCCGTGACGGAACCCGACGCCGTCGTCAGGTGAGCACGGTGTACACGCCCGTGGCGTTGAACGCCGCATGCGCGAGCACGGCCGGACCGAGTCGACCGGTGAGCGCCGCACACCCTCCGAAGAGCAAGCCGGCGACGAACAGGCCGGGGTACTCCACCGGGCTGAGGTGGATCAACGCGAACAGCAGTGACACCCCGACCACACCGACACCGCGTCCGAACCGTTCGGCGGCCGACCGCTGGAGGAGTCCCCGGTACACCAGTTCCTCGATCAACGGTGCGCCGATCGCGACGACCGCGACGAGGAGCACGATCTCCACACCGGTCGCTCCCCCGACGAGCTCTTCGGCACGCTCCGAGATCCGGGTCGGGTCGAAGACGTCGGGCCACACCGCTCGGAGCGGCACGTAGACGGCCGGGACCAGGAGCAGCTGACCGGCGACGCCGAGTGGGACGGCGGCTGCGTCGACCGGACGGATCGACAACGAGAAGTCGGTTGCGAAGCGTCCGGAGCCCGAGCGTCGACTCACCAGGGCCAGGGCGGCGAGGAACACGGCCCATCCGACCGAGGCCACGAGGGCCAGCCGGAACACACCGAGGTTCTCGCCGACCGCTCCACCGGACAGGACGACGACGAGCGGCGCAGCGAACAACGAGCCCACCGTCCACGCTCCCGCCCAGGTCCCGAAGGCCGTCGACCAGGGGACGATCGGCGGGCCGGGTCGCGAACGTCCGCTGCCGCGCTCGGGAGACGTCGGGGTCGTCGGGCCGCTCAACCCGCGAGCAACCGCTCGGCGGCCTGCTAGACCCGACGTCGCTCGCGCACCTGCCACCCGCGCGGCGCGGTGAGGCGCTCACCGTGTCGTCCGCACAGGTCGTAGGAGTGAGGATCGCGCTCCGGTGACAGGTCGTCGATCCAGACCTGCGAATTGGCGTACTGATACGACAGTGTCACCACCGCCGCGTCGCTGCACCCGGTTCGAGAACATTGGCGTGCCACGTGACACACCGTACGACACCGGTTCGGCCCGATCGCGGACCATCACACAGCGGGACAGCACATCGCCGACCAGCACGCAGCACGACCTGGCAGATCCGCCCCGGCACCGTAGGCTTGGGACATGGACAAGTTGCCCCCTCCGCCCCCTCCGCCACCGCCGGGGCGTGGCCGCCAGTCCGGCCCGAACCCGAACCACGACCGACGCCAGTCCGAAGGCGCCGACGGCCAGGACGGGCCCAGCACGCCCACGTGGATCCGCAAATGGGGTCCATGGATCGCCATGGGTGTCCTCCTGGCGGTCTTCATCATTCCGTCGCTCGTGGCGGGGGATCGGGGCGAGGAGTTGTCCTACCGGGACTTCATCAGCCTCGTCGAGGACGGCAGCGTCGAACGGGTCGACTGGGAGAACGTCACCGGGAAGATCACCGGCGAACTGTCCGACGGCAGCACGTTCCAAACCACCGGGAGCGCCGACGGACCCTCCGAAGCCGACGAGACACTCCTCAAGAACAACGACGTCGATTACACGTTCGGATCACCCAGCTCCAACTGGCTCCTCGGTGTCCTGAGCCTGCTCCTCCCGGTGATGCTGATCATCGGGTTCTTCGTCTGGATGCAGCGCCGGGCGCAAGGCCAGATGGGCAACGTGATGTCGATCGGTCGGAGCAGGGCCAAGTCGTACTCGACCGACAAGCCGTCGACCACGTTCGCCGACATCGCCGGCTACGAGGGCGTCAAGCAGGAGATCACCGAGGTCGTCGACTTCCTCCGCATGCCCGAACGATTCCGTGAGATCGGGGCGCGGGTGCCGAAGGGGATCCTGCTCGTCGGGCCTCCCGGCACCGGCAAGACGCTCTTCGCCCGGGCCGTGGCCGGCGAGGCGGGCGTCGGATTCCTCTCCGTCACCGGTTCGGACTTCATGGAGATGTTCGTCGGTGTCGGTGCGAGTCGGGTCCGCGACCTGTTCCAGCAGGCCCGCAAGATGGGCAAGGCCATCATCTTCATCGACGAGATCGACTCGATCGGCCGCAAGCGCGGTGCCGGAC
>JBMUCX010000047.1:0-20189 GCA_049458915.1 Ilumatobacteraceae bacterium
GGGGCCTCGGTCGCGCTCGTGTTCGCCGTCCCGTGCTCGCTCGGAGCCCGATGGGCGGCCGAACAACGGGACGACTCCGCACTTGCGTTCTGGCTCTCGGTCGGGGCCGTGATCGGTTTCATCGTCGGCGCCGGCTGCGCAGCCTGGGTGCAGACGGTGGGCCTGCCGCTGTCGCACGGACTCGTCACCGCGCTCGCGACCTACTCGACCGCTCAATCCGTCTTCATCGCGATCCGCCTCCTCCGGGGCTCCGAGGTCAACTGGTTCGCTGCGCTGTTCAATCTCAGCGTCGTCGCCGGCGCCGGACTACTGGGCGGATCGCTCGGCGGTCGGCTCCGATCGAAGGGGTTCCGACCGAGTTCGAGCGCTCGGCCCGACCAGGGGACGGCCGGACGATGATCCTCGTCATCGACGTCGGCACCACCGGCCTGCGCGCCGCCGTCGTCCGCCCGGACGGGGTCATCGCCGCATCGGAATACCGGCCGTGCCCGCCCACCACCCCATTCCCGGGACTCGTCGAGTTCGACCCGGCCGCATTGGCGGATTCCGTCGTCGACGCCGCTCGCACGGTCGTGCGGGACCTCGGACATCCGCGCCTCGACGGTGTCGGGATCGCCAACCAACGAGCGTCCGTCGTCGTCTGGGACCGGCGAACCGGCGCACCGATCGGCCCCGGACTCGGGTGGCAGGATCTCCGCACGGTCGGGGAATGCCTGGGACTCGCCGCCGAGCACGGCCTCCGTCTCGCGCCGAACCAGACCGCGACCAAGATCCCGGCCGTGCTCCAGATCGCCCAGGGTGCCGGCACCCTCGTCGACGACTGGTGTGCGGGCACCATCGACTCCTGGATCGCCTGGAACCTGTCCGGTGGCGAGGTCCACGCGACCGACCACACGAACGCTGCCGTCACGGGGCTGTACTCGCTCGACGGCGCTGGTTGGCACGAGGGTGTGTGCGATCTGCTCGGCATCCCCGTCGAAGCACTCCCCCGGATCGTCGACACCGCCGGTCCCATCGGCTCGGCGACGGCGATCGTCGGTGCCCCGCCGATCGCGGCACTCGTGGGCGACCAACAAGCCTCACTCATCGGCCAGGGCTGCCTCCGGCCCGGCGACGCCAAGATCACGTTCGGAACCGGCGGCATGCTCGACGTGTGCACGGGGGACGAACCACCACCGAGCGCCGACCGGTCCGCCCACGGGACGTTTCCGATCGTGGCGCGATCGACGGGAGGTCGCCGTACCTGGGGTGCCGAAGCGATCATGCTCGCCGCCGGGTCCAACGTCGAGTGGCTCGTGCACGACCTCGGCATCGTCGCCGACGCCGCCGCCACCGACGCCATCGCCGCGTCGTGCACGTCGAGCGAAGGGGTGGTCTACGTTCCAGCACTCCTGGGTCTGGGCACACCGACCTGGGACTACGGCGCTCGCGGCACGCTGCTCGGCTTGACCCGCGGCTCGGAGACCCGGCACGTCGTCCGCGCAGTGCTCGAAGGGATCGCACATCGCGGCGCCGATCTCGTCGAGGCGGCCGAAGCAGACACCGGACTCGGGATCGACGTCGTGCGGATCGACGGCGGCATGAGCCGGAACCGGACCTTCGTCCAGGCGCTCGCCGACTTCACGGGACGAGCGGTCGAGGTCGCCGCCGTGCCCGAGGCGACGACGCTCGGCGCCGCCCGCCTCGCCGGGTCGGCGACGCAGGTGTGGTCCGATCTGGATGAAGCGTGCTCGACCGGTCGACCCTCGGAGCCCGTTGCGCCCTCCGACGGGTGTGATCGTGAAGCGGCTCGGCACGAGTGGGCGCGAGCCGTCGAGCGGTCGGCACGATGGATCCCCGAACTCTCCGCCCTCGACTTCTGACCGGCACTCGACTTCTCATCGTCGGTCCCCGAAGACGGAGGCAACGCTCGCCCACCTCCTAAACTGGCGCCGCCTCGGCCCCGCGGAGCATCATGGGCCGGACACGTCGACGGGCCCCCGACCTCCGGTGCTCCACCCGGCGGTACCACCCGAGACGAACGAACGATCGAAAGGACCTCACCCCGTGACCGACCCCGCCGTTGCGGAACCACCGACCGCCGAGCACCGGAGCCGACGAGCGCTCCTGGGTGCCGGTCTGGTGGGCGCTGCCCTCGCCCTCGCCGCCCCCCGAGCAGCCGAGGCCAGTAGTGGTCCCGGCCTCTCCGACGCCGACAAGCGCCTCGCAGCGTTCGCGATCGCCCTCGAACTGACCGCCCGTGACCTCTACGACGAGGCCATCGCCGCCGGGTCGACGGGCGACGCCTGGTCGATGATGCGCGAACAGCACGAAGCGTACGCAACCCGACTTGCCGGCCTCGCCGGACTCTCCGCCGACACTCGTGACGATGCGGTGTTCGAGTCCCTGCAGAGCGCCTTCCGCACCGTGGATCCGGTCGAAGCGGCACAGGGTCTCGAGAACGTCGCAGCGGCCACCCACGTCGGCCTCCTCGACTCGATCGAGACACCGTCGATGGCGGCCTTCGTCTCGGCGATCGCCGCCATGGAGTCCCGCCACTCGACGGTCCTCGGGCTGCTCGCCGGCCGGACCGGCAGCGACCTGTTCACCAATCCCGCCGAAGCGTTGGAGGTCTGACGTGCACCACGACGACACTTCCGAACTCGACACTCCCGAGGTCGGCACGTCCACGATCGGTCGACGGGCCCTGATCCGTCACAGCGCCCTGACCGTGACGATCGGAGCACTCGCTGCGGCGTGTGGGAGCGGCCGCACCGGCAGCGACGCCCCGGGGCGTCTCGGCGTCGCCGACGAAGCCACCCCGCTCCTCGACGAACCCGTCGACGACCTCACCCTGCTCCGCACCGCCCAGTCCTTGGAACACACGGCGATCGACGTCTACGCCGCGGCCGGCTCCACCGGTGTCCTCGCTGCCGGAGAAGCGGCGCTGGTCCAGCGATTCGTCGACGACCACCGTCGCCACTCCGACTCGGTCGGTGGACTGATCAGCGCGCGCGGCGGCGAGTTGTTCGAATGCGCCAACCCGTTCCTCGTCGATCGTGCGGTCACACCGATCCTCGCAGCGCTCGACGGCTCCGACGATCTCAAGCGCGACCTGTTCAACATCGCCTACGCCTTCGAGTCGCTCGCCGGGGCGTCGTACCAGGCGCTCGTTCCGGCGCTCACCGAACCGGCGCTGCGCCGTTCAGCGATGGAGATCGGCGGCGAGGAACAGCGTCACGCTGCGGCGCTGGCCGCTGCCCTGAACCCGACGACCTACTTCAACCCGATGCTCACCGGTGGGCAGCCCGGCACCGACGCCGTCGGCATCCCGTTGCGGTACGCCGTTCCGTCGGTGTTCGGCACGGTCGGCGGGATCGACCTGGTGGTCGGCGCGGTGAACGACGAAGGCAGCCGGTTCTCGATACAACTGCAGACACCGGCCGCCAACTCACTGGTCTACAGCGACGCCTCCTGCTGAGGCCGGAGCGCTCGCTCCGACCTCACACGGTCCTGATCGCCTCGACGAGGTGGTAGAGGAACGACGCTCCGAGGACGGCACCGAGCAGCAACCACAGTCGACCCGCCAGCGAGGTCCCGCGTCGCCACAGGAAGAACGCCGCGACACAGCCGACGACGGCGACGATGAGGAACCCGCGGTCACCGGCGAACGCGACGTCCCAGATCTTGGTCGCCCGTACGTCACCTGGAAACAGCGGTTGGTCGTTGCCGGACACGGTGTTCCACCCCAGCCAACCGGCCCAGAACGCACCCACCGTCACCGGAACCAGCATCGCTCGGTGCACCTTGGCGTCGAGCATCGCGATCACGGCGATCGTCCCGGCGAGCAGCGCGACTCCGGTCTGGTAGCCGTTCGCGCCCAGGTGGTCGATCATGGCACCGACGACATCGACGATGCTCCGGATCAGCCCACCGCTCCCGTCATCGGCGACGTCCGGAGGAATGGACGACGGCGGTACCGACGGGTCGGGCACGGATCGCGTCACCCCCTGGATCACGTGTCCCGGCGCCATCCGGAACAGCATGGCACCGCCGCTCCGCCGACGGGCGGATCACACTCCCGAACGACGAGCGGCAGCCGTACACTCCCCGTGCGATGGTGAGTCGGCCGGGTGGTCGCGGTCCGGTTCCCCGGATCGAGGAAAGTCGGGACTCCACAGGGCAGGGTGCTGGCGAGAGCCAGGTGGGGGTGACCTCACGAATCAGTGCAACAGAGAGAGACCGCCGATGGGTGGCCGTGGCGACACGACCATCACAGGCAAGGGTGAAACGGTGCGGTAAGAGCGCACCAGCGTGTCGGGTGACCGGCGCGGCTCGGCAAACTCCACCCGGAGCAAGGCCAAGCAGGAGGTGAGCGGCCCGCTCGACACCTCCGGGTAGGCCGCACAGATGGATGGCCACCGGCGCTCCGGCGCCACAGAATCCCGCTTACAGGCCGTCTCACCATCGCAACCGTCCGACTGGCGACGTCAGTCGGACGGATCGGTCGAACGGAGCACCACCTGGTTCCGTCCTCGTCCTTTCGCCTCGTACAGCGCCTCATCGGCGTGCATGAGCGTCATGTCCAGCACGAGATCCGAGGCTCCGACGCCGGCGTTCGTAGCGACACCGATCGAGACGGTCATCCGGTCGAGTTCGGCGGGAGGACGACGTTCGATGGCGTCACGCACGACCTCGGCGAACTCCTGCGCCTCGACCGACGTCGCGACCTCGAACACCACCACGAACTCCTCCCCTCCGAGACGTCCGAAGACGACCTCCGGGCCGATCACCTCGCGAACCAGTTCGGCCAGGTGACGGAGGCAGGTGTCCCCCACCGCATGTCCGTGCTCGTCGTTGATCGCCTTGAAATGATCGACATCGATCAACGCCGCGAACCAGTGCTCCGATCGAACGGCGACGACGCGCATCGCCTCGAAGAGTCCACGCCGATTCAGGATCCCCGTCAGCTCGTCCCGCCGGGCCAGATCGCTCACCGTGACGCTGAGCTCGCGATACCGCTGTGCGGTCTCCGCCGTCACGCGCAACTCGTGCTGGAGGCGTTCCGCCAGCACCGTTGCCGTCATCTGGGCCTCGGTCACCCGGAAGACGTTGGCGTTCCAGATCCAGCCGTATCCCATGGTCAGTGCCACGGTCGCGAGCGAACCAGCGATCACGAACCAGCGGAGGTCGCTCCCGTCCCAGAGGTAGAACACGGCGATGGGAACCGTCAATCCGAGGATGAACTCGCCGACCGCTCGTGTCCCCTCGGCGATCACGATCCCACTCGCCACTCCCACGAGCAGGACGACCAACAGGACGAGGAGCCGAAGCGTCGAATCCTCGGAGCCGGGATCGAGCATCGGCACGGCGAGTCCCCAGCCGAGTCCGGCTCCGATGCGAGTGAGGCCGGTCACGGCCGGCGAGATCAGCGTCTGATCGTTCGAGGCCCTCCGATAGTTGACGAGCAATGCCTCGAGGTGCATGAAGAACGTCAGCCCGAACGCCAGCAGCCACCCGATGAACAACGCACCCGAGACACGATCCCACGCTGCGAACGCGACGAAGATCACGCCGACGGGCGAGGTGGCGAGGGTCCGCGGGGCGAACCGCGCCGAGTTCTTCCGCACCTCTTCGAGCACGAGGGCCGGATCCGGGACGATGGACGGGTCGACGAACGCCCTGATCATCGTTCGCGGCGCCGACCGCCGCACCGTTCGGGTAGCGGTCGTCGTCGGTGGCAGGTCGTCCACACCCCGATGGTAGGCGACTGGCGTCACGGTGGGAGCATCGTTCGCCACCGTGGGTGCGCGTGTCAGCGCGATCACGCCTCAGTCGGCGGGCGGACCGATCGGCGCTCGCTCGTTGAAACTGTGCACGACCGGACCTCGCCGACCGAAGTCGATCCGACACAGGCTCGCTTGCCCCAGGTGACAGCGGAACATCATCTCCATCGGCGCCCCGAGCGCCCACGCCACTGCGGCTTTGATCGGCGAGACGTGACTCACCACCACGACGTCCCGCCCGGACGAGTTGGCCGCCAGTTCCTCACACGCCGCGCGCACCCGGACGTCGAGTGCCCCGAAACTCTCGCCGCCCGCGGTCCGGTAGTCGGCGTTCTCGCGCCATCCCTGCCACACCTCGGGCGGCACGTCGTCGGCCGCCACACCTTCGTACTCCCCGTAGGCGAACTCGATCCACCGATCGTCGATCACCGGCTCACCGACGAAATACGCCGCCGTCTCACGGGCCCGGCGCAGCGAGCTGCAGACGACCGCATCGACCGGCCCCACCATGGCTGCGATCGCCCGTGCCTGTCGATGGCCCTCGTCGTCCAGCGGCAGGTCGAGGCGGCCCTGAAGCAGCCCCCGCGCATTCGCCTCGGTGCGGCCGTGTCGAACCAGGTACAGCACCACCCCAGTGAACCACGCCGGGAGCGAACCGCCTCGATCAGCCGCCGGGCTCGGTGAAGTCGAGCCGTCCCGTCCGGCGGAACACCGAACGACGGGCCGGATCGATCAGGTCGGCACGCCGCACGATCCAGAGGCACGACACCAACCCGACGAGTTCCAGCAGCACGTTCCACCATCCCCGCTCGACGACGGGATGTGACGAACCATCGGCACCGAGCCCCGCCACTGGCCACCAGAACACCGAGGTGCGACGCCAGGCACCCGTCATCACCAGGTGCACCAGCACTCCGATCGGCACACCGAGCGCCGACTTGCGCACGACCCGACGGCCTCGGGTCACGCCCATCACGACCCCCAGGATCACCACCGCACCGACGATGCTGTGGAAGACGAGGACCCCACCGAGCGCGGGTCCGAGGACCAGGTCGACCAACGGCAACAGTGCCCCGAGGACGAGTGAGCGATAGTCGAATCCAGGGTCCCGGAACACCCACCACACCGCCAACACGACCGTGCCGATGAACCAGAGGAACATCGCATCAACTCCGCATCGACTCGTCCGTCAGACCACGAGCATGCGGCCGCAGTGCGGACAATCGGTCACACCCGCCACCGCCTCTGCCGCAGCAGCGCGCACCTCTCCCAACTCGGCAGCCGACAGATCGAGGTGACAGCCCGTACATCGGCTGCCCTCGAGTCGCGCCGCTGCCACCACCTGGTTGCGACGGAGTCGGTCGTAGCGCTCGAGCAGGGCGGGGGCAACCGCTGCTCGGAGCGCCTCGAGACCCTCGACGATCGCCGCTCGCTCGCCCTCGACGACCTCCACCGCTCGCTCGAGTGCCTCCTCAGCAGCCCGCTGCCGATCACGAAGGCCCGCACCGTCCCGGGTGTACTCGTCGACGCGATCGACGAGATCGACCTGTTCCTCCATCGCCTCCAGGCCTGCGTCATCGAGTTCACTCCGGGCTGCGTCGATCGCTGCGATCTCGGATTGCAGTGCCTCTGCTTCGCGTGGCGCGATCACGGTCCGGAGTTGTGCCGACAGCCTGGTTCTGGTGGCATCGAGTTCGGCGGTCCGTCGCTCGGCGTCGTCGACGACGGCCTGGAGCTCGTCGATTCGAGCTCGGACGTCTCGATGACGCTGCTCGACCTCCGCAACGGCCCGACGAGCCGACTCGACCTGGTCTCGCTCGGTGAGGTGGTCGCGCCGGTGCCGGAGTTGTTCCACGAGCGTCTCGGCGGCCTGGAGATCGAGCAGTGGGTTGGGGTCGACGCTCATCGGTGACTCATCCGACCACCACGCGAACCGAACCCGGCGCCCTCGTCAGCACGGGAAGACCGGCTGGTCGAGCGGGATCGACGGGAGGGGCGCATTCGGGTCGACGACATCGGGAGGGATGGTAGTTCCGGACTCGATGGGTACGAGGACGGGAGGGGGAGGCAGTGTGGTCGTCGTCGTGGGTGGCACCGTCGTCGTCGTGGTGGTCGACTCGATCGTCGAGTCCGGAGCAGTCGATTCCGGAGCAGTCGTATCCGGATCGACCGGCGATCGCGGACCGAAGCCCAGGGGAGCTTCCACGGGGGCCAGCGGGTCGACCCCGACGAGTTCGAACAGACACTCGTTCCCGGGAAGGTACAGCCGCGCCGGACCACGACTCGGCGGCGCAGGTGGATCCCAGTCGGGGAACTCGAACTGGTCGAGACCGACGTCCTCCATGAACGTTCCCCAGATCCGCGCCGGGAACGTGCCGCCCTGCACCCGCTCGACGCCCGCAGCGACGAACTCAGGGATGTCGCGCATTTCCGTGTACCGGTCGGGATCCCGAACCATCACCGCCGTCGAGAGTTCGCGCGTCGCGCCGACGAAGAAGGCCGTCCAGTTGTTCTGCTGCGTCCCCGTCTTGCCGATGGCGGGGCGGCGACTGGCCAGGTCGGACAGTTCCCGTCGGGCCGTGCCGGACGTGAGGACCCCCTTCATGATGTCGACCACGGTGAGCGCCACGTTCCGGTCCAGGACGCGGGTGCCGATCGCTCGATGGGTGTACACGCGGTCACCATCGGCGTCATCGATGTACTCCACGTAGTACGGCTCGTGGTGAACACCCTCGTTGGCGATCGTCTGGATGCCTGCGGCCATGTCGAGAGTGCTGAGTTCGTTGGCTCCGGTCGCGAACGCCGGGTACGGCTGGATCGGTTCGCGATCGAGCACCGACTGGTCCGGGAAGAGGTACGGACTCGACGCCATCCGGTACACCGTGTCGACGGTCCGGCCGAGACCGACGACCTGCGAGAGTCGGGCGAACGCGCAGTTGATCGACCGGGTCATGTGCCGACGGAGCGTGTCGACGCCACCGTTGACCCCTCCGCGGATCTCGAAGAACGGTTCGTTCGGATCGGCCTCGTTCGGCAACCGGCACGGATGCGTCCCGTCCAGGTAGTCATCGGCGGTCGCACCGGCTTGGACAGCGGCCGCCAGGATGAACATCTTGATGCTCGACCCGGTCTGGCTCGGGGCCAGAGCGAGGTTGACCTCGTTGCGACCGGGCACGAAACCACGGCCGCCGACCATGGCCCTGATCGCCCCCGTCGACGTCTCGATCGACGTGAGCGCGGCATCGATCCCGAGCGAGTTCTCCGGGAGTTCGTCACGAGCTTGCTCGGCCCGCCGCTGCAGCACCGGATCGAGCGTCGTGTGGATCCGCAGGCCGCCCCGGTACAACCGGGTGTACCGCTCCTCGTAGGTCGAACCGAGGATGTCGGAACGTGTGAGCAGGTAGTCGGTCAGCGCCTCGGTGAAGTAGGTCCGCTCGGTCGATCCCTCGTCCCGGCGGAGGACGCGTACGGGGAGCACGAACGAACGGTCGATCTCGGCGCGCTCGACCGCCGTCAGCCGACCGCTCGCCTCCAGCCGTGACAGCACCTGCTCGAATCGCACTCGGCTGCGTTCGGGATTGATGATCGGGTCGTAGCTCGACGGGGCCTGGACGAGTCCGGCGAGGAACGCAGCCTCGGGAAAGGTCAATGCTGCCACCGGTTTGCCGAAGTACGTCTCGGCGGCGGCAGCGATCCCGTAGGAGTTCTGGCCGAAGAAGACCGTGTTGAGGTAGCGCTGCAGGATCTCGGCCTTCGGCACGGACTTCTCGAGCCGAACTGCGTACACCGCCTGCAGCAACTTGTACCGGCCATCTCGCTCGAAGCCGGCGAGGTAGTCGTTCTTCACGACCTGCATCGTGATCGTCGAAGCGCCCTGTACCGGCCCGTCGGTGGCGAAGTTCGACAGGGTGGCACGGAACAGACTCCGCACATCGACGCCGTGATGGTCCCAGAACTGCTCGTCCTCGACCGCCAGGAACGCATCGACCACATGGGGAGGAACGTCCTCGATCGCGATCGGCTGGCTGTTCTCGAGTTCGAACACGGCGATCTCGCGGCCTGCGGCGTCGTAGGCGGAGGACCGTCGAGCGAGATCCGCGAAGCCCGGGAAGGTGACCGGGACCTCTTCATGGGCGTTGGCGACCCGCCACACACGAGGGGCGACGCCCAGCACGGTGGCCGTGACCAGGAGTGCCCCACCGCCGATCACCAGCGCGAGACGGAACAACCAGCCGAACTGAACCACAGTGGTTTCGACACTACCGACCCGAACGGTCCGGAAGGGTTCGCCCTGCGCAGCTACGGTCGACGGTCATGACGACCTCTCCCACGCCCCGTCCGTTCCGATTCGGCGTGCAAGCCAACGGATCGGGAGGCCGCTCCGACTGGGTCGAACTCGCCCGACGAGTCGAAGCGAACGGCTACGCCACCATGACGATGCCCGACCATTTCACCGACCAACTCGCACCGGTGCCGGCACTCCAGTGCGCCGCCGACGCGACCACCACGCTGCGACTCGGTGCGCTCGTCTACGACAACGACTACAAGCATCCCGTCGTGCTCGCCAAGGAACTGGCGACGATGGACGTGCTGTCCGACGGCCGCGTGGAGATCGGCCTCGGCGCCGGCTGGATGATGAGCGACTACGAACAGTCGGGCATCCCCTACGACCCGCCGGGTGTGCGGGTCGATCGATTCGTCGAAGGTCTGGCCGTCATCAAGGGTGCGCTCTCGGGCGACGTGTTCTCGTTCACGGGGACGCACTATCGGATCACCGACTACTGCGGCGCCCCACGACCGGTGCAGACTCCCCCGCCGGTGCTGATCGGAGGCGGTGGACCTCGAGTCCTCCGGTTCGCAGCGCGCGAAGCCGACATCGTCGGGATCAACGCCACCTTGACGTCCGGGGCGATCGATGGTTCGACGTTCGACTCGATGACCGCCGCCGCCGTCGACTCGAAGGTGGCGCTGGTGAGGGAGACGGCGAACGAGGTCGGACGCTCGGACGACATCGAGATGAACATCCGAGCCTTCATGGTGCTCGTCACCGACGACGAGACCAAGGCCTACGACGACCTCGCTCGGTTCACCGGTGCTCCGATCGACGTGATTCGCGAGTCCCCGTTCGCTCTCGTCGGGCCACCGGCCAAGCTGATCGACGACCTCATCGAGCGTCGCGAGCGGTGGGGATTCAGCTACGTGATCGTCGGCCAGGGAGAAGTCGACTCCTTCGCCCCGGTCGTCGCTGCGCTCGCCGGCACCTGACTCCGTCGTCCGGCCGGATGGTCACGCGTCGATGCGTTGGCCCTTGGCGACCACGACGATCCCGTCGTCGGTGACGGTGTACCGCTGTCGATCCGCTTCGACGTCGAAGCCGATCCTGGTCCAGTCGGGCACGACGACGTTCTTGTCGATGATGCAACGTCGGAGGCGGGCGCCGACCCCGACGTGCACTCCTTCCATCAGGATCGAGTCGGTCACGTGCGCGTCGTGGTCGACGAACACGCCGGGGCTGACGATCGACCGCTCCACGTGGGATCCGGACACGATCGAGCCCTGGCAGAGCAGCGATCCATCGACGAACGACGGTTCTCCACCCAACCCACGGGACACCTTCGCCGGAGGAAGCGGCCGACGGTACGTGAACACCGGCCACAGGTCGTTGTAGAGGTTGAACACCGGAACGGGTGCGATGAGATCCATGTTCGTCTCGAAGAACATGTCGAGTGTCCCGACGTCGCGCCAGTACCCGCGTTCGCGTTCGTCCTGGCCGGGCACCACG
Source organism: Ilumatobacteraceae bacterium (assembly GCA_049458915.1). Classification (GTDB taxonomy): domain Bacteria; phylum Actinomycetota; class Acidimicrobiia; order Acidimicrobiales; family Ilumatobacteraceae; genus Ilumatobacter. The sequence goes on from JBMUCX010000047.1 coordinate 11,548, forward strand.
TTCGTCGAGAAGTCGTAGACCCGCGCCACGCCCTGCTGAGTCAGCGCCGGGATCACGTCGCCACCCATGTCCCGGAGCGGTTCGCGCTCGTCGGGTGTGACGATGTCGATCAGGGTCTGGGTGTCGAACACGTAGTTCCCCATGCTCGCCAGGCATCGCTCGGGATCTCCCGGCATCGTGGGTGGTGTCGAGGACTTCTCGTGGAATGCGATGATCCGACCCTCGGCGTCGGATTCGATCACCCCGAACGCCGTCGCTTCGCGCTTCGACACCGGGATCGCAGCGACGGTCACGCCCGCCCCCGATGCGCAATGCTGATCGACCAACTGTCGAGGATCCATCCGATAGATGTGGTCGGCCCCGAACACGCACACGACGTCCGGGCGCTCGTCGTTGATCAGGTTCAGGTTCTGGTAAATGGCGTCGGCCGACCCCTGGAACCACTGTGGTCCGCGCCGCATCTGCGCAGGGACGGGCGCCACGTAGTTGCCCAGCAAGTTCGAGAACTGCCAGGTCTGGCTGATGTGCCGGTCGAGGCTGTGACTCTTGTACTGCGTGAGCACGACCATCTTGAGATAACCGGCGTTCGCGAAGTTCGACAGGACGAAATCGATGATCCGGTACGTCCCCCCGAACGGCACCGCCGGCTTGGCACGATCGGCGGTCAACGGCATCAGGCGTTTACCCTCGCCTCCCGCGAGCACCATCACGAGCACCTTGGGATCGGCCATCGCCGCACAGAGTAGCGATCCACGACCCGCTCCGGGAGCGACCGCCGAGGCGGTTCCTCGTGCTCGGGCGGCCGAACGGCACCTACGCTCGGAGACGTGAGCACGACCGAACCAACTGGTCCTGTCGCCGCATTCCTCGACGACGCCGGCGACGACATCCGACTGCTCGGCCATCTCATCGGGGAGGTCCTGCGCGATCAGGCCGGGCACGAAGCCTTCGAGTTGGTGGAGTCGACCCGACGACTCGCCGTCACGGCGCGCCGCGACGGCCGCCAGCCGATCCACGACCTCGCGTCGCTGCTGGGCGAGGCACCGATCGACCAGCAGGTCCACTTGATTCGGGCGTTCGGCTGGCTCTCGCTGCTCGCGAACACCGCCGAGGACCTCGCTCAGGAGCGCCGGAGGCGCCACCATCGCGATGCTGGTTCGACCGAGTGGGACGGCAGTGTCGGGGCGGTGTTCGCCCGACTCGTCGAACGGGGCGTCGATCCGTCCGCGATCGCAGCGGACCTGACGGAACTCACCGTCTCACCGGTGATCACGGCCCATCCGACCGAGGTCCGACGCAAGACCGTGCTCGATCACGTCGACGCCGTCGCCGAACTGCTCCAGCGCCGCCGCCTCGTGGCGGGGAGCCGATCCGAGGTCGCGATCGTCGACGAGGCGCTCCGCCTCGAGATCATCGTGCTCTGGCAGACCGCAGAGGTGCGGCTGTCCAAGCTCCGGGTGCGCGACGAGATCAATGAGGCGCTGCGATATTTCCGCTCGACGATCTTCGACACGGTGCCGCAACTCCAGCGCGACGTCGAGCACTTGGCGAAGGAACGACTCGGGGTGACCGTCCGGTGCCCGGACATCGTCTCGATGGGCTCGTGGATCGGCGGGGATCGGGACGGCAACCCGTTCGTCGACGCCCCGGTGGTGCGGTTGGCGACCGACATGCAGGCCACCGAGGCCGTCCGTCACCACCTCGCGGCGCTCGCCGACCTCGCCCACGACCTGTCGATGTCGGCGCGACTCGTGACGCCGACCCCGGACCTCCAAGCCCTCGCCGACGCGTCGGCGCACGACTCACCGTTCCGTTCCGATGAACCGTATCGGAGGGCGCTGCGCGGCCTCCACGCTCGAACCTGGGCGATGGCCGCCCGGGTGCTCGACCCGGTCCCGGGTCCGCCACCACACGCGGCACTCCCCGCCTACGACTCGATCGACTCGCTCCTGCGAGACCTGGACGTCATCACCGAGTCGCTCCAGTCGCACGGTGCCGGCGACCTCGCAGATCGGCGGGTGGACCCGGTGCGGCGCGCGATCGCCACGTTCGGGACCCACCTGTGCGGTTTGGACCTCCGGCAGAACTCCGCTGTCCACGCCGAGGTCGTCGGCGAGTTGCTCCGTGTCGCCGGCGTCTCGTCCGACTACGCATCGCTCGACGAACGAGCTCGTGTCGCGGTGCTCGACCGAGAGCTCGCGACACCTCGCCCGTTGGTCTCGCCGTTCGCCGAGTACTCCGAGCGGACCCGTGGCGAGTTGGCGATCCTCGGCGAGGCGGCATCGGCGCACCACCGGTTCGGTCCGAAGTCGATCCCGCACTACGTCATCTCGATGGCGGCATCGGTCTCCGACGTCCTCGAGGTGATCGTGCTCCTGCGCGAGGTCGGGCTCGTGCACGTCGACACCGTGGCCGGCACCATCTCGTCGGCACTCGACGTCGTTCCGCTGTTCGAGACGATCACCGACCTCCGAAGCGCCGACGAGGTCCTGGACGCGCTCTTGGCGCACGACGGGTACCGCCGGATCGTCGACGCCCGGGGTGGCGTGCAAGAAGTGATGATCGGTTACTCGGACTCCAACAAGGACGGCGGGTACGTCGCCTCTCAATGGGAGTTGTACCGCGCGCAACGGGCGCTCGTGGCCACCGCACGCAGGGCCGGCATCCGCCTGCGCCTGTTCCACGGTCGCGGCGGCACCGTCGGACGTGGAGGCGGGCCGGCGTTCCAAGCGATTCTGGCGCAACCGCCGGGATCGGTGCGCGGAGCGATCCGGGTGACCGAGCAGGGTGAGATGGTGGCGGCCAAATACGCCCGCCCGGCAGCAGCTCGTCGCAACCTGGAGACACTCGTGGCGGCCACCATCGAGGCGACCGAACTCGACGTCGACGATCTCGGTGACGATGCGACCCGCTTCGACGCGGCCATGACCCGTCTCTCCGAGAGCGCCTTGCAGGCCTATCGAGGCCTGATCGACGGGACGGCGCTCGACCTGCCGGGTCGCTTCGTCGAGTTCTTCCGGTCGATCACACCGATCGCGGAGATCTCGTCGTTGAACGTCGGGAGTCGACCGGCCGCCCGGCGGGCGTCGGACCGGATCGAGGATCTCCGTGCGATCCCGTGGGTCTTCGGGTGGAGCCAGTGTCGGCTCAACATCCCGGGTTGGTTCGGTGCCGGAACCGCATTCGAGCACTTCGCCGACCACGACGACGGCCGATCACTGCTCACCGAGATGCACGCACGCTGGCCCTTCTTCCGGATGATGCTGGACAACATGGGCATGGTGTTGGCGAAGACCGACCTGGACATCGGGCGGCAGTACGCCGATCGCCTCGTCGCCGATCCGGTGCTCCGCGATGCCGTGTTCGGGCACATCCAGGACGAATACGTGCGGACCTGCCGCTGGCACGCGGCGCTGACCGGATCGACCGATCCACTCCACGGGAACCCGACACTCGCTCGCAGCATCAGGAACCGCTTTCCGTACCTCGACCCGCTCCACGTCCTCCAGGTCGAACTCCTGCGCCGCTACCGGGCCGGAGACCGCGACGAACTCGTGGAACGAGGCCTGCAACTGACGCTGAACACGATCGCCACCGGACTGCGAAACAGCGGCTGATCCGTGGCGGCCGGGTGAGTTCGGCGGGTTAGGTTCATCCGATGGACACACCGATCCGCCGTATCGCGATCAGCACCGGCGGGGGCGACGCCCCGGGTCTCAATGCCGTCATCAGGGCGACGACCCTCGCGGCGCGGAATCGCGGCTGGGACGTCATCGGGATCCGCGATGGATTCAACGGAATCTTGGCGCCCGAGGAGCATCCCGAGGGCGGGGTCGTTCGGCTCGACCGGTCCGACGTCCGAGGAATCGTCCACCTCGGTGGCACGATCCTCGGAACGACGAACCGCGGGAACCCGATCGCGTTCCCTGTTCGTCGACCGGACGGGACATGGACCGAGATCGACCGCTCCGACGAGCTCATCGACCGACTCGCTGCGCTCGAGGTCGATGCGCTGGTCACCGTGGGAGGTGATGGTTCCCTGACCATCGCAGACCATCTGCACCGGCGCGGTCTGCGCGTCATCGGCGTACCGAAGACGATCGACAACGACCTCGAACGAACCGTGTCGACGTTCGGGTTCCACTCGGCGGTCGACTTCGCGACGACGTGCATCGACCGCCTCTTCACGACGGCGACGTCGCACGGGCGGGTCATCGTGGTGGAGGTGATGGGCCGCTACGCCGGCTGGATCGCGCTGCACGCCGGTGTAGCGAGCGGAGCCCATGCCATCCTGATCCCCGAGATCCCGTACGATCTCGCGAGCGTCGCCGACACGATCGTGCGTCGGAACGCGCAGGGTTCGAAGTTCTCGATCGTGGTGGTCGCCGAGGGGGCCCACCCGGTCGGCGGCACGGTCACGGTGCAAGGCAGAGCCGTCGGGCAAGCCGAGCAACTCGGAGGCGTGGGACAGCGCGTCGCCGACGAGCTCGAGGCGATCACCGGCAAGGAGACCCGGGTCGTGGTGCTCGGCCACCTCATCCGAGGCGGGAGTCCGGTCGCGTACGACCGCCTGCTCGGCCTCCGCTTCGGCGCCGCTGCCGTCCGCGCGCTCGAGTCGGGCTTGCACGGCATCATGGTGGCGCTCGACCCTCCCGACGTCCGGTACGTCCCGCTCTCGGAGGTGACGAGCCGTCAGAAACTCGTTCCGCTCGACGGCGACACCATGCTGACGGCGCGCGACATGGGCATCGACTTCGGGGACCGGACGGCCTGACCGAGTGCAGTTCGGTTGATGTTCGACGGGTCGGCCGATGATGGCACCGGCCGACCCGGGTCGGTCTCGCTCCGATCGGAGCGCCGTGCTCAGACGACGCGGACGCCGACCGCCTCAGGACCCTTGCGGCCCTGGGCGATCTCGAACTCGACGGACTGGCCGTCGAGCAGGGTCCGACGACCCGTGCCCTCGATGTTCGAGAAGTGAACGAAGACGTCGTCGCCGTCGTCGCGGCTGATGAAACCGAAGCCCTTCTGATCGTTGAAGAACTTCACTGTGCCGATGGCCATGGCATGTCGCTTTCTGTAACGGCCGACCGCCACCGTGGCGGTCGACTGCCGAAAAGCTACCGACAACTCGGGAGAATCGGAGAAATTCCGACCGGGACGGGTCCACGTGTCCTGTCGGGGCACCGCAACTCGTCCACGTCGGTCGACACGACCTACCGTTCCAGGATGGAACTCAGCGAGCAGACCGTTGCCGTCGTGACCGGAGCAGGGAGCGGAATCGGAGCAGCCCTCGCCGACGCCTTCGCCGGCCACGGCTGCCGACTGGTCCTCGCCGACGTCCAGGCCGACGCCCTCGACGCGACGGTGGAGCGGTTACAGCAGGGCGGCACCGACGTCGTCGGGGTTCGGACCGACGTGAGCCGTCCTTCCGACGTCGAGCAACTCGCCTCCACCACGCTCGAGCGCTTCGGTGCGGTCCACATCGTGTGCAACAACGCGGGCGTCGCCGGGGCGGGCGATGCCTGGACGGGGCCGATCGAGGGCTGGGAGTGGACGATGGGGGTCAACTTCTGGGGGGTGGTGCACGGGATTCGCGCCTTCCTCCCGCACGTCGTCGCGTCCGGTGGCGGGCACATCGTCAACACGGCGTCGATCGCTGGCTTGTACCCGGGATTCTCGCCGGCCTACGACGCGAGCAAGCACGCCGTCGTCGCACTCACCGAGGGCCTCTACCACAACCTCCGTGACGCCGGACTCCCGATCGGTGTGAGTTGCCTGTGCCCCGGTTGGGTACGAACCGGCATCGTCGATGCCGACCGCAACTGGCCCGCCGACCTCGGCCCTCGACCCGCCACGACCACGGCGGGCGAGATCTCGCGCGGCCACGTACGGAGGGCCATCGACGAGGGCATGCCGCCGGCCATGGTCGCCGATCTCGTCGTCGACGCGATCCGGACCGGCCGGTACTGGGTGTTCCCACACCCCGACTTCCTCGACATCGCCGTCGAGCGCTTCCACCGGATCGCCGAGGCCGCCGACCCGCAACCCGTCGATCAGATGCCGGGCATGGCACCGCGCTCACAGATCCTGGGTGAGGTCATGGCCGCGATGCTCGCCGAGCTCGAAGGGTCGTGACCGTCGATGATCATCAGGCTCTCCACTTCCGCTCCCCCGGCACTCGACGACCTCGACCGCTTCGACCGACTCCACGCGACGGCTGACGCCGACTTGTCGAGCACGGCGACAGGATCACTGTGCCGGTGGGACGCCGACGACGACGAACACGTGTGGCTCGACGTCGCCGAGGCCAGAGCGACCATCGTCGACGCCGGTCGCGACGCGGCAGCCTTCGATTCGATGATCGGCTACGCCGCATCCAAGGGCTGGCTCGACGCTGCTGGCACCCACGTCCGCGCCCACGTCGAGCGGACCTGATCAGCGACGTCGACGCTGGGCCCGATTGACGGGAGCGGCTGCGGTCCGATACGGCCGCTCGCGGAACCAGAGATTGCACGCCCACTTCTCGCCGGCCACGACGGGGAGTCCCCCGTGCAGCGAGTTGCGATGTCGGTTGCTCCGACCGGGGATGAGGTCGTGGAAGATGCACAACCGACCGGGGAGCGGGTCGACCTCGACGTCGAGTTTCGGGAATCCGGTCCCGCCGCCGGCTTCGACCTCGTTCAGGTAGAGCAACGCCGTCACGGCCCGGTTCCCGCCGACCTTGGTCTTCTCCTGTCCCTTTTCGGTCATGATGTCCCAGGCGTCGTAATGGGGCTGGTACTCCTGGGTGGGCCCGTAGTGGATGACCTGGAGCGACTCGGCGTGTGCCACCGGCACCTCGACGAGCGTCGCCACCCGACCGACGACCGACGCCACGAGCGGCGTCTCGTCGTGCTTGACCCAGCAGACGCTTCCGGTGCGCCGCTCGCTCACGGTGTTCGTGCCCAGGGTCGACACCTTCGCCCGCTCGATGCGACCCGAGGCGAGTTCGATGATGTGCTCGCACTCGTCCGACGAGGCGAAGTCGTCGATCACCCAGACGACCGGATCGTCGTGGATCTGCGTGCCGATCTCGTACCCGGATTTCAGCGTCAGCGCCATGGCCGCATCGTAGATCGCGCTGCGGTCCGACTGCTCCCGACCGACCGGTCGATGACAAGCTCAGGTCATGGACCGATCGATCGACACCGGCACCGACGACCTCCTCGCCCACATCGACGGGCACGTGGGTGTGATCACGTTCAACCGGCCCGAGCGCCGCAACGCGCTGTCGAACCACATGTACGAGGGCTTCGGAGCAGCCCTCCCGGTGATGTCGCAGGATCCGGACGTGCGGGTCGTGCTCGTCACGGGAGCCGGCGGTTCGTTCTGCGCCGGCGGCGACGTCAAGGGGATGAACGAAGCGCATCGGTCGGGCGGCGATCGTCCGGGCTACGCCGGAGGACTCGACGACCGGATCGCCCAACTGCGCACCTGGCAGAACATGGTCTCGTTGGCCCTCCACCGCTTCCCCAAGCCCGTCGTGGCGGCGATCCCCGGAGCCGTTGCTGGTGCGGGTTTGTCGATCGCGCTCTCGGCGGACATCCGGATCGCCGCCGAGCGGTCGATCTTCGTGACGGCCTTCGCGAACGTCGGCGCACCGGGCGACTTCGGGGGCTCGTGGTTCCTCACCCAACTCGTCGGCACTGCGAAGGCGAAAGAGCTGTACTTCACCTCGCCGCGGCTCTCCTCGGCGGAGGCGAAGTCACTCGGCATCGTGAACCAGGTGCTCCCGGACGAGGACTTCGAGACGGCTGCACTCGACTGGTGTCGACAGCTCGCACAGCGAGCGCCGATCGCGACGAGGCTGATGAAGGAAAACCTCAACCGGGCGATCACCTGTGACCTGGCCACCGCTCTCGACGCCGAGGCGGCGAACATGGTGCGGGGCATGACCACCGAGGACCACAAGGAAGCCGCCGCAGCGTTCGTCGAGAAGCGGCCGCCGAAGTTCACCGGCCGCTGACCGGCATCGTTCGCCGTGCTGTTCGAGCGGTGGGGGGCGACCGACGACGAGGTCGCGATGCCGCTGGTCGGTGACGACCTCGGCGCCGACGCCCGACTGGTCGCCACCAGGGCCATCACGATCGCCGCACCCCCCGAGTCGGTGTTCCCGTGGCTGCGCCAGATGGGCTTCGGCCGGGGCGGCTGGTACAGCTACGACTGGATCGACAACCTCGGTCGGCGCAGCGCCCGTTCGATCCTTCCGGAGTGGCACGACGTCGGTACCGGTGACGTGATCCCCGGAGGCGGGCCGGTGCGCTTCGAGGTCGTGGTCGCCGAGGAGCCGAGGACGTTCGTGCTGTCACTCCCCCGGTCGTCCACCCGAATCGGGTTCTCCCTGGCCTACGACCTCCGGCGGATCGGCGATTCCACCCGACTCGTGTCGCGAGTACGCGCCCGGATGGACGTGCCAGGAGGTCGTCTCCTCGAACGGTTCGTGCTCGGCCCGGGAGACGGCGTCATGGTCCGCAAGCAGTTGCTCACGTTGGCGAGGCACCTCGGGCACTGAGTTGTCGGGCTCGTTGTCGGGCGAGTCGGGTGTGTTGGTGGGTGGTGAGGTCGGGTGGTCGTTCGCCGACGGGGAGGATGATGGTGCC
>JBMUCX010000048.1:0-20123 GCA_049458915.1 Ilumatobacteraceae bacterium
GCGAACGGAATGTAACGTCGGCGGGCGAGTGCCGCTGCGACCGGTGCAGGCACGGAGGAGACGCCCCATGGCCAGCGAACCGAACGTCGATCGGAGCAACCTCGAACCTCGCCCCGTGGTGGCCGTGCCGTCGCGGCCCCGACTCCTGGCGCGCGGCTTCACGCGCCGGTGCGCGTGGTGCGGTGATCGACGGGCCTACTTCACGGGCTGGTTCACCCGTCAGGAGCGCTGTCGAACCTGCGGGCACGCCTACCGAAGGGGTGACGACGCCTTCGAACTCGGCGCGATCACGGCGAACATCATCCTGACCTTCCTCAGCATCCTGTTGTCGATCCTGATCCTCGTCGTCGCCACGGCCCCCGACGTGCCGACGCTCGGCATCGTGATCGTCACCGGTGCCATCGCCCTGCTCGGTCCGGCGGTGTTCTATCCGCTGTCGTTCACGGTGTGGCAGGCCGTCGACCTGTGGATGCGTCGTCCGACCGACGCCGAGATCCGTGGTGAGGGCGACGCCACCCTCTGAGTTCCGAATCGATCGGGCCCGCCGGCGTTCGAGCCGCCGGTCGAACGATTGTTCGTCTCGATGCTTGCCGAACGGTTGTTCGACAACTACACTCGTGTCATTCCCGGCCCCGGTCATCCGACCGGTTCCGGCAACCCTGTGACACCCCGTCCGTACGGTGTCGCACATCGGGCTCCACGCCCCACCGACAGTCCACGACATCGACAGTCACGACACAGGAGAGTTCACAGATGAGCAACGACCGGGACAAAGCACTCGACATGGCGCTGGCCCAGATCGACAAGCAGTTCGGCAAGGGTTCGATCATGCGGATGGGGGAGAAGGGGTCGATGGCCATCGAGGCCGTCTCGACCGGCGCTCTCAGCCTCGACCTCGCCCTCGGCATCGGCGGTCTCCCTCGCGGCCGGATCACCGAGATCTACGGACCGGAGTCGTCCGGTAAGTCGACCCTCGCCATGCACGTCGTGGCGGAGGCGCAGCGCAACGGTGGCGTGTGCGCGTACATCGACGCCGAGCACGCCATGGACCCGGTGTACGCCAAGGCCATCGGCGTCGACATCGACCAGTTGCTGATCTCCCAGCCCGACACCGGTGAGCAGGCGCTCGAGATCGCCGACATGCTCGTCCGGTCCGGTGCGATCGACGTCGTGGTCATCGACTCGGTGGCGGCGCTCACGCCGCGAGCCGAGATCGAAGGTGAGATGGGCGACAGCCACGTCGGCCTCCAGGCGCGCCTGATGAGCCAGGCCCTCCGCAAGCTGACGGGCAACCTGAACAAGACCAAGACGATCGCCATCTTCATCAACCAGCTCCGCGAGAAGATCGGCGTCATGTTCGGTTCGCCCGAGACGACGCCGGGTGGTCGGGCCCTGAAGTTCTATTCGTCGGTCCGGCTCGACATCCGCCGCATCGAATCGCTGAAGGACGGTGCCGAGGTGGTCGGGAACCGGACGCGCGTCAAGGTCGTCAAGAACAAGGTGTCTCCGCCGTTCCGTCAGGCCGAGTTCGACATCATGTACGGCAAGGGCATCTCGCGAGAAGGCGCCTTGCTCGACCTGTCGGTCGACCTCGGCATCGTCACCAAGTCGGGTGCATGGTTCACCTACGACGGCGAACAGCTCGGCCAGGGTCGCGAAAACGCGAAGAACTTCCTCACCGAGCACCCCGAGGTGATGATGGACATCAGCGACAAGGTGATGATCGCGGCCGGTCTCCGCGGCGGCGACGATGTCGTCGAGGAGTTCACCGACGCCGACGACGAGCCGATCAGTCTCGACTGACGATCCGATGTCCACCGGGTGACACAATCGCCCGGTGGACATCACTTCGTTCCAGCCCGTACTGACCGAGATCGCGAGTGGGCTGCGGTTTCCCGAGGGTCCGATCGCACTGTCCGACGGCACCATCGTCCTCGTCGAGATGTTCGGACCGCGACTCACCCGCGTGTTTCCCGACGGTTCGACCGAGACGATCGCCGAGATCCCGGGCGGACCGAACGGTGCCGCCGGCGGGCCCGACGGCGCGATCTACCTGTGCAACAACGGCGGTGCGTTCCGGCCGGCCGAACTCGGCGATCTCCTCCTGCCCGGTGGATTCGACCCGGCGGCCCACATCGGTGGTCGGATCCAGCGTGTCGATCTCGACACCGGATCCGTGGTCGATCTGTACACCGAGTGCGACGGTCGGCCGCTCCGGGCGCCGAACGATCTCGTGATGGATGGTCACGGCGGCTTCTACTTCACCGACCACGGCATTCGCGATCACGGTGCTCGGACCAGCGATCTCACCGGCATCTACTACGCCCTCGCCGACGGTTCTTCGATCCGTGAGGTCGTGTTCCCGGTCGAGGCACCGAACGGGATCGGACTGTCACCGGATGGCTCGATGTTGTACTGGGCGGAAACCGTGTCCGGTCGGGTGTTCCGACGTCCGGTCATCGCCCCGGGCGAGGTCGCACCACCGGTGCCTCTCGACCCGGCGGCACTTCTGTGCGGACTGCCCGGGATGCAGTACCTCGACTCGCTCGCCGTCGACGGCGACGGCTGGGTGTGCGTCGCCACGATCTTCAACGGCGGTGTGACGGCGATCTCCCCCGACGGGACGACGATCGAGCACCACGCCACCGGCGACCTGGTCACGACCAACATCTGCTTCGGTGGTGTCGACCTGCGCACTGCCTACATCACGTGCTCGAGCACCGGACGGCTCGTGTCGATGGAGTGGCCTCGGCAGGGTCTGCGCCCGGCGCACGTCTGACCGGTCGCTCCCGTCGACGATGTCTCCGGACGTCGCCGCTCCATCGTCGAACACCGAGAGGTTGTCGACCACCTAGAGTACGCCCATGACCACTCCGCTCGAACGGCTCCAGCCGCACGGCGAACCGCTCGTGGGGCTCGATCGTCGGGAGTTCGTCCGGCGGGCGATGCTCGCGATCGGTGGTGTCGCGGTCGGTGGCTCGCTGCTTCCTTCGGCCTTGGCCCGGGCAGCCACGATCGTCGGGGACGGCCCGTACGGACCGCTGTCGGGAACCGCCGACGCCAACGGCATCCACCTCCCGAAGGGCTTCACGAGTCGGGTGCTCGCTCGATCCGACGCTCGGGTCCCGGGCACCGATCACGTCTGGCACCGAGCCCCGGATGGAGGGTGCTGCTTTCCGAGTGACGGCGGAGGCTGGGTCTACGTCTCCAACTCCGAGCGGTCGTCCGGCGCCGGTGGCGTCGGTGTGCTGCGGTTCGATTCGTCCGGCGAGGTGACCGATGCCTACACGGTGCTCACCGGCACCAGCCGGAACTGTGCCGGCGGGCCGACGGTGGCCGGCCGATGGCTGAGCTGCGAGGAGGTGGCGACCGGTCGCGTCTACGAGTGCGACCCGCAATCACCGGGCCAGGGGGTCCTCCGAGCCGCACTCGGTACCTTCAATCACGAAGCAGCCATGGAGGACCCGGTGACTCGGGTGGTGTATCTCACCGAGGACTCGTCGTCGGGCCGTTTCTACAAGTTCGTACCGACCACTGCGGGTGATTTCTCGTCGGGGCAGCTGTACGCAGCAGCCGTCAGCAGGGGTGTCATCACCTGGTTGCCGACCTCGTCGACCGCTCCCGACCGCAGTGGCGGGACCACGGCGTTCAACGGCGGAGAAGGCCTGTGGATCGAGGATCGACTCCTGTACTTCACGACGAAGGGGGACTCCAAGGTCTGGCTCGTCGACCTCGAGACCGATGCCATCCGCGTGTTCTACGACGGGGTGGCCAGCAGCACCGCTGCGCTCCGCGGGGTCGACAACGTGACGGTGCACGGTCCGTCCGGCGACGTCTACGTCTGCGAGGACGGCGGCAACATGGAGATCTGCATCCTGTCGGATGCCCTCGGAGGTGACGTGGAGGTGGCACCGTTCCTCCGGGTGGCCGGTCAGTCCTCGTCGGAGCTCACCGGGGTCGCCTTCTCGCCCGACCACTCCAGGATGTACTTCTCGTCGCAGCGAGGTACCGACGGCGTGCGTGGCATCACCTACGAGGTCACCGGACCGTTCCGGCGGCCGCGCACGACGACGACCGTTCTCGTCGACGTCGATGCGCACGTGCGCGATGGCCGATCCGCTGGGCGGAACTTCGGCTCGGCCACCACCGTCGAGGTGCAGACGTCGAAACCGGGGAACAACCGGTGGCTCTATGTGATGGTCGACACGACCGCCCACGTCGGCGACGTGTCGTCGGCCGTCCTCACGATGCGCCTGCACGGCCGGAAGAACGGACGGACCGATGTGGTGGCTCATGCGGTCACGTCGACGTCGTGGTCCGAGAGCGGGGTCACGTGGCGCACCAAGCCGCCGCTCGGCGCCGAACTCGACCGGACCACGGTGGTGGGGTCCTCGGCGACGGTCCACCGGTTCGACCTGACCTCACACGTCGCCGCCGAACGTTCGGCCGGCCGCCCGGTCGTCGCCGTCGCACTCCGGGCACCGTCCGAGGGACCGCTCGTCAAGGGTGTCTCGTCGGAATCGTCGACCTCGGCCGATCGGCCCAGGCTCGTCCTCGAATCCTGACCGGCCCCGTCGATCAGTCGAACACGATCACGTCACGGAGCGCGGTCCCGCGTCGGACGTCCTCGAACGCTTCGTCGATGTCGTCCAGCGCGAACCGGCGACTGATGAGGCCGTCGAGTTCGAGTTCGCCGTCGAGATACCGCTGGACGAGACGCGGGACGTCGCGGGCGACGACGGACGTCCCCATTCTCGATCCGATGATCCGCTGGTTCCGAGCGGCAAGGGTTCCGGGGTCGAACTTCGCAGTGACTCCGCTGGGCGGCATGCCGACGACGACGAGCGCTCCCATGGTCCCGGCGAGCTCGTCGATCGTGTCGAGTGCCGTCGCTGCACCGGTCGCGACGAAGACGTAGTCGGCCATCGCCCCGCCGGTCAGTTCGGCGACGTGCTCGGCGAGTCGGGGGCCGGGAGGTTGCGACGTGGTCGCTCCGAGTTGGACGGCGAGATCACGCTTGCTGTCGACGGGATCCACGGCGACGATCGTCGCCGCCCGTGCCAATGCCGCACCCTGCACGATGTTCAGGCCGATGCCACCGCAGCCGATGACGACGACCGTGCTGCCCGGCTCGACCGCAGCAGTGTTGACGACGGCACCGACCCCGGTCAGCACCCCGCACGCCAGGAGCGCAGCCGACTCGAAGGGAACCGGGCCGTCGATCGGGACGACCTGCGAGGCGTGGACCACGACCTCTTCCGCGAATGCCGCCGTTCGCTGGCCGTGGCCGACGGGAGCACCCGACGAGTCCGTCAGCGGTGACACGTCGTCGAGGAGGAACCGGGTTCGGCAGGCCACCTCTGCACCTCGTTGGCACCGATCGCACTCGCCGCACGACCTGATGCGGGTCACGACGACCGGTGACCCGAGCTCGAAGCCGACGCCTTCGCCGACGCCGATGATGGTCCCGGCCGCCTCGTGCCCGACGACGGTGGGCAGATCGCCGCCCCACTCGCCGTCCACGAACGAGACGTCGCCGTGGCACGCGGCGACGGCTCCGATCCGGACGCGGACCTCGCCCGGCCCCGGGTCGGCGAGGGTCAGGTGCTCGATCGACAGGGGCGCTCCGAACGACCGGCACACGGCCGCTCGGATCGTCGACGGCATCGTCAGATGCCGGGCTTCCAGATCATCAGCACCAGGCCGATGATCAAGCCGAGGTGCGTGATGCCCACCCCGGCCGACAGCTTCTTGGTCGCCGCCTCGCCGTCATCGGTCAGTGCCGGGCGGATCAGGAACCAACTCACGGCCACGAGGACGACCCAGACCACGATCGACAGCGAGAGCCAGGTCTGGGAGACCGAGTAGGCGTCTTGCGACATGCCGGCCAGGCCCATGCCCAGCACCCACAGGGCGACGAGGGCGGGGAAGGTGATCCGCATGTGGAGCGCGGCGACGGTCGCCGTCTGCCCGGCCTTGCGCAGCGCCGGGTACACGAACAGCGGCCCGAACGCCAGCACGGCGGTCAGGATGTGGAGGAGCGCCATGGCGCGATAGCCGAACGAGTCGAGGAGGACAGCGAGCATGTCCGGCACGCTAGCGGTCGGACGCCGGTCGGGCCGGTTCCTCCGGTCGACCGATCAGAGTTGCCCGACGGCGTCGAGGAGGGCGTTCTCGACGACCTCGGTGAGCGCCGGATGGATCCAGTAGGGCTCGTCGGCGATCTCGGCGGCCGACTGGCGGAACTGCATCGCCTGGACGAGCGGTTGGATCAGTGTCGCCGCCTGCGGCCCGATGATGTGGGCGCCGATGATCGACCCGTTCGTCCGGTCGACGAGCACCTTGGCGAACGAGGTGTCGTCGACGAGTGCCCAGCCGTAGGCGGTCCCGGCGTAGTCACGCCGTCCGACGACGAGGTCGATACCGCGGCTTCGTGCCTGTTCCTCGGTGAGCCCCACCGATGCGACCTGCGGATGGCTGAACACCGCCGCCGGGACGGCGGAGTGGTCGGTCGTCCGGAGATCGTCCGGGTGGGCGATGTTCCAGAAGGCGACGGCGGCCTCGTGATTGGCGACGTGCTTCAGCTGGAACTCGTTGGCGATGTCACCGACGGCCCACACGTTCGGGGCCGACGTCCGCTGGTGCTCGTCGACGACGATCGTGCCGTGGTGGTGGCAGGCGACACCGCCGAGATCGACGTCGAGGAGGTCGCTGTTCGGCTCCCGTCCGGTCGCCACGAGCAGCGCATCGACCTCGACCTCCTCGCCGGCGCAGTGCACGACGATCGTCGACCCGCGTCGCTCGATGCGGCTGGGAAGGTGTTCGAGGTGGAGGTCGACCCGATCGCGGAAGACCTCGGTGAACCGCTCGGCGATCTCGCGATCGTGCGCCCGGAGCAGGAGCTCCGAGCGGTTGAAGATCGAGACCTGCGAGCCCAGGCCCGAGAACACGTGACCCATCTCGACGGCGATGTAGCCGCCGCCGATGATCCCGAGGCGATTCGGGAGTTCGTCGAGTCGCATGATCGTGTCCGAGGTGTGGAAGCCGGTCTCGGTCAACCCGGGAATCGGCGGGACGGTCGGCCGTGACCCGGCGGCGACCAAGACGTGCTCTCCGGTGATCCGGCGACCTTCGACGTCGAGCGTCCGGTCGCCGACGAATCGGGCGGTGCCCTCGATCAGCGTGACGTTCGGTGTCCCCGAGGCCCGGTAGTTCCGTCCGGATTCGGCGATCGCATCGATCCGCCCGAAAATCCGATCGCGAATCGCTCGCCAGTCGGCGCCGTGGAAACGCACGTCGATGCCGAGCCGAGCGCTGTCGGCCGCTTCGACGGCCCGATCGGCCGGGAGCACGAACATCTTCGATGGAATGCACCCGACGTTCAGGCAGGTCCCACCGAACGTGGACCGCTCCACGACGGCGATCCGGTGGTCGGCGAGGTGGTCGGGGATCGAGTTCCCCGATCCGCTCCCGATGATGATCAGATCGAAGTGTTCGAAGTCGTCGGACGGCACGTGGCAATGGAACCACCATCGCGGCCGAAACCTTCCCGCCCGCCGCCGACCGTCGGTCACATGACGGGCGTTCGCCCGACGGGGGAGCGTTAGCCTGACCGGCATGGATGCCGCTCACCCACGTCGCTACGTGATCCGGACGTACGGGTGTCAGATGAACGAGCACGACTCCGAGCGCATCGCCGGTCTGCTCGAGGCCGATGGCTATCAGCGAGCCGAGTCCGAGGACGACGCCGACGTCGTCGTGCTGAACACCTGTTGCATCCGAGAGAACGCCGACAACAAGTTGTACGGCAACCTCGGTCACCTCCGGCCGTGGAAGGACGCACGAGAGGGTCGACAGATCGTCGTCTCCGGTTGTCTGGCACAGAAGGACCGCGAGTTGGTCGCAACGAAGGCGCGCCACGTCGACGTCGTGATGGGCACGCACAACGTGCATCGGGCCGCCGAGTTGCTCACCGAGTCCCGAGCCGCCACCGGACCGCTCGTCGAGATCCTCGAGGCCGCGGTCGTCGATGACCGAGCCATGTTCCCGTCGGCGCTCCCGGTTCGGCGCGAGACCGGGCACGCTGCATGGGTCACGATCCAGATCGGCTGTGACAACAGCTGTGCCTTCTGCATCGTCCCGTCCGTTCGCGGCGCCGAGATGAGCCGACCCTTCTCCGAGGTGGTCGCCGAAGTCGAGCGCTGTGCGGCCGAGGGCGTCACCGAAGTGACGCTTCTCGGGCAGAACGTGAACTCCTACGGCCGTGATCTCCAGGTGGCCGCTCGCCGCGACGGCGACGTCGACGCACGACTCCGCCCGCTGTTCGCCGATCTCCTCCGCGCGGTCGGGTCGGTCCCGGGTATCCGACGGGTCCGGTACACGAGTCCACATCCGAAGGACATGCGGTCCGAGACCTTCGCTGCAATGGCCGATGTCCCTGCCGTCTGCGAACACCTGCACTATCCGTTGCAGTCCGGCAGCGACCGCGTGTTGGCATCGATGCATCGCGGCTACACCGCCGATCGCTACCTCGAGCGTCTCGCCGAAGCGCGTGCCGCGATCCCGGATCTGGCGGTCACGACCGACGTCATCGTCGGCTTCCCCGGTGAGACCGACGACGATTTCGCTCGAACCCTCGAGGTCGCCGCCACGGCGGCGTTCGACGACGCCTTCACGTTCCTGTTCTCGCCGCGTCCGGGTACGGAGGCTGCCGAGATGGAGGCCGACTTCGTCGACCCGGCGGTGGCCGGAGAGCGATTCCGTCGACTCCGCGTGGTGATCGAACGATCGGCGTTGGCCCACAACCGTGCCCGCGAAGGTCGGATCGACGAAGTCGTCGTCGAAGGGCCGTCCAAGCGGGACCCGTCGGTGCTCACCGGGCGGACCCGACAGAACAAGCTCGTCCACTTCGCCCCGCCGCGACCGCTGCGGACCGGTAGCTATGCCCTGGTCGAGATCACACGCGGCGCGCCGCACTTCCTCGAGGGCCGGTTCGTCGAGTTCGTGTCCGAACCGGCGCACCGGCTCCGTATCCCCGTCGCTGCGCTCTGAGGGCGTGTCAGGCGTGACGCCCGTTCGTGTCGCGGTCGTCGGACCCACCGCATCCGGCAAGTCGGCGGTGGCGATGGCTGCTGCCCGGGCACTCGGCGACGTCGAATTGATCTCCGTGGACTCGATGCAGGTGTACCGGGGTATGGACATCGGGACCGCGACGCCGACACCGGCCGAGCGAGCCGAGATCCGTCATCATCTCCTCGACCTCGTCGATCCCTCCGACGAGTTCACGGTCGCCGAGTTCCAGCGCCTGTACGCCGAAGCGCTCGCCGACATCGCTGAGCGCAGTCGGCGCGCCATCCTGGTCGGCGGGACCGGCCTGTACCACCGGGCGGTCATCGACGGGCTCGATCTGCCCGGGGAATGGCCCGACCTCCGGCGACGCCTCGAGTGCGAGGCGGACGAGCACGGACCGGAGGTCCTCCACGCCCGCTTGGCCGCACTCGATGCCTCTGCCGCTGCTCGGATGGAGCCGACCAACGTCCGACGGATCGTTCGAGCGCTCGAAGTCGTCGAGGGCAGCGGCAGGCGCTTCAGTTCCTACGGCCCGGGCCTCGACGCCTATCCGCCCTCACCGGTGACCCAGATCGGTGTCCGGTGGGAGCGTGCGGTCTTGGCCGATCGGGTCGAGCGGCGGGTCGAGTCCATGATCGCCGACGGACTCGTCGACGAGGTCGCTGCGATCCTGGCCGATCGAGGTCTGTCCCGCTCGGCCGGTCAGGCACTCGGGTACAAGGAGATCGTGTCCCATCTCGAGGGTCGGATCGGCCTCGACGAGGCCGTCGACCGGATCATCGTTCGCACGCGGCAGTTCGCCGTCAGGCAACTCCGGTGGTTCGGGCGTGATCCGCGCATCGTCTGGGTCGACGTGGTGCACGATGCGGTCGCCGAGGCGACACCGGCGGTGCTCCGGGCCTTCGCCGAGGCCCCCGAACCGTGAGCCGTCGCCCTTCGGTACGCTGGGACGCACATGCTCACCGTGACGAAACACCACGGGCTCGGCAACGACTTCCTCGTCGTGTTCGATCCACCGGAGACCGATCTGTCCGTGTTGGCGCAGCGGTGGTGTGATCGTCGACGGGGACTCGGTGCCGATGGACTGCTGATCGGGACGTCGGTCGCCGGGCACGACGCCCGGATGGTGCTGCACAATGCCGACGGCAGCCGGGCCGAGATGAGCGGTAACGGGATCCGATGCTTCGCCCAGGCGATCGCACGCCGTGAAGGTCGACTCGGCTCGCTGTCGATCCTGACCGATGCAGGAGAACGTTCGGTCGACGTCTCGGCGACCGCCGACCCGGCAACCGTGCAGGTGACGGTCGACATGGGATCGGTCGAACGACTCGGGGCACCCGTCGGCTGGGAATCGCTCGGTTGCCATCCCGACCGTCCCGTCGCCCACCTCGGCCTGGGCAACCCGCACAGCGTGGTCGGTGTCGACGACGTCGACGTCGTCGACCTCGTCGGTCTGGGGTCCAAGGTGCCGGGTGTCAATCTGGAGGTCGTCGCTCCGGGCGATCAGCAGCACATGATCCGGATGCGGGTCCACGAACGCGGGGTCGGCGTCACCGAGGCCTGTGGCACCGGGGCGTGTGCGTCGGCGCACGCGGCAGCGTCGTGGGGCTTGGCGACTCCGCGAGACGGTGAGATCGTCGTGCGGATGGACGGCGGATCGGCCACGGTGACCCTCGACCGCCCGTCTCGCGGTCGGGTGACCCTCACCGGCCCGGCGACGTACGTGGCGTCGATCATGGCGTCGATCGAGATCAGTTCGCCGACGTGAGCAGTCCGTACCAGGAGGCGCTCGGCGCGACGCTGATCGACCGGACGTTCCGGGAGAAGATCGTGCTCGTCGCCGTTGCTCTGTCCGGCCGAACCGATGAGCAGGTCGATGCCGGCCTGGACGAGCTCGAACTGCTCGTCGACACCGCCGGTGCCGATGTCGCTGGCCGTCTCGTCCAGCGTCGTGATGCTCCCGACCACACCTGGTACATCGGCAAGGGGAAGGTCGAGGAACTGAAGGAGCTGTGTCTGGCGGTCGACGCCGACACGGTCGTGTTCGACAACGAACTCGCTCCGGCACAGCAGTACAACCTGGAGAAAGCGCTCGGCCGGACCGCGATCGACCGGACCGCCGTGATCCTCGACATCTTCGCCCAGAACGCCCACACGCTGGAGGGCAAGGCACAGGTCGAGTTGGCCCTCCTCCGGTATCGCCTGCCGCGGCTCCGACGTGGCAAGTCGGCGAACCTCGCGCAGCAGCGCGGTGGTGTCGGCGCTCGGTTCGGCGGAGGCGAGACCAAGATCGAGGTCGATCGGCGTCGGATCATGCGTCGGATCACGAAGCTCGAATCCGATCTGCGTGATCTGGCCGAGACGAGGTCGTTGCAGCGCCGATCGCGGAGTCGGAGCGGTCTGGCGCACGTCACGATCGTCGGATACACGAATGCGGGCAAGTCGACGCTCCTCAATCGTCTGACCGATGCCGGTGTCCTGTCGGCCGACCGGTTGTTCGCGACGCTCGACCCGACCACGCGGCGATTGTCCTTGCCCGGTGGCGAACCGGTGCTCCTCACCGACACGGTCGGCTTCGTCCGGAATCTGCCGCACGGGTTGGTCGAGGCGTTCAAGGGAACGCTGGAAGTCGCGTCCCAGGCGGACCTGCTGGTGCACGTCGTGGATGCATCGGCGGCCGATCCGACCGGGCAGATCGACGCCGTGCGAACGGTGCTCGCCGAGATCGATGCCGATGCCGTGCCCGAACTGATCGTGTTCAACAAGGCCGATCTCGCTCCAGCGAGCGCAGAGCGACTCACGGTCGATCACGTCGGATCGGTGGCGGTCAGTGCAGTGACCGGCGAGGGGATCGAGCGGTTCCTGGAGGTGCTGTCCGATCGACTGAGGTCGCTGTCGGCGGTCGTCGAGTTGCACGTTCCCTTCGAACGTGGTGACGTCCTCGCCTCGGTGCACCGTGAAGGGCAGGTCGTCAGCGTCACCGAGCGGTCGGACGGTTGGGTGATCAGAGCCAGGCTGGCCGATGCCTCCGTCGGACGGCTCGCCTCGTTCGTCGTCGGGTCGGCCCGGAGCGCCGACGACGCCGGGAGATCGAAGCCCGCCTAGCATCTGGCTCGCATGTCCACGTCGACGCCGTTCGTCCCTCCGCCGTATCCGTACGAGCGCGTCGATCGGTTCAAGCCGCTGGCCGCAGGATTCGATGGCGGTCTCCTCGATTTCTCGATCGGAACCCCGTGCGATCCGCCGCCGCCGTCGGTGGTCGAGGCGCTCGGACGATCCGACGCCGAGCGGGGGTATCCGCCGAGCGTCGGCACCGATGCGCTCCGGCGGGCCATCGTCGGCTGGAACCGGCGTCGATTCGGAGTCGACCTCGACGTCGCCCACGTGGCGGCGTGCGTCGGGACCAAGGAGTTCGTCGGCACCCTGCCGCAGTGGTTGCGGCTCAGGCGACCCGATCGGGACACGATCCTTTGTCCCGAGATCGCCTATCCGACGTACGAGATGGGTGCGACCCTCGCCGGCTGCCGCGCCGTGCCGGTACCCATGGCCCCGGCGGGCGGACTTCGGCTCGATGCGATCGACCCGGCCGATGCGGCTCGAGCGCTGGCGCTCTGGGTCAACAGTCCCGGCAACCCGAGTGGGATCCTCGACGACCTCGGCGCTGCAGCCGAGTGGGGGAGGAGCCACGAGGTGCCGGTGTTCTCCGATGAATGCTACGTCGAGTTCACCTGGGCCGACCGGGGCCGGACCGTCCTCGAGCACGGTGTGGAAGGCGTCGTGGCGGTGCATTCGCTCTCGAAGCGCAGCAACCTGGCCGGGATGCGGGTCGGCTTCTACGCCGGTGATCCAGAACTGGTCCATTATCTGCAGGAGGTCCGCAAGCACGTCGGGATGATGGTGCCGGGCCCGGCTCAGGCGGCGGCGGTCGTGGCACTCGACGACGACGATCACGTCACCGAGCAGCGCGACCGGTATCGCCGTCGACTCGAGCGGCTGGCGGAGGTGCTCTCGGCGTGGTCGGGGCTCGACATCGTGCCGCCCGCCGGTGGCTTCTACCTGTGGTTCCGGGTCGGCGATGCGTGGGCGTTCACCGAGCGACTCGTGCGAGAGGGGGGTGCGCTCGCGAGCCCGGGCGACTTCTACGGTGCGGCGGGTCGCGAGTTCGTACGACTCGCCGTGGTGCAACCCGACGACCGGATCGAACTCCTGGCGGAGCGCCTCGGCGTCGGATGAGCACGACGAATCGCCCGGCCGGACGCCGCCGTAGCGTCCGAGTGCTGTTCGCCGTCGTGGTGGTGGCGGTGAGCACCGCTCCCGCCATGGCGGCGTGGTACGCGGCGATCGCCCGACCGGCCCAGAACGTGGAGCGGTTGTCGCGTGCGGCGATCGGATGCACGACGACGCTCGAGTTCGCCGTGACCGGGACGTTCTACGTGTTCGAGGAGCGGGGGACCGACGGGGCGGCGGTCCCGGACGGCTGCGTCGCCATGCCGTCCGGTGGCGACGTCCTCGACGTCGAGGTGACCGACGGGTCCCGGACCCTGGCGATCCGCGACGATCGGTCGGCGAGCTACGACCTCAGTGGGCCCGGCGGGGCCACGGCGACGTCGCTCGGTCGTTTCGAGATCGACCGGGTCGGTCGATACGAGATCACCGCGATCGGTCCGGACGCCGACGTGGTCGTGGCGATCGGACGGTCACCGGACCGTGGGGTCGCTGCGCTACGCGCCGTGGCGGTGGCGCTCCTCGGCTGCGGACTGGTCGTCGCAGGCCTCGTGCTGGTTCACGGTCGACGGAGGGTCGAACCGACGGTGACCTCCACGACGTGGGCTCCGCCGTCCGGCCCGCCACTCGGCTGAGCCGCCGGGTGACCGGAATCGCAGCCTGCGGAGGAGTCAGAGTCGCCGCATCACGGTGACGACACGTCCGAAGATCGTCACGTCCTGGGGGTCGAAGGTCATCGGCTCCATCGTGGCATTGGCGGGAACGAGGACGACCTGGCGACCGTTCCGCTGGTACGTCTTCACGGTGGCTTCGTTCCCGGGGATACCCGCGACGACGATCTGCCCCCGTTCGGCGGTCGATTGCTGGACGGCGATCACGAAGTCCCCGTCGAGGATGCCGGCATCGACCATCGAGTTGCCGCGAACCCGCAGCATGAACAGGTCACCCTCGCCGGTGAAGTCGGTCGGGACCGGGAAGATCTCCTCGACGTTCTCCTGAGCGAGCACGTCGGTGCCGGCGGCGACATCACCGACCAGCGGGACGTGTCGAACCGGTCGACGTTCCATCACGACCCCGGAGTTGGGATCCCAGCGGACCTCGATCGCCCGGGGCTTGGTGGGATCGCGTCGGAGGAAGCCGAGTCGCTGGAGGGTGTTGAGGTGGCTGTGGACCGTCGACGGGGACGTGAGTCCGACGGCCTCGCCGATCTCGCGGACCGACGGTGGGAAACCGCGTTCGCGCGTCTGGGCCTCGATGAACTCGAGGATCTGGTGCTGGCGGCTGGTGAGTCCGGTGGTGGCCATGGACGCCATCGTACGGGCGTTCGATGGCGGAGTCAAACATCTGTTCGTCGCACGGATGTTCGTGAGGGTACTTGACGAACGAACGGTTGTTCGGGTACACATGTTCGTGGGTACGGATGTTCGATCCGATCCCTGCCCGGATCGATGCCGTACCCGACACCTCGCCCCACACACCTCGCCCCACACACCTCGCCGCCCGACGACGACTCGACCGAGAAAGCAGCCGACGCCATGAACACCCTCACCACCGATCCGACCGAGATCTCGCGCCGACCGGGCGTGACGCGCGGCGCGCCGGTCCGTCGCCCGCCCACCGGCCGCACCGTGACGATCCGTACGACACCGCGTCACGCGTCTGGATCGGCCCCCGGCACCTCCGTGGACGCCCATCGGGCCGGGCGGCGGCCGACGAGTCGGGTGCGGTCCGAGGCGACGTACCGTCGTCGTCGGGCAGTCGTCGGCTTGCTGCTGGCGATCGTGGTGGCCGTGGTGGCCGTGGCGGTGCACGACGTGTTGCTCGATCCGGTCGGCGCTCCGGCGTTCGCCGCATCGGACGCCGGACACGCCGTCTCCGTCAGGGTCACCGCTCGGGCCGGCGACACGTTGTGGTCGATCGCGGAGCAGCACCGAGGCGCGGTGCCGATCCGACGGTACGTCGATGCGCTGATCACGCTCAACGGTGGCCCGTCGATCCAGGCCGGCCAGTCGGTGTTGCTCCCCTGACGGTCGACGGCGACCCCGGGGCGGGAGGCGCTGTCGGGGCTAATCTGATCGGGTGCATTGCCCGACCTGCCGAGCCGACGACACCAAGGTCGTGGACTCGCGCGTGGCAGCGGAGGGTGCCTCGGTGCGGCGCCGTCGTCAGTGCCCGGAATGTTCGTTCCGGTTCACCACCTACGAACGGATCGAGGAGATCCCGCTCGTGGTGGTGAAGTCGACCGGCGACCGCCAGCCGTTCGACCGGGCCAAGATCGTGCAGGGTGTGGCGGCCGCGTCGAAGGGTCGTCCGGTGGACGCCGCCGACGTCGATGCATTGGCGGTGTCGGTGGAGGACGAGGTCCGCTTGGTGGGCGGTGACGTGACGTCGGCGCGGATCGGACTCGCGGTGCTCGACCGGCTGCGGCTCCTCGACGAGGTCGCCTATCTCAGGTTCGCATCGGTCTACAAGGAGTTCGACGCCGCCGCCGATTTCCAGAGCGAGCTCGACCTGCTCGCGAAGGCGGACGCCGAGCGTCCGGTCTGACCGTCCGGTGACGCCGGCAACCGGGTGATCGTCGGGTCAGCGTCGACGTGTCCAGCGTCCGAAGACGAAGCCGTCGTCGTCGACCAGGAGATGAGCGAGATCGAAGCGCCGGTCGATTTCCGGGGCCTCGTGGGCGAGTCGACGACCTGGCCCGCCGGACAATCGTGAGGCGAGGGTCAGGTTCAGTTCGTCGATCAGGTCGTTCGACAACAACGCGGCGTTGAGCACCGGGCCCCCCTCGGCCTGGACGTGGAGGACCCCGGGCACGACCTCGTGCAGTCGCCGCACGGCCTCGCCGAGGTCGACGAGACCGCGACCGGCCCGGAGCACGTCGACCCGGTCCTCGTCGATCGGTGCGTCGTGCGGGGCGATCAGGAAGCCACTTCCGGACGTGAAGAGCGGGCCCTCGAGATCGACGCGGCCGGAACGGGTCACGACACCGACACGCTGTCCGGGCCGACGCGGCGCTCCGTACCCCTCGTCCCTCACCGTGCCCGCGCCGACGAGGACGACGTCGGCGAGTGAGCGCAGTGTCAGCAGGACCTCGAGATCGTTGGCGTTGCCGAGGCCCCCGGATCGTCCGTCGACGGAGACGGTCCCGTCGAGACTGGTCACCATGCAGAGTCCGATCCACGGACGATCGGGGAGGCGGGGCCGATCGACGGTGTACGCCTCGCGGACCCCGATCGGGTCCACGACGGACGGGTGGATGCGCCGGAGCGCCGGCCGGGTCGAACTCATCTCTCCATGATCCTGCCACGGGATGCCGTCGAGACGGCCTGTCGGGAGCGGTTCGACGGCGAGATCTCGGACTCGGGACGGACGGCGAGGCACGGACCGCGCCGCCGACGTGGTTGTCCACATCGTCATCCACATCTGAGTTCACAAGGTTGTCCCCTTCCGTTCCACAGGGCGTCACCTCTAACGTGGGCCGCCGTGCCCGAGGCGGCGCGACACACGGACGAGGAGCAGCGACCTGGAGGTCGGGTGGTGGGGCACCCGGCGTCGGGGAGATCGCCTGGGGCCTCGGCCCCGAACCTGTGTGTCGCCCGCCGAGGGCACCCCGAGATACCGGGTCGTCCCAGGTCAGCGAGTTGTTCGGAACGTTCCGGCCGCCGTCGTTGACACCGGCGAACTACAGTGCTGTAATACTCAATCCGGCCATCGATGCACAACACGTTGTGCCTCGATGGCGAAAAGCGGGAAGGCCGAGGCCACATCTTGTGTCAGCGGTTCTTCCGGGTGGTGGACGACGAGGTCCGGCGCCCACCGCCACACGACCACCCATACCGAACTCCACCCCGACATCACGACGTTCAGGTCTCGGACGAGACCTCGACCCTGGAAGGACCATCATGTCCCTGGCCCCCGACCGACTGAACTCCATGGACAAACCGGCGAACGGTCGGATCGGCCTGCGTCGTCTGTACACCTCGCCGGGCGTCGACCCGTACGACGAGGTCGTCTGGGAGCGGCGAGACGCCCGGATCACGAACTGGAAAGACGGCTCGGTGGCGTTCGAGCAACTCGGCGTCGAGTTCCCGACGACCTGGTCGATGAACGCCACGAACATCGTCGCCCAGAAGTACTTCCGCGGGACCCCGGGTACGCCCGAGCGTGAGTCGTCGCTGAAGCAGGTCGTCGACCGGGTCGTCGACACGATCACCCAGTGGGGTCGCGAAGGCGGGTATTTCGCCGCCGACGACGAAGCCGACGCGTTCCGGGACGAACTGAAGTTCATCCTCGTCACGCAGCGGGCGGCGTTCAACAGTCCCGTGTGGTTCAACATCGGTGTCGCCGGCGTCCCGCAACAGGCGAGCGCCTGTTTCATCCTGTCGGTCGACGACAAGATGAACTCCATCCTCAACTGGTACCGCGAGGAGGGCGTGATCTTCAAGGGCGGGTCGGGTTCGGGTGTCAACCTGTCGAAGATCCGTTCGTCCGTCGAGCCGCTCGAGGGCGGTGGAACGGCGTCCGGCCCGGTGAGCTTCATGCGCGGCGCCGACGCATCGGCCGGCACGATCAAGTCCGGCGGCAAGACGCGTCGGGCGGCGAAGATGGTCATCCTCGACGTCGATCATCCCGATGTCGAGGAGTTCATCTGGTGCAAGGTCAAAGAGGAGCGCAAGGCTCGCGTGCTGCGCGACGCCGGCTTCGACATGGACCTCGACGGATCCGACTCGTTCTCGATCCAGTACCAGAACGCCAACAACTCGGTCCGCGTGACCGACGAGTTCATGCAGGCGGTCGTCGACGACGCCGACTGGGGACTCAAGGCGGTCACGACCGGGCAGGTCGTGAAGTCGCTCCCGGCTCGTGCACTGTGGCGTCAGATCGCCCAGGCCTCGTGGGAGTGCGCCGATCCGGGCCTGCAGTTCGACACGACGATCAACCGGTGGCACACGGCGCACAACACCGGCCGCATCAACGGCTCGAATCCGTGCTCGGAGTACATGCACCTCGACAACTCGGCGTGCAACCTGGCGTCGATCAACCTGCTGAAGTACCTCGACAACGACAGCGACGGTGCGGCCGGCACGTTCGACGTCGATGCCTACATGCACACCGTCGAGATGGTGTTCACGGCGCAGGAGATCCTCGTCGGCAGGGCCGACTACCCGACCGAGCCGATCGGTGAGACGAGCCGTCGCTTCCGTCAACTCGGGATCGGCTACGCCAACCTCGGTGCGCTCCTGATGGCGCTCGGCTACGCCTACGACTCGCCCGAAGGGCGGGCCTGGGCGGCGGCGCTGACCTCGCTCATGACCGGGCACGCCTATGCCACGAGCGCACGCACGGCGGCTCGACTCGGCCCGTTCGAAGGGTTCGCCGAGAACGAAGAGCACATGCTGCGGGTGCTGAAGATGCACCGCGATGCCAGCTACGAGATCGACGACGTGGATGCCGTGCCGGGCGACCTCGTCGCCGCCGGCCAGCGCTCCTGGGAATCCGCCGTGCGCGACGGGGTCGAGCACGGCGTGCGGAACAGCCAGGCGTCGGTGCTCGCTCCGACCGGGACGATCGGTCTCATGATGGATTGCGACACGACCGGCATCGAACCGGATCTCGGGCTCGTGAAGATGAAGAAACTCGTCGGCGGCGGCACGATGTCGATCGTCAACCAGACGATCCCGCGTGCGCTCCGGCGCCTCGGCTACGGCCCGGCCCAGGTCGACGACATCATCGCCTACATCGACGAGAACAAGTCGATCCTCGGCGCCCCGCACCTCGCTGCGGAGCACGTGTCGGTGTTCGCCTGTTCGATGGGTGACAACACGATCCACTACGAGGGACACGTCCGGATGATGGGGGCGGTGCAGCCGTTCCTGTCCGGGGCGATCTCGAAGACGGTCAACATGCCCGAAGAGGCGAGCGTCGAGGACGTGGAGGCACTGCACCTGCTGTCGTGGCAGCTCGGCCTGAAGGCCGTGGCGATCTACCGCGACAACTGCAAAGTGGCCCAGCCGCTGTCGACCGCCAAGAAGGGTGACGCCTCCCAGGGCGACACCGTCGCGGATGCGCCCGCCGCAGCCACGCAGGTCGTCGAAAAGATCGTCGAGCGGGTCGTGCAACAACCGGTTCGCAAGAAGCTCCCTCGGAGCCGCAGTGCTCGGACGTTCGAGTTCCGTGTCGCCGACTGCAAAGGCTTCGCGACGATCGGGGAGTACGACACCGGTCAGCCGGGTGAGATCTTCCTCACCGTCTCGAAGCAGGGCTCGACCATGGCCGGGATCATGGATGCCTTCGCCAAGTCGGTCAGCTACGGACTGCAGTACGGCGTGCCGCTGCGGGCGTTCGTCGAGGCGTTCGTCAACTCCAAGTTCGAGCCGGCCGGCATGACGGACGATCCCGACCTCCGATTCGCCAGCTCGATCATGGACTACCTGTTCCGGCGCTTGGCGGTCGACTACATGACGGTCGAGGAGCGAGCCGAACTGAACATCTTGACCACCTCCGAGCGGACCCAGCCGACGCTGCCGGGGATCGACGAATCGGTCATCGAAACGGCGCACGGCACCGAGATGGTGCCCGATCCCAAGTCGGTACCGTCGGCCGCCGAGTTGGCGCAGGCCATCGACACCGGCGTGCTGGCACCGACGGTCGAGGACAACACGCCGGCACGCGGCGTCGTCCGACCGGTCGATGCGCCGATGTGCATGCAGTGCGGAGTCCACATGGTGCGGGCCGGCTCGTGCCATGCCTGCCCGAGCTGCGGCAGCACCAGCGGCTGCAGCTGACCCCGTCCGACGAATGCGTGAGGGTCGGCCCGCCTCTGGCGGGCC
>JBMUCX010000049.1:0-19928 GCA_049458915.1 Ilumatobacteraceae bacterium
CCGAACGGACTCGACGCCTCACCTAGGCTCACGATCGATGTCCGTGACCGTCCACGCCGAACGCTGAACCGTGGGTCCGGTCAAGCGCCCCAGCGGGACTGACCGAAGCGGTAGCCGACCGATCGCACCGTGGCGATCAGTCCTGCATGCTCCTCGCCGAGCTTGGCTCGGAGCCGACGGATGTGCACGTCGACCGTCCGGGCTCCGCCGTAGTACTCGTACCCCCACACCCGCGACAGCAGGATTTCTCTCGTGAAGACCTTGCCCGGGTTCTGAGCGAGGAACTTCAGGAGTTCGTATTCCATGTAGGTGAGGTCGAGCGGCCGACGGGCGATCGTCGCCTGATACGTCTCGAGATTGAGCACGAGTTCGCCGTATTCCACGAGGTCCGCCCGGCTCGCGGTGAGTCCGTTCGGTGACCAGAGCACATGGCGGAGCCGGGCTTCGAACTCCGTCGGGTGGAACGGAGCCAAGCAGAAGTCGTCGAACAGTTCGTCGCGGTGCTCGAGGTCGGCGATGTGTCCGCCACCCACGAGCACGAGGACCCGAACCGGAGCCGATTCGTTCTTGCGAAGGAGGCGGGCGAACGCCCAACCCGGCTCGGCACCGGCCGACAGGTCGATGATCGCCGCCTGCCATCCATCGGCCGGTTCGTGTTCGGCGGCCTCGTCCGCCGATGCGACGGCCTTCCAGGCATAGCCCGCCAGGTCGAGCGCCCGCGCCAACTCGGGCGCCACTGACGAGGCGAAGACGGCGATCAACGGAGGCGGTCCTTCATGTCGCCCGAAGGTATCGATCGAGTTCGAACTGGCTGACGTGTGTCTTGTAGTCCCGCCATTCCCGACGCTTGTTCCGGAGGAACCACTCGAAGATGTGGTCACCCAGCGTGTCGTGGACGAGCTCGCTCTGTTCCATCAGCTTGAGCGCGTCGGAGAGCGATTGCGGGAGTTGGGTGATGCCGAGCTTCGACAGCGCCGCATCGTCCATCTCGAACAGGTTCGCATCGGCCTCGTCGGCGAGCTCGTATCCCTCGGTCACGCCTCGCATCCCGGCGGCCAGGATCACGCTGAACGCCAGGTACGGATTGCACACGGCATCGGGCGACCGGTACTCGATCCGCGTCGCCAACGGATTGCCACGCTTCGCGATCGGCACCCGGATCAGACCGCTGCGGTTGTTCCTGGCCCAGCTCACGTGGACGGGCGCTTCGAACCCCGGAACGAGACGCTTGTAGCTGTTCACCGTTTGGTTGGTGATGGCCGTGATCTCGGCGGCATGGGTCAGGAGGCCGGCCATGAACGCCTTGGCGAGCGGCGAGAGCTGGTGTGGGTCGTCGGCGTCGTAGAAGGCGTTGTCGTCGCCACGGAACAGCGACATGTGGAGGTGCATGCCTGAACCCTGCACGCCCTCGAGCGGCTTGGGCATGAAGGTTGCGTGGACGCCTTGGCTGGCGGCGACCTCCTTCACGACCAGTCGGAAGGTCATGAAGTTGTCCGCCATCGTCAGCGCATCGGTGTGGCGGAGGTCGATCTCGTGTTGGCTCGGAGCGTCCTCGTGGAACGAGTACTCGACCGGAATGCCGAGTTGTTCGAGTTTGCGGATGGTCTGCTTCCGCAGGTCGCCCGTCGCGTCACGAGTGGTCAGATCGAAGAATCCGCCGTGGTCGATCGGTCGTGGTTGGTGACCCGGCTCGGGCGTCTCGAAGTAGAAGAACTCCACGTCCGGGGCGACGTAGAAGGTGAGGCCCTGCTCGTGTGCGGCTTGCACGTGGCGGCGGAGCACCTGGCGGGGATCACCTTCGAACGGCGTGCCGTCGAGGCTGTGGACGTCGCAGAAGACCCGGGCCTCGGACGCACCGGACTCACCCCACGGCAGGATCTCGAACGTGTCCGGGTCGGGCACGGCGAGGACATCGGCCTCCTGGATCCGGGAGAACCCGTCGATCGAGGAACCGTCGAACGTCATGCCGTCCTCGAGGGCGTTCTCGAGTTCCGCCGGGCTGATCGCGAAGCTCTTCAGGTTCCCGAGAACGTCGGTGAACCAGAGACGGACCAGTCTCACTCCGCGTTCCTCGACGGTGCGCAGGACGTAGTCGCGCTGTTGGTCGCGCATGAGGCTCACCTTTCCAGTTTCGTCGCATCGGAGCCGTCCGCCAAGCGGTGCCGGGCCGTGCCCCTGAAACGCCGACGGGAGCCCCGCCTCCAGGGCTCCCGTCCAGGACGACGCCGGTCGTCGACCGGCTGTGTGGTCAGCGCTTCTTCGTGGCGCGCTTCGGCTTGGCGCCGCACACCGTTTCGGTGAGCAGGCGGGCGACGACGTACGGATCGCAGTTGGCGTTGGGTCGACGGTCCTCGGCGTAGCCCTTCTTGTCGACGGCGACCTGCCACGGGATCCGGATGGAGGATCCGCGGTCGGAGACGCCGTAGCTGAACTTGGTCCACGGCGCCGTCTCGTGGGCGCCGGTGAGACGATCCTCGACGCCAGCGCCGTAGTTCTGGACCAGTTCGAGGTAGTTGTCGCCGATGGCCTCACAGGCAGCGATGATCGCGTCGTAGCCCTCGCGCATGGCGACGGTCGAGAAGTTGGTGTGGCAGCCGGCGCCGTTCCAGTCACCCTTCATCGGCTTGGCGGCGAAGCTGATGACCACGCCGTACTCTTCGGCGATCCGGTGGAGGAGCCAACGGGCGACGTTGAGGTGATCGCCCACCTCGGTCACACCAGCGGGTCCGATCTGGAACTCCCACTGGCCGGGCATCACTTCGGCGTTGGTGCCGGAGATCTTCAGACCGGCGTCGAGGCACGCCTGGGTGTGCTCCTCGACGATGTCCCGGCCGACGACGCGGCCGGTGCCGACGCCGCAGTAGTAGGGACCCTGCGGTGCGGGGAAACCGCCGCCGTCGGGGAAGCCGAGCGGGGAGCCGTCGGGGCGGAGCATCGTGTACTCCTGCTCCATACCGAACCACATGTCCTGGTCGGCGAACTTCTTGGCGGCGGCCCGGGCGGCGGCCCGGGTGTTGGTCGGGTGCGGTCGGCCATTGACGAGCATGACCTCGCACATCACGAGGACGTTGCGACCGCCACGGATCGGATCGTGACAGGTGAAGACGGGCTTCAGCACGCAGTCCGACTTGTCGCCGGTCGCCTGATTCGTCGAAGAGCCGTCGAAGCCCCAGATGGGCATCTCGGTCACGGTGTCGTCGAGGATCTTGGTCTTGCTCCTCAGGAGCGGGGTCGGCTCGGTTCCGTCGAGCCAGATGTACTCAGCTTGGTACGCCACGGGGGGTTTCCTTCCACGGGTGAACGGGTAGTTGGGGCGACGAGAACCCTGTCACCGAGCGATTTCCGACCCGTGTTCGAATTGTGAACGTCGTGTGAACAGGTCGCCGGCGATCCGCCGGAGCGATCCGTGCGACACCCCCTGATCAGGATCGACACCGCCGATCGATCGGGCCGAGCGCCCCGCAGGAGCCAACCCACTCACGAAGGAGCCCGCGATGCTCGTTCTCATCGCCATCGATCCCACGTCAGCTCATCGTCGCCGGGCCGTGCTGCCGGACGCACCCGCAGCGGTCGATGGCGAACTGGTCGTGGCGCCGGTCATCGACTGTGCCGACATCGGGTGCGACACCTGCGCGTCGGGGTGGTTCGGGCTCGTGAGTCACGGAGCGATCACGACGGCCATGGTGGTCGACCGGCCCGGCGTCACCCGCGACGATCTCGGTGTTCGCATCCGCGACCTGCTCGAGTGTCTCGGGGTCGTCGACGACCTCGTGTCGGCGGTCTGCGCCGGTCGATTCGAGGTCGATGGACGACGCGTGGACGACCCGGTGGTTGCCGTCGACGAACTCGTCCGGGCCCACCTCGACGACATCCGGGCGATCTGTTCCGAGTTCCCGATCGGTACGGAACTCAGCCGACTCGGTCCGCTCGTGAGTCCGATCGCCCGCCGACTCGCCGCCTGACGCTCAACGGCGCATCGGGAGCGACGTGCGCCACGTGCCATCGACATCGTGGAGGGCGGCCGCCACGGCCGGGGCGGTCGGCACCAGCCCGATCTCGCCGACGCCCTTGATGCCATATGGCGAGCGGGGCTGAGGTACCTCGACGATGCGCACCTCGATCTCGGGAACGTCCTTGGCTCTGAGGATCCCGAGCGATCGGAGTGTGGTGTTGGTCGGGAACCCGGTGTCCGGGTCGGTCGGGAAATCTTCGCTCAGGGCGTAGCCGAGACCCATGTGCACACTGCCCTGGATCTGCCCTTCGACGAGCATCGGGTTGACCGCCCGGCCGACGTCGTGCACTGCGACGATCCGCTCGATGGCACCGGTCTCCCGATCGGCGACGACCATCTGGGCCGCATACGAGAAGCACGAGTGGATCGTCGGGTTGGGGTGTGCCGGGTCGCCGAGTTTCTGGGTCCAGTCGACGACGTACTCGCCGGCATGGTCGATGTCGGGTGCGAGTCCGGCGGCGAGCGCTGCGCGGCACGCCGCCTGCACCGAGCCGGCCGCCATCAGCGTGCCTCTCGATCCGGTGGTCTGGCCGAAGCCGAGTTCTCGCGACGTGTCGACGATCACGTCGATGCGAGCCGGGTCGATACCGAGTTCCTCGGCCGCCACCTGCAGCGCGACGGTGTGGACGCCCTGGCCCATCTCCGTCCATCCGTGGCGTACCTCCACTCGGTCGTCGACCGATCGGAAGCGCACCACGGCGCCGCACACTTCGCGGAACCCGTTGCCGAGACCGGAGTTCTTGAGCCCGAGACCGAGGCCGACGGCTTTCCCAGCGGCTTTCGCAGCGAGGTAGTCGGCCTCGATCTGGTCGAGGACCGCCTCGGCGCCTCCGGCTCCCTCGTCCATGATCTGGCCGGGTCCCCAGATCTCACCGGGTCGGATCACGTTGCGCTTGCGGATCTCCCACCCGGAGATGCCGACCTGTTCGGCGAGTCGGTCGAGGACGCCCTCCATGGCGAACTGGGCCTGGTTGGCACCGAACCCGCGGAATGCGCCGCACACCAGATTGTTGGTGCGCACCGCGATCGTCTCGACGTCGATCGCCTCCCAGCGGTAGGGCCCGCACGCGTGCCCGGCGGCCCGCTCGAGCACCTTCATGCCCACACTGGCGTACGCCCCCGAGTCGCCGATGCCCCGGACCCGGAGCGCGGTGAGTCGACCATCGGCATCGCAACCGGCGGTGTACTCGAGTTGGATCGGGTGCCGCTTGGCGTGGATCCGGAAGCTCTCCTCGCGCGTCAGCGTGCACTTGACCGGTCGGCCGAGCAACCAGGCGGCGAGTGCCGTCTGCGCCTGATTCGACATGTCCTCCTTGCCGCCGAACGCTCCACCGTTCGAGACCAGTTCGACGGTGATGCGCGATCGGTCGACGCCCAGCACGGCGGCGATGTCGTTGCGGTCGTCCCACACTCCCTGTCCACCGGAATACACGTGCACGGTGCGGTCGTCCCCGTCGCCCGATGGCACGGCGAGCGTCGACTCGGGTTCGAGGAAGGCGTGCTCGATGCGTTGTGTCCGGAAGGTCTCGTGGACGGTGAAGGCTGATCGGGTCAGCTCCTCGTCGACGTCGGCACCGCGCCGGTAGGCGCTCACCGACAGTGTGTTCGAGTCGGTCCCCCACACCGACAGCGGGGCGTCGGGTTCGAGCGCAGCGACCGGATCGGTGTTCGGACGATGGATGTCGTAGCCGATGCCGACGAGTTCCACGGCGGCTCGAGCCTGCTCTCGCGTCTCGGCGACCACCACGGCGAGTACGTCACCGGCGCACGAGGTGCGTCCGCCGATCGGGATCATCACCGGCCAGTCCTTGTGGATCAGCCCGTGCCGGAGTTCCCCGGGGATGTCGGCGGCCGTGAAGACGGCGACGACGCCGGCGGCGTGTTCCGCTGGCGCCGTGTCGATGGATGTGATGTCGGCTCGGGCGTGATCGGTGAGCCGCAGGGCGGCGTGGAGCATCCCCGGAACCCGGATGTCGTCGACGTAGTCGCGGTCACCGAGCGTGAGCGGAGCCGCCTCGTACTTGGCCCCACCTCCACCGATCTCACCGGACAGCGACGGAGCGCAGGTGGTTCCTCGGGCGACGGCTTCGATCGCGTCGAGGATCTTCACGTAGCCGGTGCAGCGACACAGATGGGCGCCGAGGTGCGGCTTCATGGCGTCGCGAGTGAGCGCCGCTCCCTTCTTGTCGATCTGTGCCTTGGCGCGCATCACGATGCCGGGGATGCAGAATCCGCACTGCAGACCGCCGCAGGCGGCGAAGGCATCGGCGAACGCCTGCCGCTCGGCATCGTCGACCCCTTCCAAAGTCACGACGGAGGCGCCGGCGATCTTGTCGAGTGGTTGCTGGCACGAGACGACCGCCTTGCCGTCGATCAGCACCGTGCAGCACCCGCACTGGCCCGACGGAGAGCACCCGTCCTTCGGCGAGGTGACATCGAGTTCCTCGCGGAGCGCGGCGAGGAGGTGCGGATGTCGGCGGTGAACCTCCACCGGGGTGCCGTTGAGTTCGAACGAGATCGAATCGACGGGCGGGTCGACGTGCGTGTCGGCGGAGGTCACGCTTGACAGTTTGTCAAAGCTGGTCGGTCGTGTCAGGCGCGTCGGGGCCGCGCCGCTCCGCATCGGGGGCCGGAATGTCGATGACGACCGGTTCGTCGAGGACGACGACCAGGTGGTCGATCCGCTCCGTGGTCGCCCCGAACTCGGTCTCGGCGGTCACCCGTCGGAGCACCCCGGTCGAGGTGACGTAGGCGGAGAAGTCGACGGGCGTGCTGTCGGGGAGTGGTGCCGCCTCGGCGAGTGGGCCGAGGGCGTAGCGCGACCAGAAGGGGACCTCGCCGGCGTCGACGGTGATGATCCACTCGGCGAGCGGGTCGTCTTCACCCGGGTACTCGACCAGACCGATCGACCTGACGCTCGACCACTCGGGACGGGTGTCGCTGCGCAGTGGCCCGAGTTGCAGGCGGCGGAGGTAGTCGGCCAGGGAGTCGACGCCGACGCGCCGGGCGAGTTCCCTCCCCGACAGCGTCGTCCACTCGTCGTCGCGAACGGGGAGCCACACGGTGTCGGTGAGGAGGTCGATGAGGATCGAAGCCGTCGTGGTCCGTCCGTCGAGACGGAGCGCCAGGTCGATCCGATACCGGCCCGTCGACGGGTCGTTGGTGACCACGACGCGCTGGCGGAACCCGTCGATGCCCACGACATGGTCGGTGGTGCTCCGTCTGGGGAGGTCGTCGTCGAGCGCATCGACGGACCGCTCGGAGAACACGAAGCTCCCGACGGTGAACCCGGTGGTGTGCCGGGGTGACTCGAGTTCGACGATCTGTCCGCCGGAGAGCGCGGCGCGAGGTGGTTCGATCGACTTGTACACCGTGCTGGTTCTACTGGTGCTGTTTCCACTCGGGTCGGTGCCGCTGGGGTCGGGACGGGCGGCGATGTCGTCCGGCGGCGGGAGCGTCGGGAGGACCGGGACCGTCGTCGCAGCGATCGGGGTGGACGTCTCGTCGCTCGAGTCGGCGATGATGACGGCAAAGATCGCGATGACGGCGGCGACACCGCCGACGGCGAACCATGTCGACGCAGCGCTCCGGGCCGGTCGACTCGCTGCTTCGTGGCGGACGTCGGGCCGACCGTCCGGTCCCGAGAGTTCGATCTCGAACACCGGGCGGTCGTCGGTCATCTGGTCAGCCGTTCGGTCCACGTCGGGCGACCAGGTGGGTGTACACCTCGGGCCGCCGGTAGTAGTCCATGTCGAACAGGGTGCCCGTGTACTGGCGGCACCAGTCGAGGCGCAGATCGGCCCAGATCAACTCGTCGCCGTCCGTGGTGGCCTCCGCGAGGATCTCACCCGAGGGGGCGACGATGATCGAACCCGCGAGCGACGGGACCCCCTCCTCCGTGCCGCCCTTCGCCACACCGACCACGAACGTGCCGTTCTGGTACGCACCGGACTGCATGACGAGTTTGTTGTGGAAGTCCTGGAGCGGGTTCTGGGTCGGGTCGGGGGCGTAGTGCAGCGGCGTGTTGTAGCCGCAGAGGATCAGTTCGACGCCCTGGAGCCCCATCTCCCGGTACGACTCCGGCCATCGCCGGTCGTTGCAGATCATCATCCCGATCCGGGCGTCGAAGGCGTCCCAGACCCCGAACCCGTCGGGTGAGGGTTCGAAGTAGTAGCGCTCGGCGTGCTGGAAGGGGCGGTCCGGTTCGTGGTGTTCGTGGCCGGGGATGTGCACCTTCTTGAAGGTCGCCACGATGGAACCGGTGCGGTCGACGAGCGACATGACGTTCCAGCGGTGCACCGAACCGTCGTCGTCGTGCTCGAGCAGGGCGTAGCCGAGGCAGAACCCGATGCCGAGTTCCGCCGCTGCATCGAACAGTGGGCGGGTGACGTCGTTCGGCATCGCCGTCTCGTACCAGTGGTCGGCGTCGGTGATGTCGTCGACGAACCAGCGGGGGAAGAACGTCGTCAGAGCCAGTTCGGGGAAGACGACGAGGTCGCACCCCTCCGCGGCCGCGCGTCTCAGGAGATCGAGCAGGCGGTCGACGACGTCGGAGCGGGAGTGGGCACGCTGGATCGGGCCGAGTTGGCCCCCGGCGACACGGATCGTCCTCGACATGGGCGACATTCTGCCTCGGGCGTCGTACCGGTGCGCGCTCCGTCGGGTGGATCCCGAGCGAGTGATCGTCGTGTCCGGAGCGGACATACGATCGTGGGGTGGCCGAACTCCCCGACGACCTGCACGACCTGGAGCGAGACCTGCTGACGGCGGTCTCCGTGCTCGGCCGCGGTTCCGGCCCCGGTCCCGGCCCCGTCCCCCTCCGGGCGATTTTCGAGGCCCAGATCCGGAGTCGACTGCTCGACCACACGGCTCGTTGGCTCCGGTCCGACGGCATCGGCTACTACACCATCGGTTCGGCCGGCCATGAGAGCAACGCGGCCGTCGCCGCGGCGCTGCGCCCGTCCGACCCCGCTCTGCTCCATTACCGGTCGGGAGGCTTCTACTGTGCTCGCGCCGCTCAGCGCCCGGGCCACGATCCGGTCCGCGATGTGCTGGCCGGCATGTTGGCCCTCGCCGAGGAGCCGATCGCCGGAGGTCGACACAAGGTCTTCGGACATCCCGATCTCGCCGTCATCCCGCAGACGTCGACGATCGCCTCGCATCTGCCCCGAGCGCTGGGCGTGGCGTTCGCCATCGGCCGGGCTCGCCGACTCGGACGCTCCACCGAGTGGCCCGACGACGCTCTGGCCGTGTGCTCGTTCGGCGATGCGAGTGCCAACCACTCGACCGCTCAGGGCGCGATCAATGCGGCGTGCTACTCGGCGCACGCCGGTCTGGCGGTGCCGTTGTTGTTGGTGTGCGAGGACAATGGTTGGGGCATCAGCGTGCCGACTCCGGACGGCTGGATCGCCGCGACGCTCGGCGGTCGCCCGGGCCTTCGTTACGAGGCGGTCGACGGCACGGATCCGGCCGGCGTGTACGACGCCACCAGCGCTCTCGCGGACCACGTGCGAACCACCGGCCGACCGGCTGTGCTGCACCTCCGAGTCGTCCGGTTCCTCGGCCACGCCGGCACCGATGTCGAGACCGGCTACCGCTCGGCAGCGCGCCTGCGAGCCGATCGGGCACTCGACCCGATCCTCGCCACCGCCCGGGCGCTCGTCGCCGACGGGTGTCGACCGTCGGAGCTCGTCGACGCGTACCTCGTCGAGCGTGACCGGATCCGCATGCTCGCCCGGTCGATGATCGAACAGCCGATGCTCGTGTCGGCGTCCGAGGTCGTCGCTCCGTTGTCACCACGTCGGCCGGATGCCGTGCGAGACCACGTCGCCGCGTCGGCCGAGCGCCCGAGCACCGAGCCGGCCGAGTCCGGTCCGTTGTCGCTCGCCGAGACGATCAACCGAACGCTCGCGGACGTGCTCGTCGCCGAGCCGGATGCCCTGGTGTTCGGCGAAGACGTCGGGGTGAAGGGCGGTGTCTACGGCGTGACGCGGGGGCTCCAGAAACGCTTCGGCGCCGCTCGGGTCTTCGACTCGCTCCTCGACGAGCAGTCGATCCTGGGGCTGGCGCTCGGTTCGTCGGTGTCGGGGATGCTGCCGATCCCCGAGATCCAGTACCTCGCCTATCTCCACAACGCCGAGGACCAACTCCGCGGCGAGGCGGCGAGCCTGTCCTTCTTCTCGAACGGCTCGTATCGCAACGGGATGGTCGTTCGGGTCGCCGGATACGCCTACCAGAAGGGGTTCGGCGGGCACTTCCACAACGACAACTCGGTGGCGGTGCTGCGCGACATTCCCGGGCTGGTGATCGCGAGTCCCGGTCATCCGTCCGACGCAGGGCCGATGCTGCGGACGTGCGTCGCCGCCGCCCGGGTCGACGGCACGGTGAGCGTGTTCCTCGAACCGATCGCCCTGTACCACTCCCGCGACCTGCACGAGGTCGGAGACGGCGTGTGGACGGCCGAGTACGCACCCCCGGAACGATGGGTGGACGAGCACGTACCGATCGGTGCCGGTCGGCTGGTGCGAGACGGCGACGACGTCCTGCTCGTCGCCTGGAGCAACGGTTTGTCGATCGCCTTGCGCGCCGCCAGGGAGCTCGCCGGCCACGGTGTGTCGTGCCGGGTGTACGACCTCCGCTGGTTGGCGCCGCTCCCGATCGACGAGGTGCTCGACCACGCCACCCGACTCGGCCGGGTCGTGGTCGTCGACGAGACCCGTCGGTCCGGTGGGGTCGGCGAGGCGATCGTGAGTGGACTCGCCGAGGGCGGGTACACCGGCCGGGTCTCACGGGTGGCGGCACACGACACGTTCGTCCCGCTCGGAGCTGCAGCGAACCTGGTGCTCGTCGGCGTCGACGACGTGGTCGGCGCCGCACGCTCGATCATGTCGTAGGGCAGCGGCCTGCTTTCGGCACCGTCTCCGTACGGCCAGTAGCGTGCAGGCCGTGACGTCGATGCAGGAGAAACTCGAGGACCTTCGCGCCCGGCGGGAAGCGGCGTACCACGCGGGGTCGGAGCGAGCGGTCGTACGTCAACACGAGAAGGGCAAGATGCTCGCCCGGGAGCGGATCGAGTACCTGCTCGACGACGGGAGTTTCCACGAACTCGATCTGTTGGCGCGTCACCGAGCGCACGGAGCCGGGCTCGAGGATCGTCCGTACACCGACGGTGTCATCACCGGGTGGGGAACCGTCGACGGCCGCAAGGTGTTCGTGTTCAGCCAGGACTTCACCGTGTTCGGTGGCGCTCTCGGTGA
Source organism: Ilumatobacteraceae bacterium (assembly GCA_049458915.1). Classification (GTDB taxonomy): domain Bacteria; phylum Actinomycetota; class Acidimicrobiia; order Acidimicrobiales; family Ilumatobacteraceae; genus Ilumatobacter. The sequence goes on from JBMUCX010000049.1 coordinate 11,269, forward strand.
GGTGTTCGCCGAGAAGATCCACAAGTTGATGGATCTGGCGCTCAAGACCGGGGCGCCGCTCGTCGGGCTCAACGACGGAGCCGGCGCTCGCATCCAGGAGGGGGTGGTCAGCCTCGCCAGCTACGGCGGGATCTTCCGTCGCAACGTGCAGTCGTCCGGTGTGATCCCTCAGATCTCGGTGATCCTCGGACCGTGCGCCGGCGGTGCGGTGTACTCACCGGCGATGACCGACTTCATCTTCATGGTCCGCGAGTCGTCGCACATGTTCATCACCGGCCCCGACGTCGTGAAGACCGTGACCGGCGAGGAGGTGACCCTCGAGGAGTTGGGCGGTGCGATGAGCCATGCGTCCAAGTCGGGAGTCGCCACCTTCGTCGCCGACGACGAAAAGGCGTGCCTCGACGACGTGCGGTTCCTGCTGTCGTTCCTTCCGGCGAACAACCTCGAGCAGCCGCCGGTCGACGAGTCGTCCGACGACCCCGACCGTCTGTGCCCGGAACTCAACGAGATCCTCCCGGACAGTCCGAACCTTCCGTACGACATGCACCAGGTGGTGCGCTCGGTGGTCGACGACGGTGAGTTCTTCGAGTACTTCCCGCACTGGGCGAAGTCGATCATCTGCGGGTTCGCCCGGGTCGACGGTCAGCCGGTCGGCATCGTCGGCAATCAGCCGATGATCCTCGCCGGGGTGCTCGACATCGAGTCGTCCGAGAAGGCATCCCGCTTCATCCGGACGTGCGATGCGTTCAACATCCCGTTGATCACGTTCGTCGACGTCCCCGGGTTCCTCCCCGGTGTCGACCAGGAATACGGCGGGATCATCCGCCACGGTGCGAAGTTGCTGTACGCCTACTGCGAAGCGACCGTTCCTCGGATCTCGATCATCACCCGCAAGGCGTACGGCGGTGCGTACGTCGTCATGGACTCGAAGTCGGTCGGCTCCGATCTGTCGTTCGCCTGGCCGTCGGCCGAACTCGCGGTGATGGGTCCGCAAGGCGCCGTCGAGATCGTGTACCGACGCGAGTTGCAGCAGGCCGCCGATCCGGTCGCGCGTCGGGCGGAACTCGTGGCCGAGTACACCCAGAAGTACGCCAACCCGTACGTGGCCGCCGAACGTGGTTTCGTCGACGACGTGATCGACCCGGCCGAGACCCGTCGCAAGGTCGTCGCCGGCCTCCGGGTGCTGCGCTCCAAGCGCGAGGACCTCCCCCAGCGCAAACACGGCAACGTGCCGCTCTGACGACCGCTCGAATCGGGAGGCCTTCCCGGTCTGACATGCTGGTCGGATGAGCAACGTCCCGCCGCCGCCACCACCGCCGCCGCCCGTTCCGTCGTCGCCACCACCGCCGCCCGCGTACGGCGCCGGACCCGCTGCCGGTGCGGTGACGGGCTCCTACGCCGGGTTCGGTCGGCGACTGCTCACCGCGATCCTCGACCCGATCCTGTACGGCCTCGCGTACCTGCCGTTCCTCGTCGCCGGACTCGTGCTGATCTTCGCCGTCGGCCTCGGCGACTGTTCGACCGACCCGATCACCGACGAGATCGTCTGCAACGGCCGCGAGGACATCGGTGCGATCCTCGGCGGGGTGGCGCTCCTGGGACTCGGCTGGGTCGTGCTGCTCGTCGTCTACCTGCGGGGACTCGCGAAGACGGGTCAGACCTGGGGCCGCCGGATCGCCGGGGTGCGGGTCGTCCGCATCGACTCCGGCGGGGTGCCGGGATGGGGCAAGGCGATCGGGCGGACGCTGTTCGCCGGCCTGGTCTCGGGCAACTTCTGTTATCTCGGATATCTCTGGATGCTCTGGGACGACAAGAACCAGACCTGGCACGACAAGGTCACCGGCACCGTCGTCGTCCGCACCTGACGGCTACCATCTGCTCGTGGACGCACGGATTTCGCCAGTGCCATCGGACGACGAGGCCGCTGCCGTGATGGCAGCCGTCGAGGCGCTCTGGCCGAAACCGTCGGGCGTCCTCCAGGTCGACACGGACCGGAACCTCGCCTGGCGGTTCAGCGGTCGATGGTGGCAGCGGGACCGCTTCGCCCCGGCCGACCGTCCGTGGAGGTGACCCGGTACCGGTCGGGGGTGGCGGTGACGAGAACCCGACGATGATGAGCGATCCGACGTACACGGTGACCGAACTGGCCGGTGCGATCAACGACCGACTCCGGGCGGGGTTCCCCGACGGTGTGTGGGTCCGCGGTGAGATCGACGGGCTGAGGGACAGCGGTCAGCACACCTACTTCTCGCTGTCGGAGGTCGTCGACGGAAAGCGGGCGACCCTCAGCGTGTCGCTGTTCGCCTCCGTCAAGCGCACGGTCACCCCGATCCTGCGGCAGCATCGGCTCCAACTCGAGAACGGGACGTCCGTCCGGCTGTTCGGGCACCTCGACTTCTACGCGCCGTCCGGTCGACTCGGGCTGAAGATGTCCACGATCGACCCCAATTTCACGCTGGGTGAGCTGTCGCAGGCCCGCGACCGGGTGTTGCGGCGACTCGTCGAGGCCGGACTCGCGGAGGCCAACTCGGCTGCCCCGCTCGGCCCGGTGCCGCTGCGCATCGGCGTCGTCACGAGTGTCGGGTCGGCGGCGTGGCACGACTTCGTCCACGAACTCGAGGGCAGCGGATTCGGCTTCCGGGTCTCGGTGTGCGACACCAGGGTCCAGGGGGACGGGGCCGAAGCGTCGGTGGCGGCTGCGATCCGGCACCTCGGTCGACGCGATGACCTCGACCTGGTCGCCGTGATCCGAGGTGGTGGATCCCGGAACGACCTGGCGACCTTCGATGCGGAGGACATCGCGCTCGCTATCGCCGGAAGTCCACTCCCGGTGTTCACCGGGATCGGGCACGAGATCGACCGCAGCATCGCCGACGAGGTCGCTCACACGGCGTACAAGACGCCGACGGCGTGCGCCGGCGCGATCGTCGACATCGTGGCGGGGTACAGGACGGCGACCGAGGAATCATGGGCCGAGATCGTCCGTCGGGCGACGTCGGGGGTCACCGTCGCCCACTCGTCGCTCGCTGCGACCGCGCACCGGGTGGCGGCCAGGACCCACGCTGCCGTCGATCGCGCCGACGAGCGACTCCACGTTCGGTTCGACCGACTCCGGTCCGTACCGGTGCGGCGCCTCGCTGAGTGCGCCGCCACACTCGACCGAGCGTCGACGTCGCTCCAACGGTCTGCAACCAGATCGGTGGCCTCCGCGACCCACTCGCTCGACGAACGCGCGGCCCGCGTCGCCGTGCTCGACCCCGCGGCACTGCTCCGTCGGGGTTGGAGCATCACCCGCGACGCCGGTGGCCGCGTGGTCCGGTCGGTGTCGGACGTCTCGCCCGGAACCGTGATCACCACGCAGCTCGCCGATGGCGAACTCAGCAGCCGAATCGAGGAACGATGACCAGCCAGCGTGACACCAGCCAGCGCGACGACGGCCAGATCGGATACGGCGAGGCGCTCGCCGAACTCGACACGATCCTGAGTGAACTCGAAGGCGCCGACGTCGACGTCGATCGTCTCGCCGGTCGGGTCACGCGGGCCGCTGAACTGATCGCCCTGTGTCGCGACCGGATCAGTTCGGCCCGGATGCAGATCGACGAGGTCGTGGCCGATCTCGACGCCGGCGGATGATCCACCGGGGCGGGCCGCAGGGCCGCCAGTAGCCTGCCCGGCGTGTCAGTCGACGCCCCGCCGAGCCTTCGGACGATCGCCGATCGCGTCGCGCATCGCCTCGACGGTTTCCTGGCCGCTGAGCTGCAGCGATGGTCCGACCTCGACCCGGACCTCGCCGAGCCGATGGCCGAGATCCGCCGACTCGTGCTGACGGGGGGCAAGCGACTCCGCCCGGCATTCTGCCACTGGGCGTTCGTCGGAGCAGGCGGCGATCCGTCCGACCCGCTCGTCGTCGATGCCGGTGCGGCGTTCGAGTTGATGCACGCATTCGCCCTGTTCCACGACGACGTCATGGATGACGCAGCCAGTCGGCGGGGAGAACCGACGACCCACACGGTGTTCGCCCGGCGCCACGCCTCGGCCGGGTGGGCGGGGGAGTCGCGTCGCTTCGGCGACGGCGTGGCGATCCTGATCGGCGACTTGGCGTTCGTCTATTCCGATCAGTTGCTCGGGGCGGCGAACCCGGTGGCGTGGCGGGTCTGGAACGAGCTGCGGATCGAACTGAACGTCGGCCAGGTGCTCGACATCCTCGGCTCGGTCGCTCGGGTCCGTGACATCGGCCGGGCCGAGCGGATCTGTCGGTACAAGTCGGGCAAGTACACCGTCGAGCGTCCGCTGCATCTCGGTGCGGCGTTGGCGGCCCCCGAACGGTTCGAGGAACTCGCCCCCGGTCTGAGCGCCTACGGGCTCCCGCTCGGTGATGCTTTCCAGATGCGTGACGACGTCATGGGAGCGTTCGGTGATCCGGCGACGACCGGCAAGCCCGTCGGTGGTGATCTCCGCGAGGGCAAGCCGACGCCGCTGCTCGCCCGTGCGTTCGCCGCTGCTGATCCCGCTCAACGAGGGGTGCTCGATCGGGTCGGTGAGGCCGACCTCTCCGATGACACGGTGGCTCGGATCCAGGAGGTGATCGTCGCGACCGGTGCACTCGACGAGCTCGAGTCGACCATCGAGCGGCTGACGGCCGACGCAGTGACGTCCCTGGATCGCCTGGAACTCGCTGGCGATGCGCGGTCCGAGCTCGTCGAACTGGCGACGTTCGTCAGCCGACGGACGATGTGAGGGGTCGATCGTGCGGGTGATCGTGATCGGCGCCGGGTTCGGTGGGCTGTCGGCAGCGGCGCATCTCGTCGGTGCGGGGCACGACGTGACGGTGATCGAACGCGAGGACCGTCCCGGAGGCAGGGCCGGCGTCGTCAGGTCGGACGGATTCGTCCTCGAAACCGGGCCGACCGTGTTGACGATGCCGCGCCTCGTCGAGCAGACGTTCGCGGCGGCCGGACGCGAGATGACCAACTACGTCACGCTGGAGCCGGTCGATCCGATGTACCGGGCGGTGTTCGCCGACGGGTCGGTCCTGACCGTCAGGGCCGGACGTGACGCGATGCGGGAGGAGATCCGGTCGTTCGCGTCGGCCCGGGAAGCGGGTGCCTTCGGGGAGTTCTGCGACTGGGTGACGGAGTTGTTCAACGTCGAGATGCCCAACTTCATCGATCGGAACTACGACTCGGTGTTCGATCTCGTGCGACCGTGGCGGGCGGTCTACGACTTGGTGCGGCTCGGCGGCTTCGGACGGCTGGACGACAAGGTGGCATCGTTCTTCGAGGACGAACGGCTGCGTCGGGTCTACAGCTTCCAGGCGATGTATGCGGGTCTGTCTCCTCACGAGGCGCTCGCGATGTACTCGGTCATCACGTACATGGACATGGTGGGTGGGGTCCATGCGGCGCGCGGGGGAATGGCGGCGATCGCGAGCGGACTGACCCGAGCGATCCGCGATGCCGGGGCGACGACGCGATTCGGGACATCGGTGACGAGGGTCCTGCGTCGAGGGGATGGCGGTGTGGTCGGCGTGGAGCTGGCGACGGGCGAGCGCGTCGTCGCCGATGCGATCGTGTGCAACGCCGACCTCCCGGTCGCGTACCGGACCCTGCTCGGCGGGTTGGAGGCTCCGCGGGTCGTCCGGCGCGGTCGCTCGTCGCCGAGTTGCGTCCTGTGGGTGGCCGGGGTCCGCGGCGAGCAGCCGAGTGGTGTGGCTCGGCACAACGTGCACTTCGGTTCCGAGTGGGAGGAGTCGTTCGACGCCTTGATCCGACGAGGGACGCGGATGCGCGACCCGTCGATCATGGTCGGGTGCGCGTCGGTCGACGATCCGAGCCTGGCACCGGAGGGGTGCAGCACGATCTATGCGCTCGAGCCGGTACCGAACCTCGACGGCAGGATCGACTGGTCGCGACACGGCGCGCGTCTCCGCGACGAACTGCGTGCTCGCGTCGCCGGACTCGGCTATTCGACCGACGACGTGGTCGTCGAGCGGTGGTTCGACCCGCTCGACTGGGAAGCAGCCGGTCTCGAGCGCGGTACCCCGTTCGCGCTGGCCCACACGTTCCGCCAGACCGGTCCGTTTCGTCCGAACAACCTGGATGGTCGCGTCCCCGGCTTGTTCTTCGTCGGGGCTTCGACGCTTCCCGGCGTCGGCGTGCCGATGGTGCTCGTCTCGGGCCGACTCACGGCGGCGCGGGTCGAGGAGTACGCCCGGGAGACGGCGGTCATGCGTTGGTGACATCGCAGAGGTCGGCCGCCGCCGATCGCCACTGCGGTGCGATCATCCGCCGGCACGCGACCACCTTCTCGATCGCCGCTCGACTCCTGCCGGCCGACCGTCGCCGCGATGTGCACGCGCTGTACGCGCTGGCGCGTACGGCGGACGATCTCGTCGACCTCCCCGTTCCCGGGTCCGACCCGGCGGCGGAACTCGAACGGCTGTCCGCTCGGTTCACGCGAGCCGTTGACACCGGTGACGGCGACGACGGGCCGGACGGCGTGGGGTTGGTCCTGACCGCTGCTGCGGCGACCGTTCGTCGCCACGACATCCCGCTCGATTGCTTCGATCGGTTCTTCCGATCGATGCGGCTCGACCTCACCGTCGATCGGTACGAACACTGGGACGACCTCCTCGGCTACATGGATGGTTCGGCGGCGGCGATCGGCGAGATGCTCCTCCCGCTCCTCGATCCGGTCGACCGATCGGCAGCGGTCGCCCCGGCGAGGTCGCTCGGCACGGCGTTCCAGTTCACGAACTTCCTGCGCGACGTGGGCGAGGATCTCGACCGTGGTCGCCAGTACCTGCCGCAGGAAGACCTCCGCCGTTTCGGTGTCGACCTCGTCGATCGCCGGGTCGACGATGCGTTCCGTGAGTTGATGCGGTTCGAGGTGGCCCGGTGCCGCGGGTTGTACGACGAGGCCCGGCCGGGACTCGCGCTCCTGTCGCCGAGGACGCGTCCGGCGATCACGGCGTCCCACGGCATGTACGGGGCCATCCTCGAGCGGATCGAGGCACTGGGTTACGACGTGTACGCCGCTCGCGCGAGGGTCGATCGCCGCCGCACCGTCGGGATCATCGCAGGTGCCGTGGTCGCCGGGAGGCGCAGGTGAGGGGGTCCCGCTGGTCGATCGCGGTGACCGCGGTCGGGATGCTCGTCACTCCGTTCGTCGATCGGCGTGGACGTGTCGCCGACGGCGTGACGACGGTCGTGGTCGGCGGCCTGGCGGCGACCACGTTCGACCGGATGCGTCGCCGCCCGGGGCGACCGGTCCGACTCGTGGTGGCATTGCTGGGTGCCGGGTGGTTGATCGAGTGGATCGGTACCCGGACGGGGCGACCGTTCGGGAGATACGAGTACACGGGACGGCTGCGTCCGACACTCGGTGGCGTGCCGCTCGTCGTGCCGATGGCGTGGTTCGCGATGGCCGGTCCGGCGCGTGAGGTCGCCCGGGCGGTGCTGGGTGGCAACTCGTCCCGGTCGGCGAGGGTCGTCGCAGGAGCAGCCGCACTCACTGCGTGGGATCTGTTCCTCGACCCGCAGATGGTGTCGGCCGGCCATTGGCGCTGGTCGTCATCGGGCCGGTACCGCGGTGTTCCGGTGTCGAACTTCGTCGGCTGGTTCTCGGCGTCGCTCGTGCTCATGACACTCGCCGAGGTCCTCGATCCTCCCGGAGAGCGACCGATCGACGCCGTGCTCGTCGGGCAGTACGCGGGCATGGCGGTGATGGAAACAGCGGCGTTCGCCACGTTCCTGGGTGATCGCCGAGTGGCAGCGGTCGGGGGCTCGGCGATGCTCCCACCGGCGATCCTGGCGGTGACCCGCCTCGGAGGAACACGATGAGCGAGGCGGGCCGATGAGGGTGGCGGTGGTCGGTGGCGGGGTCGGTGGCCTGTGCGTCGCCATCCGGTTGGCGTCGGTGGGGCACCGAGTCGTGCTGTTCGAGCAGCGTCCGGTCGTCGGCGGCAAGCTCACCCAGCACGTCGAGGACGGCTACACCTTCGACCTCGGACCGACGTTGCTGACGATGCCGCACCTCTTCGACGAGGTGTTCCGAGCAGCGTCCACGTCGCTCGTCGACGAGGTCGACATCGTCCGACTCGATCCGCAGATCGTCCATCGCTGGCCGGACGGATCCCGACTCGTCGTGCCGGATCCGTGGAGCGATGCCGGGTGCGCCGAGCCCTCCCGGACCGCGTTGGCGATCGAGGCGTTCTCCCCCGGCGAGGGTCGACACTGGTCGGCCTTCGCTCGTCGGGCGGCGACGATCTGGGAGGTCGCCGAACGGACCTTCATGGCCGGCGCCGTCCCCTCGGTCCGGGCGCTCGCACGCCGGGGAAGGTCCCCGCTCGACCTGTTCCGGATCGATGGATTGCGGACGCTCGACCGCTCCGCTCGGCGGACGTTCGACGATCGGCGTCTCCAACAGGTCGTCGGTCGGTACGCGACGTACTCGGGGTCGTCGCCATTTCGAGCGCCGGCGACCCTTGCCTGCATCGCCCATGTCGAGCAGGCGTTCGGCTGTTGGCACGTGGTGGGCGGGCTCGGACGGTTGGCGGCAGCGCTCGAACGAGCGGCGTCGACGGCGGGGGTCGATCTCCGAACCGGTGCCGATGTGAGCCGGATCACGATGGCGGCGGGTCGGGTGACCGGGGTCGAGGG
>JBMUCX010000050.1:0-19214 GCA_049458915.1 Ilumatobacteraceae bacterium
AACCCACGACCCGGGGATTATGAGTCCCTTGCTCTGACCACTGAGCTACCGCCCCGAAAAACAGCAACAGGGCCCCGCAGGACCCTGTGCGTGGCTCCGGGAGCAGGGCTCGAACCTGCGACCAACGGATTAACAGTCCGTCGCTCTGCCAACTGAGCTATCCCGGATGGCGACCTCGGATTCTATCGGGCCCGGCGCGGCACCGGACGGTCAGTCGGTCTCGAGGAACTCCCGAAGGCGCTGCGACCGTTGCGGATGACGCAATTTCGCGAGCGTCTTGGCCTCGATCTGCCGAATTCGCTCACGGGTCACTCCGAGTTCCTTGCCGACCTCTTCGAGCGTCCTGGCACGCTCTCCGTCGAGTCCGAAACGCGCCCGCACGATCTCCTGCTCCCGTTCGGACAGTTCACCGAGCACCTCCTCCACGGCCTCTCGCAAGATCTTGCGCGTGGCTGCGTCAGCGGGCCCGTCGACGTTCGCGTCCTCGATGAAGTCACCGAGGTTCGACTCGTCCTCCTCGCCCACGGGCGAATCGAGCGACAGCGGGTCGAGGGCGTACCGGAGAAGATCTCGGATCTTCTCCGGTTCCATCTGGAGCTTCGCCGACAGTTCGTCGACCGTCGGTTCCCGCTCGAGTTCCTGGTGCATCTGACGACGGACCCGGGTGAGCCGGTTCATGTGCTCGACCATGTGGACGGGGATGCGGATCGTCCGTGCCTGGTCGGCGATGGCCCGCGTGATCGCCTGGCGGATCCACCAGGTCGCGTACGTGGAGAACTTGAAGCCCTTCGTGTGGTCGAACTTGTCGACCGCTCGCATCCGGCCGAGGTTCCCCTCCTGGATCAGATCGAGCAACTGCATCCCGCGACCCGAGTAACGCTTGGCAATGCTGACGACGAGGCGAAGATTGGCTTGGGTGAGCTCGCTCTTGGCCCGCTCCCCCCGCTCGACCGCGCGGATCAGCAGCCGTTGCTCGGACTCGTCGAGCACCCCACCGTCGATCCGGATCGCCGCCGACTGCCCCTCCTCGATCAACTGTGCGAGTCGCCGCTCGTCGTCGACGTCGAGCAGATCGACCTGTCCGATCTCTCGGAGGTACAGCCGGACCGTGTCCGCTGTGCCGGCATCACCGGCCACCGTTCGCCGCTGCGTGCGGCCCCGACGTCGCCGCGACAGCAGGCGCTCGACCTCTTCGTCGGAGACGACACGCCGCGTACCCAGGTACGGCGTCGCGTCCTCGTCGATGTGCACCGTCTCGTCGACGACGATGCCGAGTCGACCGAGTTCGTCCCGGATCGTTCCGATCACATCTCCGGACAGATCGACGTCGCGAAGCACGTGGGCGACCTCGTCCGCCGACACCTCACCGACCGACCGACCGCGCTCGAGCAGCGAGTTCCATTCGACCCGATCGACACCGCCGAGGGGCGGTACGACCGTCGCTGTCTCGACCGATTCAGCCGCCACTGTCAGGCTCCTTCGCCATGTTCCGTCCGCCGTTCCTCGAGCCAACCTAGCAACCAACCCATGGCCGAGACGGCGCGGTCCGGATCGACGAGTTCCTCCATCCGGACCCGGGCCTCCGCATCGGCTCGGATCCTTCCGCTGTCGGCATTGCGCACCCGCACGTTCAGCTCTCTCCGGACGGCTGCACCGACCAGGTTTCGGGCCTCCAGACCGGGATCCACGCTCAGATCGACCACTGCTGCACGCTCGATCACGTCCCTCGACTCCGGGTCAGCGGCGGCGAGTGCCGCCGTGAGGTCGCCGCCGGCATCGGCGATGGCGAGGAACGCCCGCCGATAGACGTCATCGGAGAACAGTGATTCAACGAGCCACGGCGCGATCGAATCCCAGTCCTGCACCAACAGCGACAGCACGGCGAACTCGGCATTCTGCCGTCGCTCCGGTCGGCGTTGAGCCGGCCGGACCGTCACCGACGGGCGACGCTGTCCACGCTCGGCCATCGACACGAGATCGTTGACGGGGAGCCCGACACGCGTCGCCACCTCGCCGGCGTACAGCTTTCGGATGTTGACGTTCGGGTGCTCGTTGACGACCGCCATCGCCGCTTCGCCGAGCCGAGCGACGCCCTCCGGGGAGTCCGGGCGCCGACCACCGAGCACTCGCTCGAGGCGGAAGCCGAGAAAGGGGCGGGCCTCGTCGACCGCCTTCGTCAGGCCGGACGGATCCTCCTGCGCGATCTCCCCGGGATCCTTCCCGCCGGGGAACCCGGCCACCCGGACCTCGACCTGGTACTTCTCCTCCCACTCGTAGAACCGCTCGGCGGCCCCCTGGCCGGCGGCGTCGGCATCGAACGCCAGGACCACCCGACTCGCATAGCGCTTCAGGAGACGCACGTGTTCTTCGGTGAAGGCGGTGCCGCAGGTCGCCACCGCTCGTGGCAGGCCCGCTCGATGGAAACCGATCACGTCGGTGTACCCCTCGCACACGATCACCTGGTTCGCCGACACGGCATCGGCCTTGGCCCAGTTCAGACCGTACAGCGTGCGGGACTTGGCGTAGATGGGCGTCTCGCTGGAGTTCTTGTACTTCGCCGGGTCGGCGGACCCGGGAAGGATCCGACCGCCCAGGGCGACGGGCTCTCCGTTCTCGGAGAAGATCGGGAACAGGATTCGGGCCCGGAACGAGTCCTGCAGCTTGTTGCGGCGATTCATGAAGGCCAGACCGTTGTCTCGCAGCAGATCGGTCGGGATCCCCGCCTGACGAGCGAGGGCGTCCCACTCGTCCGGCGCCCAGCCGAGCTTGAACTGACGAGCCACGTCACCAGCGAGACCGCGGCTGCGGAGATAGTCCCTGGCAGCCCGGGCGTCCGGACCCGTCAGCAGTCGCTCGTGGTACCAGTCGACCGCCGTGTGCATCGCTTCGACGAGCTGCTTCCGGCGAGCGCGCTCCTTCGACTGGCCCGTGGTCGTGTAGGTGAGCTGGATACCGGCACGGCCGGCGAGTTGCTCGACCGCACCGGCGAAGTCGACGTGCTCGATCTCCTGGACGAACGTGAACACGTCGCCGGACTTGTCACACCCGAAGCACCGATACCGACCCGTCTCCTCGCGCACGTTGAACGATGGAGTCTTCTCCGCGTGGAACGGACACAGACCGACCCAGTTGCGGCCGGTTCGACGGAGTTGGACGTGCTGACCGACCACGTCGACGATCGAGGCAGCGGCCCGGACCCGCTCGATGTCGTCGTCCGCGATCGCCATGCGTCGAATCTAACCAGGGACGAGCGGAGCCTGGTCGGCGGACGCAGAGGTGCCCGTCAAGAACGGCCGAACAGCCCCCCGATGGCCCCCGCGCCGGGACCGGTGCCACTTCCGCTCCCGAGCGTCGCCGAGATCCAGCCGAGGAGTTCGTTCGGGTTCCGGGTCTGGGTCCACACCCGACCGGGTCCCTGGAAGTCGAAGACGAGACCCTCGCCGCTCTTGAACGACTGCACGACACCGCCGGTCGCCCGCCGCAGGTTCATCTGCACGGATTCCTCGTAGGCGACCATGTGGCCCGTGTCGACGGTGATGTGGTGTCCGGCCTCGAGATTCCAGACCTCCAGTGCTCCGTAGCAGGCGAACACGACCTGCCCCGCACCTTCGGCGCGGAGGATGAAGGCACCCTCGGACCCGAACATGTTCGCGAACCCACCCCACCGGGTGATGATCTCGACCGTCGGCTCGTTGGCGATCCACGAACCCTTCGAGATGAAGAGCGCCCGCGACGGCTCGACACGGTAGGAGGTGATGTCACCGGCCAGGCGTGCGGCGACGTCGACCCAGCCGCCTTCCGGGGGCGCGGTGTACGTCGACACGAAGAAGCTCTCACCACCGAGTGCCGCTCGCTTCAGCGACTTCATGATTCCGCCCTCGGCCTTGGCCGACAACTGGACGCCCGACGACATCGCCATCATCGCGCCGCCCTCGGCCTTGACCGATTCGCCGCCGGCGAGCGACAAGCGGGCGACGCCGTACGCAGGGGTGTGTCGTGTCGAGATCTCCATGCTCCGAGAGTACCCCGGTCCGATGTGACACGATCGCCGGAGGATCGACATCGGACCCGTCGGACTCTGGACCGGCCTCCTCGACGCCCACCCGACGAGTCGGGTTCGCGAACTCGCCGTCGAACTCGAGGAGATGGGCTGGCCGTGCCTGTGGCGACCCGAAACGTCCGGACGGGACGCGATCGTCTCGTGCACCCAACTGCTGGAAGCGACGACCACGTTGCGGGTCGCGACCGGCATCGCCCAGATCCATGCTCGGCATCCACTGACGACCAGGAACGCCCAGCGGACACTCCACGAGTCCTCCGGTGGACGGTTCCTGCTGGGCCTCGGCGTCAGCCACGCACCATTCATCGAAGCGGTGCGCAAGGTCCGGTACGACAAGCCGTACACCGAGATGTCGGAGTACCTGGCCGCGATGCAGGAGGCACCGTTCACCGCCGTCGCTGCGATCGACGAGCCGCCGACGGTGCTGGCCGCGCTCGGCCCTCGGATGCTGCAACTCTCGGCGGAGGCCGCTCAAGGTGCACACCCGTACTTCTCCCCCGTCGAGCACACCGCGTTCGCCCGAGACGTGCTGGGCGCCGGGCCGCTCCTCGCACCGGAGGTGATGGTGGTCGTGGACGACGACCGAACCCGTGCAACCGCCACGGCTCGCAAGCACATGGAGCGTTACCTCCAGTTGCCGAACTACACCAACAACCTTCGACGATTCGGATTCGGCGACGACGACATCGCCGGTCCCTCCGAGCGCCTGATCGACGCGATCGTCGTCCGAGGATCGATCGACGACGTGGTCCGCCGGGTCGGCGAACACCGCGAGGCCGGCGCCGACCACGTGTGCATCCAGGTCCTGACACCGGATCTCGAGTTCCCGATGCGGACGTGGAGCGACCTGGCCGACGCCTTCGGCCTCAGGTGAGTCGCGTCACTTCTGGCTGTCGCTCGACCCCACGATCGCCTGCGCTGCGGCGAGCCGGGCGATCGGGACACGGAACGGCGAGCAGCTGACGTAGTCGAGTCCGGCTTCGTGGAACAACCGGATCGACTCGGGGTCGCCGCCGTGCTCGCCGCACACGCCGAGCTTCAGGCCGGGCTTGGTGGCCCGACCGCGCTCGGCGCCCATCCGGACGAGGTCACCCACGCCCGTCTGGTCGATCGTGTCGAACGGGTTGCGCTTGAGGAGGCCCTGCTCGAGGTACGCGGGCATCATCCGGCTCTCGACGTCGTCACGGCTGAACCCGAAGGTGAGCTGCGTCAGGTCGTTCGTACCGAAGCTGAAGAAGTCCGACTCCTCGGCGATCTCGTCGGCGCGGATGGCGGCACGCGGCGTCTCGATCATGGTGCCGATCGTGATGTTCGGCTTGCGCTTCATCCCGGCGAGGGCGCGGTCGATCTCGACCTGCACCCAGCTCCGAGCGAGCGCCAACTCTTCACGGGTCACCGTCAGCGGGATCATGATCTCGACGACCGGCTTCTTCCCGGCGTCACGCAGCTTGGCCGCGGCGTCGAGCAGGGCCCGGACCTGCATCGCGTACAGGCCGGGCTTGATCACACCGAGGCGCACACCACGGGTGCCGATCATCGGGTTGTGCTCGGACCACGACTCGGCGGCATGGAGCATCTGCTGTTCCTTGGGGGACAGCGAGCCCTTCTTGGCCTGCTTCACCTTCAGTTCCTCGACCGACGGCAGGAACTCGTGCAGCGGCGGATCGAGGAGGCGGACGGTGACGGGAAGTCCGTCCATCGCGTCGAGGATCTCCTCGAAGTCGGCCTGCTGGGCCACGCGCAGCTTCTCGAGCGCCTTGGCCTCCTGCTTCGGCGTGTTCGCGAGGATCATCTCTCGCACGATCGGCAAGCGGTCGGGAGCGAGGAACATGTGCTCGGTCCGGCACAGGCCGATGCCTTCGGCGCCGAGCGCGCGGGCGTTGGCGGCGTCCTCACCGGTGTCGGCGTTGGCCCGGACGGCCATCTTGCCCTTGCGGATCCGGTCGGCCCAGCCGAGGATCGTGTGGAACTCGGCAGGCGGCTCGGAACTGGTGAGCGTGAGCCGTCCGACCATGATCTCCCCGGTCGTTCCATCGATCGACAGCCAGTCGCCTTCCTTCACCACCACGTCACCGACCGCGAACTGGTTGCCGCTGATCCGGATCGCCTCGGCACCGACGACGGCGGGTGTCCCCCAACCACGGGCCACCACGGCCGCATGGCTGACCAGGCCGCCACGAGCGGTGAGGATCCCCTTCGACGCCATCATCCCGTGCACGTCCTCCGGGCTGGTCTCGCTCCGGACCAGGATGACGTCCTCGCCCTTCTTCCAGGCGGCTTCGGCATCGTCGGCGGTGAAGAACACCCGGCCGACCGCCGCACCCGGCGAGGCGCCGAGGCCCTTGGCCAGCACGGCCGACTTCTCGGCGAACTGGGGGTGCAGCACGGAGTCGAGGTGATCCTCGGTGACCCGCATCACGGCCTCGGCCTGGCTGATCTTCCACGTCGAGGCACCCTTGCGGCGCGACGACTTGGTGCCCTTGGTCATGTCGACGGCCATCCTCAGGGCGGCGACACCGGTCCGCTTGCCGACGCGCGTCTGGAGCATCCAGAGCTTGCCCTGCTCGATCGTGAACTCGGTGTCGCACATGTCGTGGTAGTGCGCTTCGAGGCGGGCGAAGATCTCGAGCAACTCCTCGTGGATCACCGGGAAATGCTTCGCCATGTGGTCGAGATCTTCGGTGTTGCGGATGCCGGCCACGACGTCCTCACCCTGAGCGTTGACGAGGAAGTCACCGTACGGGCGGTTCGCACCGGTCGCCGCGTCCCGAGTGAAGCCGACGCCGGTCCCCGAGTTGTCGTCACGGTTGCCGAACACCATGGTCTGGACGTTGACCGCCGTGCCGAGGTCGTGGCTGATCTTCTCCCGCACCCGGTAAGCGATCGCACGAGCACCGTTCCAGGACTTGAACACCGCCTCGACGGCTCCGCGCAACTGGTCGGTCGGGTCCTGTGGGAACGGTCGGCCGGTCGCCTTGCGGACGACCTTGAGGTACGACGCGCACAGCTTGGCCAGGTCCTTCGCCGGGATCGCCGCATCGTTACCGGTGCCGAGTCGCTCCTTCAGTTGCTCGAGCGGATGCTCGAACAGCGACCCGTCGACCCCGAGCACGATCCGCCCGTACATCGCGATGAACCGTCGATAGGAGTCGTAGGCGAACCGAGCGTCACCGGTGACCTCAGCGAGCCCCGCCACGCTGCGATCGTTGAGACCGAGGTTCAGGACGGTGTCCATCATGCCGGGCATGGAGAACTTGGCCCCCGACCGGACCGACACGAGCAACGGGTCGGACGGATCGCCCAACTTGCGACCCATCGTCTTTTCGAGCTTCCTCACGTGCTTCGCGATCTCGGCATCGAGACCCTCCGGCCACCCGCCGTGCATGTACGCACGGCATGCATCGGTCGAGACGGTGAACCCGGGGGGTACCGGCAACTCGAGCACCGTCGTCATCTCCGCCAGGTTGGCGCCCTTTCCGCCGAGGAGATCCTTGTAGGTCATCGGCGACTTGCGGTGCGGGTGATCGAAGGCATAGACGAACATGTGGTGGTTTCCCGTGTGATCGATGGACATGGCGCGGCAACTCGGCACGCGAGCGGTCGAGTCTAGGTGTCGAGGTCGCTCGGGCACACCGGCCGCGGGGTACCCCCGCAGGACCCCACCACGACCTAGGCTCCCGAGCGTGTTCCGGCTGTTCGGGTTCGACGTCCACGTCCGGACCGGATTCGGTGTCTTCCTGGTCCTCGTCGTCGCCATCAACCCGAACGCCTTCGGCCTGTGGGTCGCCGCCGGCATCGCCGCCTTCACCCTCGTCCACGAGTTCGGTCACGCACTGGTCGCCCGGAGCTTCGGCGCCGAGGCGTCGATCTCGCTCGACTTCCTCGCCGGGTACACCTCGTTCCGACCTCGCCGTCCGCTCGACCGCCCGCGACAAGCGGCCATCACCGCCGCTGGACCGCTGACCCAGATCATCACGAGTTCGATCGTGCTGCTCGCGCTCGGGACCCGGCCGTGGTCGTACGGATCGGTCGATGACCGAGCACTCACCGAAGCGATCTGGTGGGCCGGCCCGGCCATCGGCCTGCTCAACCTCGTCCCGGTCCTGCCGCTCGACGGCGGACACCTCGTCCGAACCGCCCTCCAGCCGTGGCTGGGACGGGATTCGATGCGCACGATGGCGATCGTCAGCATCGTGCTCACCGGGTGCGGCGCCGTGCTGCTCTACGTCGACGGCCGCCGAGGGTTCACCCTCTTCATCGCCTTCCTGCTCATCACCCAGTTCCAGATGCTCCAGGCCGGAGATCGGCGCCAGACCGCGCTCGGAACGTTGCAGCGATCGGCCGAGGCCGAGCGCCAGGCGTGGGAGTCGGGGCGACCGGGCATCCTCGAGCCGGGCCAGCGCATCTCACCATGGTTCGAAGCCCACCGGGCGCTGTCGCATGGCGACGAGGGCGGAGCGATCGGGGTCATGCTCGCCGACCTCCGGGCGTCCGACGACCGCCGTTGGATGCCACCGACCGCAGCATCGCCCGAGCAACTCCGGGCCATCGTCGACGTGCTCCCGGACGAACTCCCCGACGGAAACGAAGCGAGCGCCCGGGTGTTCGCCGAGGTGCTCATCGGACTCGGCGAGTACCGGCGTGCCGGCACGTACGCCGCCCGAGCGTTCACGCGGCATCGTCTCTCGTCGTTCGCCGTCGTCGTGGCACGGGCGGCGGCGGCAACGGACGATCCGGCGACGTCGCTCCAGTGGATCGACGCAGCGATCGTCGCAGCCGGGCGGGAGCGGCCGGGCAGCCTGAGTCTCGTCACCCGGGTGCTCGACCGTGCACCGGAATTCGACGCCCTTCGCCCTTCGGCGGAGTTCGAGGAACTCCGACTCAGGACGATCACCTGAGGGTCGACCGCTCGACGGTCACATCGTGAACGCGAGGTTCCGAGCGGACCGGTCGCCCCAGTCGTCGGAGCCGGACCACGCGATCCGACCGGCATCGATGGCTCCTTGCGGATCGATCCGTCCGCAGGCGAGCAGGACGAAGGTGGTCGAATCGGCCCGGACCGTGACGTCCGCCGCTGGCGCTTCGTCGGCGAGTCGAGCCCGTCCGTCGACCACGACGTGCATCGTGCGCTCGACCGGCCCGTGCAGCTCGAACGTGACCGACATGCCGTCGGGCAGCCCGATCTTCTTGCCGACGATGTACGGCAAGGAGCGGTGGACCTCGTCGATCGCCATCTCTGCCGCCGGTCCGCCCTCGTGACCGGGGCGGCCGAGTGGCACCCTGACGTCCTGCTCGTGGACCCAGAAGTCGAACACCCGGATCTCCATGAACCGTCCGTAGGTGCCCGGTCCGACCGGTGTCGCGCACGGCACGTCGAGATCGCCGGACGGCATTGCGTCGAAGTCGGCCAGGCGCTGTGTGATCGTCGCCCGGTAGCGGGCGAGGAACGACGCATCGTCGAGGTCGGCGGTCCCCGCGACCCACGCACCGGCCTCACCGAACGGCAGCGCCTCGGCGAACGAGTCGGTCGACCGACCGGCCAACATGTGCTCGATCCCACCGAGGTGCTCGACGACACCGCGCACCGTCCATGCCGGGCAGAGCGATTGCGTGGCCCAGCCAGCGCCATCGAGTCCGTCGAGCAGGCCGTCGAGCGACGAGTAACAGGCCCGCAAGTTGTCGATCGCCGTGGTTCCCATGTTCCTCACTCCTGTTCCGTTCGAATCATCGAATCGTCGCCGATCACGTCGGCTGGTCACTCGCCGAATCGTCCGACCACCTCGAACCCGTCGTCCGTGAAGCCGACTTCCATGCCGCGGTTCACGCTCACCCAGTCACGTGCATCGAGGTACGGACGGAACGCCTCGACGATCCTCCGCTCGGCGTCACCGGTCTTGGGCTGCTGCAGTTCGAACAGATCGGGGAACTCGACCCAGGCGGTCACCGCTCTCCAGAGTCGCACCGCTGCATCCCCGGTCGGAGGATCGACGAGCACCGGCCCGAACAGACAGTGGTCACCGAAGAACAGCGTCGGCACGCCGTAGCCACCTGCCGCGACGACACGGTCGTGGTCCACCCGGACGTCGTCGTGGGTCGTCGGGTCGGCGATGGCTTCGTCGACGAGTGCCGGATCGAGGTCGAGACGAGCCAGGAGGTCCCGAGCCACGTCAGGACGATGCGGCTTGCGACCCTCGGCATGGAGCATGGACCCGGCGGCTTCGTAGAACCGGTCGACGTCGTCCATGCTCGTCCGGCGCAGCAGTGCGGCGATCCTGAGCAGCGACCATCCGTAGCTCCACTCACGTTCCCACGGATGCTTCTTGCCCTCGGCCCGGTTGACCTCTTCGAGGCTGAAGAAGCGCCAGGAGATCTCGATGCCGAGTTCATCGCGGACGGAGCGGATCCAGCGCGAGGTCTGGTAGGCGTAGGGGCACAGCACGTCGAAGTGGAAGTCGACGGATGTCGGGTCGCCTGAACGCTCTGTGGCCATGGTCCATGGTGACACAGGCGAACCCTGCCGTCACGAACCGACGGGTTCGCCGACCGAACTGGATCGCTTGATCCAGGCGAGTGCCCTCCCGCCGGCGACCGTGGTGATGACCCCGACCTCCTCGTCACCGTCCATGACCGGCGATCCTGCGGGCGTACCGGGTTCGACGTCGAGTCGGCGGAGCGTGCGCGGCGCCGAGGATCCCCGGCTGTCCATTCGCTCGACGAGCTCCTGACCCGGATAGCAGCCCTTGGTGAAATCGACGGTGATCGGCACGAGGCCCGTTCCGGCGGGGATCGTCTCCCCCGGCACGATCTCCACTCCGAGTCGAGGCCATCCGATCTCGATTCGTAACGCCTCGTCGATCGGGTCGGACGTCCGGGAGTCGCTCTCCACCAGTTCGAGTTCGGCAGCGACGCGGATCTTGAACCTGCCCAGGCGATCGAGCAGTCGCTGGCCCCAGCCGACATCGGTGTCGAGTTCGAACCGCTCCTCGGCCGTCCGCCGCACGCGGCAGAGCCCCTCGATCTTGCCCGTCGGGTCGAGCACGAACGTCCACCGCGCCGCCCCGACCTCCATCGCCTCGATGCGCTGCGACACCTGGGAATGGAGGAATCGCTCGGCATCGGACCCGGCGACGACCACGACGTCACGTCGGCCGAGCACCTCGGCGAGCCGGTCCGGTTCCGATGCCGTCATGATCGCTCCCTCATCCGAATCACCGTGGAACTCCTGCGCTCACGCCGGCGTGCCCGCATCGCGTCGCGCGGCCGTCATCCGCCGAGCGGCGGGAATGGCGGCGAGGAGCGCTGCGGCCTTGTTGTGACATTCGAGGTCCTCGTCCTCGGGCACCGAATCGGCCACGATGCCCGCCCCGGCCTGCAGGCTCGCCGTGCGGCCGTCGGGCCGACAGAACATCGTCCGGATGGCGATCGCCGTGTCGAGGTTGCCGGACCAGTCGAGGTACCCGACGACACCGGCGTACGGCCCGCGCTTCACGGGCTCCAGCTCGTCGATGATCTCCATCGCCCTGACCTTCGGCGCTCCGCTGACGGTGCCCGCCGGCAGCGTCGCCCTCAGCACGTCGATCGGACCGAGATCGTCACGGAGCTCGCCGGACACCTGCGAGGTCAGGTGCATGACGTGGCTGTACCGCTCGAGCGTCATCAGCTCATCGGGATGGACGGTGCCGAACTTCGCCACGCGACCCACGTCGTTCCGGGCCAGGTCGACCAACATCACGTGCTCGGCCCGCTCCTTCGGGTGCTCGAGCAGTTCGGCCGCGAGACGGCGGTCGTGGTCGTCGTCGACACCGCGCTTGCGCGTGCCGGCGATCGGGCGACTGACGATGCGGCGGTCCCGGAGCTGCACCATGGGCTCGGGGGACGACCCGACGATCGTGATCTCGGGATGCCGGAGGAAGTACATGTACGGACTCGGATTGACCTGACGCAGCACCCGGTAGACGTCGAACGGATCGGCCTCGAGGTCGATGTCGAACCGCTGGGCGAGCACGACCTGGAAGATGTCGCCGTCGAGGATGTATTCCTTGGCGACCTCGACCGCGCGCTGGTAGAGCCCGTCCGGCATCGACGAGCGCAGCGTCGGCAGTTGGTCGGATCGACTCGGGGGCTCGACGGGCACGTACGGCAAAGGGGTCGCGAGCCGGGCCACGCTCGCGGCGACACGATCGCACGCCGCGTCGTAGGCCCGGTCGAGTTCGGCGTCGGTCGCGCCCGCCACCATCACACTCTCGATGAGGTAGATCCGCTGACGCCAGTGATCGAACGCCGCCAGCGACCCGATGACACTCATCACCGCGTCGGGCAGTCCGTGGTCGTCGACGGGGACGTCGGGAAGGTCCTCCACCTCCCGGATCACGTCGTAGCCGAGGAATCCCATGATGCCGCCGTACAGGGGCGGTAGGTCGGCGAACACCGGGCTGGACCACGTGTGCTGGAGCGCTTCGATCGCCGCGAGGATGCCGCGGTCGGTCGGCACGTCCGGCGGGAGATCACCGTCGATCGAGAGCCGGCCGTTCCGCGACACCAAGGTGGCCGTCGGGTCGCGGCCGACGAACGAGAACCGGCTCCACCGCTCGCCGTGTTCGACCGACTCGAGGAGGAACCCGGGCTCGTCACCGACGAGTTTGACGAATGCCGCCACGGGCGTCTCGAGGTCGCCGAGGATCTCCGTCCAGACCGGTACGACGGCGTGCCCGGACGCCAATGCCCGGAACTCCTCGCGGGACGGCTGGACGTTCACCCGCCGAACGCCCGGAAGAAGCACGACCGCTCGCCGGTGTGGCACGCCCCGGCGCCCTCTTGCTCGACGAGGAACAGCAACGCATCGCCGTCACAGTCGAAAAACGCCGCTCGGACGAACTGGCGGTCGCCGCTCGTGTCGCCCTTTCGCCACAGCTCCTGGCGACTCCGTGACCAGTAGACCATACGACCCTCGTCGAGCGTCATCCTGAGCGACTCGGCGTTCATCCAGGCGAGCATCAGCACTTCGCGGGTTTCGACGTCCTGGGCGATCGCAGTGACGAGACCCTGGTCGTTGAACCTGACCATGCCGAGTTGCTCGGGCGTGGCGTCGATGCGGACTCCGGCGGGCATCTGGGCGAGTCTACGAGGTCGGCTCGAACTCGTCAGAGGTACAGACCGGTGCTGGTCTCGATCCGGCGAGCGGCGACCGCGTGGAGATCGCGCTCGCGCAACATGATGTAATCCTCGCCCTGGACCTCGACCTCGTATCGATCGTCCGGACTGAACAGCACCCGGTCGCCGACCTCGGCCGACCGGACGTTCTGACCGAGCGCGACGACCTCGGCCCAGACCAGCCGTTTGGCCATCTGTGCGGTCGCTGGGATCAGGATGCCGCCGGTGGTCGTCCGCTCACCGTCCTCGCGACGCAGCTTGACCAGGAGCCGATCGTTGAGCATCTGGATCGGGAGCTTCTGGTCCGGGCCGGCCACGCCGAGGAGGGTACCGTCGCCGGATGGAGGGCGTGCAGTTGACCACGAGCGACGGGCTGTCGCTCGTCGGAGATCTCCGTCTGCCCGAGCCGGGTGCCACACCCGTGGCGGCGGCCGTCGTCTGCCACCCGCATCCGCAGTTCGGCGGCACTCGATTCGACCGGGTGGTCACCGCCGTGTTCGACGCGCTCACCACCGCCGGGTGCGTCGCACTCCGATTCGACTTCCGCAGCGAGTTCGGCGGCGGCATCACCGAACGACTCGATGTGATCGCTGCGCTCGACGTGCTCGACGAACACTCGATGCTCGACGGCGTGCCACGGATCGTCATCGGCTACTCGTTCGGGGCGATCGTCGCCCTGTCGACACCTGATCCACGAATCGTCGCCGTCGGTGCCATCGCTCCGCCTCTCGGCCATGGCGCCCAGGTCGTTCCCTCCGTGCCGGTCGTCGCGGTCTGCCCGGCTCACGACCAGTTCTGCGCTCCCGACGCCTTTCGACGACTCAGCGCCGGATGGCCCGACCTCGAACTCACCGTCATCGAGTCGGCCGACCACTTCCTCGCCGGCCACACGGGCATCGCGGCCGACACGGTGACCGCCGGGCTGCTCACACGGCTGGCTCGCGACGACCGATGACGATTCAGCCGATCGCCGACTCGATCTCGGCGACGGTGTCGTCGGTCAGGAGCGCCATCACGTCGAGCGCCTCGAAGTTCTCGACGACCTGGGACGGGCGACTCGCCCCGGTGATGACGGTCGAGACCATCGGGTGGCGGGTGCACCACGCCAGCGCCAACTGCGCCATCGAGCAGCCGAGTCGATCTGCGATCGGCCGGAGCCGCTCGATCCGCTCGAGGGCCACCCGGTCCGTCATCTTCTCGGCCAACCAGGAATAGTTGGCGAGCGTCGCCCGAGACTCGGCGGGGATACCGTCGCGGTACTTTCCGGTGAGGAGTCCCGAGGCCAGTGGACTCCAGATGGTGTTGCCGTACCCCGTCTCGGAGAACAACCGGGCGTATTCGGATTCGACCTTTCGACGCTCGAGGAGGTTGTACTGCGACTGTTCGGTGACCGGCTTGTGCAGATGGTGCCGGTCGGCGATCGCCATCGCCGACCGGATCTCGTCGGCGGACCACTCGCTGGTCCCCCAGTAGAGCGCTTTGCCCTGCGACACCATGTCGCTCATCGCCCACACCGTTTCCTCGAGGGGCGTGTCGGGGTCGGCGCGATGGCAATAGACCACGTCGACGAAGTCGAGCCCGAAGCGATCGAGCGATGCGTCGATCGCCTGCGACAGGTACTTGCGGTTGAGGGTGTTGCGCATGTTGGGGTCGTCGCCGTGGATCCCCCAGAACAGCTTGGTGGTCACGAGGTACGACCACCGCGGCCACCCGAGTTCGCGAAGCGCCCGCCCCATGATCTCCTCGCTCCGACCGGCGGCATAGGACTCGGCGTTGTCGAAGAAGTTGCAGCCGGCATCGTGGGCCGCCTGCATGCATTCGAGCGCCAGGTCGGTGTCGAGTTGGTTGTCGAAGGTGACCCAGCTCCCGAAGCTGAGGACGCTCACCTTGACACCGGTGGCGCCGAGGCGCCGGTACTGCATCTTGTCGTGGGGGATCGGCATGGGATCGGACCCTACGGCGACGGTGGGGCGGCGATCAATCTGGCCCGTCCGCCTCGCTTTGCCGCCAGCATGGCCTGGTCGGCGAGGTCGATCAGATCGGCGCCCGACACCCCAGGGGCCAGTCCGACACTCGCCGTGATGCGCAGCGGCCCGTCGGCGAGGTCGATCGGATCATGGAGGCGGCTCATGATCCGCTCACCGATCTGAGCTGCCTGCTCGGCTGCCGCGTCGCGCAGGAGGACCACGAACTCGTCACCGCCGAACCGTGCGACGACGTCGACGGGTCGGCACAGCTCCGAGATCCGGCGCGCCGTCTCGACGAGCACCTGGTCGCCGGCGAGGTGACCGAAGCGATCGTTGACCGACTTGAAGTCGTCGAGGTCGATGTACAGCACCGCCACGTGATCGGACCCGGCCGCTGCCAGTGCATCGGCGAGCCCGCGGCGATTGGCCAGGCCGGTCAACGCGTCGGACGTCGCCGCCCGAACCAGCCGATCCTGCTCCTGCCATCGCCCGAGGATCACGGCCGTGTAGTCGGCGAGTCGCTTCATCCGTGCACGGGCGTTGCTCTTGACCTCTCCGAGCGGGTACGAGTCCGGAACCCGGCTGAACACGATGAAGGCAGCGGTCGTGCGTCCATCGACACCGACCGAGGTCACCCAGACCCGACGCCACCGTCGCTGCTCCACCAATCGAGCGACGGTGATCGGCAGGGCATCGACGGCGAGCGTCGCGGTCGCTCCGTGGGGGAGGCCGGTCCACGGCGCCCAACCGTCGGAGATCGCATCGGCGAGTGCATCGCCGAACACCGACTCGGACTCGGCGCGGCCCGACACCACCACCTCGTCACCGTCGAGTTGGTCGATCAGGAACCCGCGGGTCGAGTAATGGGCGTTGTCGACCGTGACCTCCTCGGCGAGCAGGCGACGAACGACCGGGCGCGGTTGCCCGGAGACCTCGGCGTCGAGCGAGCGACCGGCCGACCCGCCGAGTGAGGTCGGCACCAGCGTGACGATCCAACCCCACTGGCCACCGGCGAGCGCTCGAGCGGTCGGGATGACGTCGACCGGATGCGGCTCGCCATCGGCGGCCAGCAACTCGAGGCGGAACGGAAGCGGCAACGACACCGTGTCCGGCGACTCGTCCGCACTCTCGGCGAAGTACGTGGCGATCTCCCCCACCGACGACGGGGCGACGAAGTCGAACACACTCACGTCGACGAACGTCGCCGGGTCGTGCCCGAGAAAGCCTCCGTAGCCACCGTGGACCGCCCGCACCCGTCCGACCTGGTCGATGACGAGGACGAGGGGTCGGAGGAGGCCGAGCACCTCGTCGGCGTTCATGCCGGAGGCCTCACGTGGAGTCCGGCCGATGCGAGTTCGCGCTTCGCCTCGGCGATGGTGTGCTCACCGAAGTGGAAGATCGATGCGGCGAGGACGGCGTCTGCACCCCCGAGGACCGCCCCGTCGACGAGGTGTCCGAGCGACCCCACACCACCGCTGGCGATCACCGGCACGGTCACGGCGTCGGTCACCGCTCGCGTCAACTCGTGGTCGAACCCCGCTCGGGTCCCGTCGCGATCCATCGACGTCAGGAGGATCTCACCAGCCCCGAGCTCGACCGCTCGTCGAGCCCAGTCGACGGCGTCGACACCGGTCGATGTGCGGCCTCCGTGCAAGTACACCTCGAAGCCGCTGCCGCCGATCGCCGCCGACCGCTTCGCATCGATGGCACAGACGACGCACTGGGAGCCGAACTCGGCGGCGATCTCGGCGATCAACTCGGGGCGCTGCACTGCAGCGGTGTTCACGCTCACCTTGTCGGCACCGGCACGAAGCATCCGCCGAGCATCGGCGAGGGACCGGATACCGCCGCCGACGGTGAACGGGATGAACACCTGCTCGGCGACCCGGAACACCATGTCGACGGTCGTGTCGCGCTCGTCGGACGACGCCGTGATGTCGAGGAACACCAGTTCATCGGCACCCTCGGCGTCGTAACGCGCCGCCAACTCGACCGGATCGCCGGCGTCACGGAGATCGACGAAGTTCGTGCCCTTGACCACTCGGCCACCGGTCACGTCGAGGCACGGGATCACCCGCACGACGTTCATCGATCTGTCACCTCGTCCATCACAGGACCCTCGATCCTACGTATCCGCCGCGTCCGGATCTCGACCCAGCGCCGCGATCGCCGCCGGAACGGTGAATCGGCCCTCGTACACCGCCCGCCCCGTGATGACCCCCGCCAACCCACCGACCTCGGCCAGCGCCCGGAGATCGTCGAGGCTCGACACACCCCCGCTGGCGACGACCGGAACCGACGTGGCGGCGATCGCTGCACGCAGTCCGTCCACATCGGGGCCCGTCAGCATGCCGTCACGGGCGATGTCGGTGATCACGAAGGCTGCTGCGGTCGGGAATCGATGGAGAGCCTCGGCGACGGTGACCCCCGACCGCTCGGTCCATCCGTGGACGGCGAGCTCCCCGTCGCGGTGATCGAGGCCGACGGCGACCGGGAGCAGCGCCGACGCGGCCTCGACCAGCGTCGGATCGGCGATCGCTGCAGACCCCATCACGACTCGGGTGACACCGGCATCGGCGAGGACACGGACGTCGTCGAGTCGTCGCACCCCTCCCCCGGTCTGCAACCCGGCTCGACCGGCCAACTCGGCAGCGATCCGAGCGACGACGGGACGATTCACCGGATCGCCGGACCGGGCTGCATCGAGGTCGACGACGTGCACCCACGGCGCACCGCCGTCGACGAACGATCGTGCGACGGCAACCGGATCGTCGCCGTACACCGTCTCGGCGTCGTAGTCGCCCTTGGCCAGCCGGACGACCCGACCCTCCCGGAGGTCGATCGCCGGGAACAGCTCTGGTCGATCGGTCATCCCGCCACCGCCGCGGCGCACACGCCGACGAAGTTGCCGAGAACGGCCAGCCCGACCGGTCCCGACTTCTCGGGATGGAACTGCGTGGCGAACACCGAGCCGGACCGGAACGCCGCGTTGACCGTCCCGCCGTACTCGCACGTGGCGACCGTGACCGACGGGTCGTCGGGGACCCCGTGCAAGGAGTGCACGAAGTAGACCCATGGACTTCCGGGCAACGACGCGAACATCGGTTCGTCGACCTCGCACCAGTCGAGCCGGTTCCACTGCATCTGTGGACGCTTGACGCCCACCGGGATCCACCGGACGGCGCCGGCGATCACCCCGAGCCCGGACGCCGAAGGGTCCTCCTCCGACCGGTCGAACAACATCTGCATCCCGACACAGATGCCGAAGAACGGGCGTCCCGACCCGACGGCATCGTGAACCGCCGACTCGAGGCCGGTCGCCCTCAGCGCCGACATGCACGCCCCGAAGGCGCCGACTCCCGGCAGGACGACACCGGCGGCGTCGGCGACCAGGCCGGGATCCGTGGTGAGCCGGGCGTCCGCGCCCATCTTCACGAGTGCCTTCTGGGCCGAATGGAGGTTCCCGATCCCGTAGTCGAGGACCGCCACCAGCGGTCCGGTCACAGCACGCCCTTGGTGGACGGCACACCGCCGGGCCCGTCGATCCGCACGGCGTCGCGCAGTGACCGGGCGAGACCCTTGAACGTCGCTTCGATGATGTGATGGACGTTGCGCCCACGCACCAGCTCGACGTGCAGGGTGATCGCAGCGGCCTGAGCGAACGAGGACACGGCGTGCTCGGCGAGTTGCGGGTCGAAGGCCGGGGTCCCGAGCGGCAGTGCCTCGGGCATCGGTACGAGCCACTCGACGTGTGCACGTCCGGACAGGTCGAGCGCGATGTCGACGAGCGCCTCGTCGAGGGGATACCGGCCGCTCGCGAAGCGTCGCACCCCCGCCTTGTCACCGAGGGCGTCGCGGAATGCTTCGCCCAGCGTGATCGCCACGTCCTCGACGGTGTGGTGGGTGTCGATGTGGAGATCGCCCTCGGCGCGAACGTCGAGGTCGAAGCCGCCGTGGCGGCCGAGTTGATCGAGCATGTGATCGTAGAACGGGATCCCGGTCGAGATCTCCGTCCGCCCGGCTCCGTCGAGGTGGGG
>JBMUCX010000051.1:0-18899 GCA_049458915.1 Ilumatobacteraceae bacterium
GCCGGCGCCATTGGCGCCGGTGGCCGACCGACGATGTATGGAGAT
Organism: Ilumatobacteraceae bacterium; assembly: GCA_049458915.1. Classification (GTDB taxonomy): domain Bacteria; phylum Actinomycetota; class Acidimicrobiia; order Acidimicrobiales; family Ilumatobacteraceae; genus Ilumatobacter. The sequence goes on from JBMUCX010000051.1 coordinate 46, forward strand.
CAGCCCTCGCGGGTTCCGACCTCGCGGTTCGCCCACACGGTCTGCGCCTCGGTCACCGCATCAGCGGCGAGCGGGACGTACTTGACCTGACCCTCGCCGGTGCCGACGAGCGTGGTGATGCCTTCGTTGACGTAGAAGTCGACGTACGCAGCGAGCGCCGGGTTCTCGGCGGCCTTGGCAGCGTTCACGTAGATGAACAGGTCGCGTGCGATCGGGAACTCACCGCTCGCGATGGTCTCGGGCGTCGGAACGACACAGCCCGCCCCGCCGTCCACCGCCAGCGGCTTGACGACGTCGAGGTTCTCCTCGACGAAGGCGAAGCCGACCCAGCCGAGCGACGTCGCGTTCGCCGAGATGCCCTCGATGATCACGTTGTCGTTGGGGCTCGCGGTGTAGTCGACACGCACGTTCGGGTCCTCGGCTTCGAGGGCGTCACCGACTTCTTCGATCACGATCTCGACGAAGCTGTCGAACGTGCCGGACTCCTCACCGGGGGCGGTGACGGTCAGCGGAGCGTCCGGGTACGGGGTGGACACGGCACCGAGGTCCGTCACCGTGGCGGCGTAGCCGTCGGCGAGCGCCGATGCATCGGCCCAGTTGTCGATGCCCACGGCGTCCGGGCCGAGCAGGGCGTAGAGGTCGACGAACGACAGGCACTCGATGGCGGTGTTCTGCGCCGAGGTGATCACCGAGAGACCGTCGACGGCGACCTTCAGCTCGATGAACTCGATTCCGTTGGCGGCGCAGGTCTCCGCTTCGGAGCCCTTGATGGGGCGGGAGGCGTCCGAGATGTCGGTCTCACCGGCGCAGAACTTGGCGAACCCGTCACCGGTTCCGGGGCCTTCGACGGTGATCGCCACGTTCGGAGCGAGATCTGCGAAGGCGTCGCCGACGGCGATCGAGATCGGCTCGACGGTCGACGACCCCGACACGAACACGCTGCCGGACAGCGCCGACAGATCGTCGCCGGCCGGCTCTTCGGCGGCGGGCTCTTCGGCGGCGGGCTCTTCGGCGGCGGGCTCGTCGGCGGCGGGCTCGTCGGCGGCTGGCTCGTCGGCGGCCGGCTCGTCATCGCCACCGCAGGCGGCGAGCACCAGGGAGGCGGTGATCGCAGCTGCAGCGAAACGCTTGGTGGAAGTCTTCACGCTGATGTGCTCCATTCAGGATTCGTTCACGGACACGAGGAGGGGTTTCCTCGTCGTGGACGGTACGGAGCCTGCGTGAACTGCTCGGGGGTGTTCGCCTGAACGATGGTTGAACTCTCGCCCGCGGGCACGGGCCCCCGACCTGGGGTTGTTCACCTGGAGTTCAACGGAGTGTCAACGATCGGCTGCGGTCGATGCCGGACCTGGTGCTGGCGCTCGGTCGTCCAGCGGTACATCAGTTCCTGGGCATCGGGCTCGAAGCGGTCGAGCGGACCCTCGCGACGCCACGTGTCATCCGGTTGCAGCTCCCAGCGCACGACGTCGTCGGCGAGATCGAAGGCCAGGACCTGGTCGAGCCATTCACGGTGCTTCGGGTGCTCGATCGGCACCAACACCTCGACTCGCCGGTCGAGGTTCCGCGGCATGAGATCGGCCGAACCGATGAGGTGCATGGGCCGATCGTCGTGACCACCGTGGCCGAACCGGTAGATGCGGCTGTGTTCGAGGTAGCGGCCGAGGATGCTGCGCACGGAAATGTTGTCGCTGAGCCCCGGCACCCGGGCACGCATCGTGCAGATGCCCCGGATCACGCAGTCGATGGCGACGCCGGCGGCGCTCGCCGCATAGAGCGCTTCGACCACGAGGGGGTCCGCGATCGAGTTGCACTTCAACGTGATCGATCCTTCGGCACCGAACGAGGCCTCGTGCTCGATCAGGTCGAGCAACTGCCGCTTGAGATCGCGAGGGGCGACGAGCAACGACCGGTACTCGTCGCTGCGGCTGAACCCGGTCAGGTGGTTGAACAGTTGCGTGACGTCGGCGCCGATTCCCGGATCGCAGGTGAACAACCCGATGTCTTCGTACAGCCGGGCGGTCCGTGAGTTGTAGTTCCCGGTGCCGATGTGGCAGTAGCGCCGCAGTTGGTCACCGTCGTCCCGAACGACGAGGAGCACCTTGGAGTGGGTCTTCAGTCCGAGCATCCCGTACACGACGTGGACGCCGGCGCGCTCGAGTTGGCGGGCCCACTGGACGTTGTTCTGTTCGTCGAACCGGGCCTTCAACTCGACCAGGACGGCGACCTGTTTGCCGAGTTCGGCCGCCTTGATCAGACTGCGGACGATCGGGCTGTCTCCACCGGCGCGGTAGAGCGTCATCTTGATCGTCTGGACCCGCGGATCGGACGCAGCCTGCTCGACGAACACCTCGACGCTCGACTGGAAGCTCTCGTACGGGTGATGGACCAGGATCGCCCGATCGCGCATGACCGAGAACATCGATCGATCCTTCTCCTCGGCGACGAACAGACGCCCCGCCGTCAACGGTGGCCAGGCACGATCTTTCAGGTCCGGTCGCTCGATCGACTGGAGGGCCATCAGGTTCGTCAGGTCGAGCAGCGTCCGGTGCCGGGTCACGTTACGTGGGTCGACCTGCAACTCTCGTACCAGCACCTCGAGCATCTCGTCACCGATGTTGTCGGCGACCTGGAGCCGGACCGCCCGGTTGAATCGCCGACGCCGCAGTTCGAGTTCGACGGCTTCGAGGAGGTCGTCGGCGCCTTCTTCTTCGAGCGTGAGGTCGGCGTTGCGAGTGACGCGGAACATCGCCCATTCCTCGACGACCATGCCGACGAACAGGCGATGGAGGTAGGCGGCGACGACTTGCCCCGAGGGCACGAACCGGCCGGGCGCGACCTCGATCAATCGAGGGAACACGGTCGGCACCTTGAGCCGCACGAAGCGACGCTCCCCCGTCTCGGGGTCGGCGACGTGAGCGGCGATCGACATCGCCAGGCTCGAGATGTACGGGAACGGGTGGACCGGGTCGACGGCGAGCGGAGTCAGCACGGGATAGATCCGGTCGTCGAAATATTCGCCGAGCCGTCCCCGCTCTGCCGATGTCAGCTCGTCCCATCCGATGATGGCGATGCCCTCCTCCCGCAGCGCCGGCAGGAGTTGCTCGTCGAAGATCCGCTCCTGGCGTGCCACCATCTGCGGAATCCGCTCCGTGATCTCCGCCAGTTGGGCCAGCGGGGTTCGACCGTCGACGGTCGGCTCGTCGATCCCCGCAGCGACCTGGTCGTGGAGGGCGGCAACGCGTACCTGGAAGAACTCGTCGAGGTTGCTCGAGAAGATCGCACAGAACTTGACCCTCTCGAGCAGCGGAATGCCGGGTTCCGTCGCCAGATCGAGCACCCGGTCGTTGAAGTCGAGCCAACTCGTTTCACGGTTGACGTGTCGATGGACCGGATCGGCGCTCACGTCACCCCCCGGTGCCCGAACTCAGCGATCTTCGGGGAGCCCGAGATCCCATTCGAGCGAGATGAGCTCGCGCTCGGCATCACGGTTGATCCGCTCCTTGTTGCGCCGGAACTGTGGATCGTCACGAGGCAGCAGGACCAGCCGGGCGAGGGCACGGGCCCGGAACTCGTCGAGTACCTGGCGCTCGCCCCAGTCCCCGTAGATCTCCCAATGTGGCGAGACCGAGCCGAGGTACACGACACGGGCGTGTGCTCGGGGTGGTGCTGGTGCGTGATCGACATTGGACATCTCCATGAGGCTACCGGGCCGGGCCCGGCGGGACGGTGCTCGCACCAGATGACGAAGAGGTGACGATCCGGCCACGCCCGGATGGACGTCTCATGAAGAGATGGACATTTCGTTACAGTTGCGTTACGCTCGACGACGTACCGGGAACCGGCAGGCTTGACCCGACGTCCAGATGGGTAGGACCGCACCGGCGCCCGGCGACACGATGCCGACGCCCGATCGGCGAGAACCCCAGCACCGCCCACCAGGAGGAACGACATGAACACGAGTCCACTCCCCGACCCGGACTCCCCCACGGCTTGGATGGGCCAGGGACGCTGCCGGATGTTCCCCCCGGCCGTGTTCTTCCCGAGCGACGGCGTCGGGGTCGACAAGGCTCGCAAGATCTGCGCCACCTGTCCGGTCGTCGAGCAGTGTCTCGAACACGCGCTGGAACACCGGATCGAACACGGCGTGTGGGGCGGATGCAGCGAACGCGAGCGACGGCGCATCCTCAAGCGGCGTCGCTCGGGAGCGTCCTCGGAAAGCTGACGTCGAGACGGCCCGACGGACCGTTCGTCACGACCCGTCGGGCGGGCGCTCAGTCCTTGACGACGGACTCATCGGCGGGCTTGGCCGCCGAATCGTCTTTCATGCCGTCCGCGAGTCCGTCCTTGAACTCCTTCTGGGCCTTGCCGAGATTCTTGGCGAGCTTGGGCAGCTGCGAGCCGCCGAACACCAGAAGGACGATGATGAGGACGATGATGAGTTCGCCCGATCCCAAACTTCCCATGCGTGGAGTGTACCGCGCGCCGGCCCAGGGGTGGGCGCGACTCAGGCGCCGATGATGCTTCGGGCCGATTGAGCCCGCTGCCGGCGGATGCGACGTCGCTCGCGCTCGGACAAACCGCCCCAGATCCCGAACTTCTCGCCGTTCTGCAGCGCGAACTCGAGGCAATCGTCACGGACGATGCAGCCTCGGCAGACCTCCTTGGCCTCCCTGGTCGATGCGCCACGCTCGGGGAAGAACAGATCGGGATCGACGCCGAGACAGTTGGCGTCGTCCTGCCAGTCCTCCCGGAGCTCCCGTCCGGCGACGGTTTGGTCGATGTCGTGGTTCATGGTGTGGGCCCCCCTGCCTGGTCGCCCTGTGTACCCGGAGTTTGATCGGTCGCGAGACCCTGACGACGTCGTAGTTACGTCGATGTGATTCTCGCATACCATACCGCCGAACTGCAAGCGGGTATTTCGCGACGCCGATGAGCAGGCGCGTCGCGCGATCACACCGCCCGGCGATGCGTCGCCCTCCGGCGGCGCTCGAGGAAGTCCACCAGGACGTAATCACCGAGCGACTCGTTCGTGGTGTAGAACGCCCGGCCGCCGTTGAGTCGGGTCATCTGCTCGATGAACGCCTCGAGCGCCGAGGTGGCATCGAGCACGAACGTGTTGATCCGGATCCCGTCCCGCGTGCACCGCACGACCTCACGAAGGGTCGCCTCGACGGTCTCGCGAACGGGTGGATAGTTGAAGTAGACGTCACCGCCGGGCGTGATGTGTGCCGTCGGTTCGCCATCGGTGATCATGATGATCTGCTTCGTTCCGGAGCGCCGGGCGAGCATCTGCCTGGCCAGCGTGAAGCCGTGGTGCATGTTCGTGCCGTAGACGAAGTCCCATGACACTTCGGGCAGTTGGGCCGCCGTGATCACCCGGGCCGTCTCGCTGAACCCCACGAGGCCGATGAAGTCGCGAGGGAACTGGGTCGAGATCAGGTGGTGGAGCGCCATGGCCACCTTCTTGGCCGGCAGGAAGTTGTCGCGCATCGGCATCGACATCGACAGGTCGAGCATCAACACGGTGCTCGCCCGCGTCAGGTGCTCGGTCCGTTCGATCTCGAAGTCATCCGGCTGCAAGGCGACCGGCGTTCCGCTGCCGACCCTCGCGAGTGCGTTGCGGATCGTGCGGTGGAGGTCGAGTTGGAACGGGTCCCCGTACTCGTACGGCTTGGTCTGGTACGTCCGCTCGTGGCCCTGACCGAACTGATGGACCTGGTGTCGGCCCACGTGTTCCTTCGTCAACTCGGAGAACAGGTCGCGCAACGCGTTCGATCCGATGGACCTGAGTCCCCTCGGCGTCAACTCGAGGCGCCCGTCCTTCTGCTCGACGAGTCCGGCTTCCTCGAGCATTCGGGTGAGTTCCGCCAACCGCTCGAGTGAACGGGCGGCATCGTCGCCGAGCAGATCCCGAACGCGGTCCATGTCGGCCTCCGCCAACGCCCCCGGCGCCGTGGCGTTCTGCAGGAGGTGCTCGAGTTGGTCCAGATCACCGAGGTCCGCCATCGCCTGCATGGCCTCGGCGAACCCCATCGGATCCTGCCCCTCGAAGTCGTACGAACGTCCCCAGTTCATGTCCGGGAACATCTGCTGCAGATTCGTGCCCAACTGCTGCATCTGCCAGTTGAGGTCCATGTCCTCCATCAACTGCTCGGACAACTGCTGCAACTGGGACCGCTGCTCGGGGGTCATCGAGTTGAGCATCGCCTGCATCGCAGCCATGCGCCGGGCGATGCTCTCGAGCAGCTCCTCGATCGTCTCGGGACGATCCGGGAAGAAATCGCCGTGCCGCTCCATGAACTCCTCGAAGCGCGGGTCGTCTCCACGCCGATGCCGGTCGAGCATCTCGTTGAGATCGGCGAGCATGTCCTTCATCCTCGACATGTCGGCCGGCGTGAGGTTCTGCATCCCCTCGGACATCTGGTCGACCATCTGCTGCATCATCTGTTCACGCAGTCGATCGAGCATCTGTTCGAATCGGCGCTGGGCCTCCGACGACTCGAAGTCGTACGAACTCAGTTCCCGGACCTTGCCGGCCAGGTCGCTCGGCATCAGATCGAGCCGGAGGTTCCGCTCGGCGGCCGTCGACCTCGCTGCATCGGCCCGACGCTCGTCCCCACTCGTCTCGGCCGCCCTGACGGCATCGTCGATCGCATGGCGCTCCTCGTCGACGATGTCGTCGAGCTCCCTCGAGATCTCGTCGTACACCCCGCCGAGATCGGACCGCTCCAGACGTTCCCGGCGCTCGGCGCGGAGCCGGTCGAGGAGGTCGCGGAGTCCGTCGAACCGATTGCCGTCGGCGTCACGCATCCCGTTCTGCATCATCCGGCGCAGGGCGGCGTCGACGTCGCCGTGGTAGAGCAGATCGTCGGTCAACTGATCGAACAGCAGATCGGCGTCGAGATCGAAGCCCCGCTGCGTCCCGTCCCATCGCGAGTAGGTGAATCGGGGCGCCATGAACGCACCGTACCCCACCCCGCGGCGGGGAGCCGATCGGGCGGATCTGCGACGCCGGGCTGCATATCCTTCCCGTGTGCGTGTTCCGCGGACCTTCGCATTCGTCGACCTCTCGGGGTTCACCAACTACACGGCTGCGTTCGGCGACGACGCCGCCGGACGGATCCTCAGCACCTTCCGCAGCCTCGTCCGGGAGGTTGCGTCCGAGCGCGGCGCCAGAGTCGCCAAGTGGCTCGGTGACGGATGCATGATCGTCGGCGTCGACCAACCATCGGTGATCGCCTTCGTCACCGACCTCCACCAACGGGCCGCCAGCGTGTGTGCACCGCTGACGCTCCGAGCGGGGATCGCCAGTGGACACGCCCTGCTGTTCGAGGGCGACGACTACATCGGTTCGGCAGTGAACATGGCCGCTCGATTGTGCGACCACGCACGAGGCGTCGACATCCTCATGCCGACGATGCAACTCGAACGATTGCCCGAGGGAGTCGTCGCCGAGCCGTGGGGCGACATCGAACTGCGGGGGTTCCCGGGCACCGTCGACGTGGTGAGGCTCGACGGCGCACCGCGCCGCACGGCGGACCCGGACACGACCGAACTCTGGAGTCGCGACCCGTTCGTCTGACCCGGTCAGCCGCGCCCGCGGTACGACGATCCGGTCGCCCCGGTGTCCTTGTTCAGACGCTTGCTCAGGTGGAGTCCCTCCAACACGAACTCGACCGCCGAGGCCACGGAAGCGACGGACCGGTCGGCGCCGACCAACGCATCGACGGGCTCCCGCAGGGCCGGGACCCGGTCGACCAGAGCCGCCACGTCGTCACTCGGCAGATCTTCGCCGGTCTGGGCCACGACGCCGGCCTCGAACGACTCGACGATCGGCGTCGTACAGGACGGGTCGACTCGATCCTTGAAGACGCTGAGCACGGCTCCCTTGATCAGGTTCTCGAAGATCACGCCCTCGCGCCCGTCCTCGAGCGCTTCGATCTCGATCTTGCCGATCGAGCTCGCCGCGAGTGCACCGAGGTCGTCGACCCGAGCGACGATCGACCGCTCACCCGCTCGTAGTCCCCGCCGCAGCGCATTGGCGGCGAGCGCCTCGTAGTTCGCCACCGACAGGCGCACGCTGACACCACTTCGCTGGTTGACGTGACTGCTCGCCCGGGCCAGCTGGCTGAACGTGGCGACGACCTCACCCAGGTAATCGGGGACCTCGACCGATACCGCCCCGTCGACCGACAGCCGGGTCGCCTCCTGCTTGACGATCTCGTATTCCAGATCGGCGTCGAGCGGATAGTGGGTGCGGATCTGCGAGCCGAACCGATCCTTCAAGGGCGTGATGATCCGACCCCGGTTGGTGTAGTCCTCGGGGTTCGCCGAGGCGACCAGGACGACGTCGAGCGGGAGCCGGATCTTGTAGCCCCGGATCTGCACGTCGCGTTCCTCGAGCACGTTCAACAGCCCGACCTGGATCCGCTCGGCGAGATCGGGGAGCTCGTTGATCGCGAAGATGCCCCGGTTCGTACGGGGCACGAGTCCGTAATGCAGCGTCAACTCGTCCGACAGATACCGCCCCTCGGCGACCTTGATCGGATCGACCTCTCCGATCAGATCGGCGATCGACGTGTCCGGAGTGGCGAGCTTCTCCCCGAATCGATCGTCGCGATGAACCCACGTGATCGGGGCGTCGTCACCCATCTCGGCCAGCAGATCGCGAGCGTGCTTCGACACCGGCTGGTACGGATCATCGTTGATCTCGCTGCCGGCGACGATCGGCATCCACTCGTCGAGGAGACCGGTGAGCGACCGGATCATCCGCGTCTTCGCCTGGCCCCGTTCGCCGAGGAAGATCACGTCGTGGCCGGCGAGCAGAGCGTTCTCGAGTTGCGGCATGACCGTGTGTTCGTAGCCGAGGACCCCGTCGAACAACCGCTCACCGGCCGTGATCCGGGCGATGGCGTTGGCCCGGATCTCTTCCTTGACCGGCCGGGACACCCACCCCGATGACTTCAGCTCCCCGAGGGTTCGTGCACGTTCGGTCATGCGCCGAACCTAGCCGGACGCGCCCGCCGCGTCCGTGCGCACCCCGGAACCCTCAGTCGTCGACGATGTCCGTGCGACCGTCGTCGAGGTAGTCGAGGTGCTGCACCGGCTCGATCGCCGACGTCACGATCCCCGCCAGGTTGGCGACGATCCGCTTCCAGTAGCGGTAGAGGATCGCCCTCGGTACCGCCCAGGAGCCCGGACGGTCCGAATGGAGGTACTCGCGCACCTTGGCACCACAGAACTCGTTGAGCCCCCGAGAACGCTGCAGGAAGTCACGCGCTGCGACGGGATCCTGCGACGCCAAGAGGTCGGCCACCTCGAGGTACATGCGCGAGATCTCCTGGCGACGAGCGACGAACTCGTCGATGTCGTCCGACCCGGCGAGCGACACCCCGTCGGCCGCCAGATCGAAGATGTTCTTCGCCTGGTCGCCGATCCGCTCGATCTTCTTGAGGAGCAGGGTGTACGCCAGGACGAGTCCGATGTCGTCGGCTCCCCGGACGGCGACGTGCACGACGAGTTCCGACCTGAGTTGCTGCTCGGCCGCGTTGATGCGCGCATCGGTGGCGGCGATGTCGGCACCGACTGCAGCCGGGTCGGCACCGCTGAGCACCACCGTCGAGGCGAGGTCGAACGAATGGCGCGCGTCGCCGAGCATCGAGATGGTGCGATGGGCGACGTGCGCCAAACCGGCATCGTCGTTGCTCTTGCGGAAGAAGGACATGACCATCGGAATGACTCCTGTCTCGGGGGTCGGGTACTCAGCGGAACACGGCGACACCGATGAGCGGGATGACGACGAACGCCACCACGACGTAGCCGACGGCCGCCATCCGTCGATGGACGGCGATGTCGGCGAGCGTCTCGGCTGCCCTGATCGGGATCGGACGCAGGAACGGGATGCCATAGAGCACGAGGATCCCCGACACGTTGAAGATCGTGTGCACGAGAGCGATCGTGAGGGCCTCGGGCCTGCTCGCCGCGAGCGCCGCCAGGAGGGCGGTGATCGTCGTGCCGACGTTGGCGCCGAGGGTGACCGGATAGGCGTTTCGGAGCGAGATGACGCCCGCCGCCGACATCGGGATCAGGATCGAGGTGGTGATGCTCGAGCTCTGGACGGCGACCGTGATGACGAGCCCGACGACCATGGCCACCACCCCGCCGCCCCGACCGAGGATCGCGTTCATGGAGCGTTCGACCCGCTCGGCGACGAGCGTCCTCATGTTCCTGGTGATCATGATCAGCGCTGCGAGGACGATCACCAGTCCGACGGCCACCATCGCCGAGCCCTGGACGTTCGGATTCGCGAACACTGCGCCGAGCGCGTCCTCGACGACCCCGACCGGCGCCTTGACTCCCGCTTTGATCGGACTCTCCCAGTCGGAGCCCGACGAACCGACGAGCGCGCCGCTGATCCGTTCGGCCAGGGACGACAGCGCACCGGTCACCAGTTCCACCGGGAGCAGGACGATGACGGCGAACACGTTGAAGAAGTCGTGGACCGTGGCCGCCGCCAGGGCTCGACGGAACTCCGCCGACTGACGGACGTGCCCGAGTGACACCAGCGTGTTCGTCACGGTCGTCCCGATGTTGGCCCCCATGATCATGGGAACGGCGGCGTCGACCCCGAGCGCCCCGGACGCCACGAGTCCGACGATGACCGAGGTGCTCGCCGACGACGACTGCACGAGGACGGTGCCGAGCAAGCCGATGAACAACCCTGCGAGCGGGTGCTGCACATTCGCGAAGAGCCGCTCCTGCGTGTCGGCACCCATCACCTTGATGCCGCCCTCGAGCGACGACACCCCGATCAGGAAGACGTAGATCAGAACGACCACCAGGGCCGCACGGAGTGGCCTCGGCATCGCGTTCGATCGCAGGAGCAGTCGAGACGTCATGCGGGCCAGACGCTAGCCCTCGACCGACCATCGAGCGAACATCAGATGTACAGCAGATGTACACGAGGTGAACGAACCGCCGGGTTGCACCGAGTGATCCGCGAGGTCGACAATGAATAGGTGTTGGACCCGGGAAGGCCGTCGATCGACCGGCGGATCGACGTCGCCGACGGTGGCCCGTTGGCATCGAGTTCGCGCTGGACCTGGCTCCGAACCGCCCTTCTGGCGGGTTCGGCCGCGCTGCTCCTCGCTCTCGGCCCGGACGGTGCCGACCTGGCGTCCGCCGTGCTCGCCACCGGTGCGGCGATCCAACTCCTCGCCCTCCCGTTCGCCCGACGGCACGACGTCTCGATGTTCATGGCGATCGGCGACATCGCCATCGCGAGCATCGTGATCGCCGTGCTCCCCGATCTGTACCCGGCAGGAGTGCTCTGGATCGGAGCGATCACGACCTGGCAGGCGATCACGAATCCACCCCGGACGTCGGTGCCCGTCGGAGTCTTCGCCATCGTGGCGCCAGCGGTCACCGGCATCGTCGCCGACATCGACATCTGGTGGGCCGTCGCCGCCACCCAGACCGGTCTCGCCTCGGCCCACCTCGTCTTCGGACGCGCGCTGCGCGCCGAGGTCCACGAGACCGAGAACGATCTCCTCGCCACCGTCTCGACGGGTGGTGCCTTCGTACACCGGTCATCGCTGAGCGGTGGCACGGCGGCCTTCGTCCACGGCGACATCGAAGGAGTCACCGGGTACACCGCCGAGGAATGGATCGGTCTGGACCACCGATCGATCCTCCACCCCGATGACATCGACTCGTTCTGGCTCGACATCGAGGCGGCAGCACTCGACACGATGATCGACCGGACAGGCCGATTCCGCCACGCCGACGGGTCGTGGGTCTGGCTGCGCGACGTGTCACGAGTCACCCGTGATCGCCATGGCCGACCGGTGTTGCGTGGGTTCACCGTCGATGTGACCGCGAGCCAGGAACGGCACCACGAGATGCGACGCCAGGCCCGACTCGACCCTCTGACGGGACTCCCCAACCGACTCGCCCTCGATGAGCAGATCGAGGCACACCTCGGACGCGACGAACCCTTCGCCCTCCTGCTGTTCGACCTCGACCGGTTCAAGGAGATCAACGACACACTCGGACACGAGGCCGGTGACCAGATCCTCGCGGTCATCGGACGGCGGATTCGAAACCTCGTCGGACCGGCCGACCACGTTTCACGTATGGGAGGAGACGAGTTCGCCATTCTCGCCGCCGGGATGTCCGACGGGGGCCGACTCCGTGAGCTCACCTCGGCGATCTCCGAGCGCTGTCGCACCCCGATCGTGCACGGCGGCGTCAACCTCAGCCTCTCGGCGTCGATCGGCATCGTCATCGCCGACCCGGTCGGATCCGGCACCAGCTCCGACCGAGCGACGCTGCTCCGCCACGCCGACATCGCCATGTACGCGGCGAAACGGGCATCGATCCCGTACCGGGTCTTCGACGAGAGCCTCGAGCGGACCTCCACGCTGCAGTTGAGGCTCAACAGTGCCTTCCCGAACGCCCTCGAGACCGGCCAGATCGAGCTGTTCTTCCAGCCACAGTTCGATCTGCTCTCCCGTCATCTCATCGGCGCCGAAGGCCTCGTCCGATGGCGCCATCCCGAACTCGGCCTGCTCGCACCGGATGTCTTCCTCGACGTCGCCCTGCTCTCGGATCGGTCGGCCGAGTTCCTCCAGACCACCGTCGAGCACGGCGTGCGCATGGCGAAACGGGCGCGAGCCCACGGAGCACCCGTCCGCATCGCCGTCAACGTGTCGATCGCCGCCGTCCGCGACCTCTCGTTCTCGTTCGCCCTCACCGAACTGATCCGCACCTACGGCATTCCACCCGACCTGCTCACGATCGAGATCACCGAGACGGCCGCCGACCAACTCTCACCGGACGCGGTCAGGGCGATGAACGAGGTCCGCGACACCGGTGTGAAGATCTCTCTCGACGACTTCGGCACGGGGTACTCGTCCCTCGATCGGCTCCGCACGCTCCGTGTGGACGAACTCAAGATCGACCGGGCCTTCGTCAGGTCGATGCCCGACGACCGACGTCACCAGGACATCATCCGGACGATCATCGAACTGGCCCAGCGACTCGACCTGTCCGTCGTCGCCGAGGGCGTCGAGCACGAGGAGCAGGCCCGATTGCTCGCGGCGATGGGATGCACGATCGGCCAGGGTTTCCTGTTCGCACCGGCGATGGCCCCCGACGAGTTCGTCACCCTGGCGACCGACCGGGCGACGAAGGTCCCCCGCCACGGTGCGTGACGTTCAACCGATCCGAGCCACCAGCCACACCGCCGACATCCCGACCGCCGTCGCGAGCAGCAGATTCCGCCGCCAGAGACCCACACCGGCGGCAGCGGACATCCCGACCAGGGCTCCGACCAGTGGCCGACCCGTCCCCGGATCGACGGCGAGGTTGACCGCCAGCGCCGTGAGCACCGCCGGACCCACGTGACGAAGCATCCGCTCGACGGCCGGTGGGACCGTCCGGCCGGCGAGGGCGAGGACCATTCCGGCACGCATCGAGTACGTGATGGCCGCGACGACGACCACGGCGACGAGCGCAGGCCAGACCTTCATTCGTCGACCATCACGTCGTCCACCACGTCGAACACCACCTCGGCGACTGCGCCGGCGGCGACCCCGACCGCAGCGGCCACCAGGATCCCGAGACGGTCCGGCAGTCCACCGGAGAAGACCCCCACGAGACCGGCCGACCCGGCGGAGACCGCCTGCGTCCACCGGCGCATCGCGACGAGCACCATGCCCACGAACATCACCGGAGCTGCCAAGCCCAACTGCCACGACGCCGGCACCACCGGCCCGACCAACATTCCCGTCGTGGTGGTGACCTGCCAACCGAGGAAGAAGAACGCACCACAGGTCGTGTAGTACCGGCGGAACTCCTCGGGTGGGAGGTCGGCCCGGAAGACGGACAGCGCGAACACCTGGTCGATCAGAACGAACGGACCGAGCCATCGGAACCACCGGGGCTGCCGTCCGAACGCGGGAGCGAGCGCTGCGCCGTACATCAGGTGACGCGTGTTGATCACCACACCGGCGACCACGACCGCCCACAGCCCGGCGGAGCCCGCCAGGGTCAGCACCGCGAACTGTGCTGCGCCGGCGAAGATCAGCGGCGACGAGGACCAGGCGATCCACGTCGGCATCGCCGACTCGGCCATCGCGACGCCGACCACGAATCCGAACGGGATCGCCGGGAGGAAGATCGGGGCGCTGTCGACGACGGCCCGTCGGTCGAACCACTGAGGGCGCCCGACGAGACGTGCCGGCACCGGCCCGATCGTATCGGTCGGTACGATCCGTCCGTGGATCTGAGTGGGCCGTGGCGGGTGTCGCCTGCGAGCGACCACCTCCGTCGATCGGGCATCGGACTCGAGACCGATGACCGGGCGTGGCCCGAACTCCAGGTGCCCGGGCACTGGCGTCACCACCCGGACTTCACCGATCACGATGGTCCGCTCCTCCACCGCCGGCGGTTCACCATCGCCCCACCGGAGCCCGGTCGACGCCGCTGGGTCACGCTCGACGGCGTCTTCTACCAGGCCGATGTCTGGCTCGACGGGGCGTACCTCGGCGATCCGGAGGGCTACTTCTTCGACCACTCGTTCGACGTCACGGCCTTGTCACGCCTCGGTGACGAGCACGTCCTCGCGATCGAGGTGGCCTGTCCGCCCCAGCGCAGCCAACACGGCAAGCGCAACATCACCGGGGTGTTCCAGTACTGGGACGGGATCGACCGGACGTGGAACCCCGGAGGACTCTGGCGATCGGTACGGATCCACGACACGGGCCCGGCCCGGATCGAGCGCTGCCGAATCCTCTGTCGTGATGCCGACGAGTCGCGAGCACACCTCCTCGTCCACCTCGACCTCGACAGCGACGATGCCCGGCCGATCACCGTCAGGACACTCGTCGACGGCGAGACGGTCGCCGAGAGCGCACACCGAGTGGCCAAGGGCGGCAACGAGGTCAACTGGGCGATCGACATCACGGATCCCACCCTCTGGTGGCCGCGAGCACTCGGTGGCCAACCACTCGTGACCATCACGGTCGAAGTCGACGTCGACGGTCTGCCGAGCGACAGGTGCGTTCGGCGAACGGGCCTCCGACACGTCGCATGGAACGACTGGACCTGCTCGGTCAACGGCGAACGGATCTACCTCAAGGGAGCGAATCTCCTCCCCACCAAGGCTGCCATCGGCGAGGCCACCGACGACGAACTGCGGCGCGACGTCGACCTCGCGGTCGAGGCCGGACTCGACGCGCTCAGGGTGCACGGCCACATCGCTCCGCGGGCGGTGTACGACCGGGCCGACGAGGTCGGACTCCTCCTCCTGCAGGACTTCCCGCTCCAGTGGGGATACGCCCGCAGCGTGCGCGGGCGGGCCGTCGCCCAAGCGCGGACCGCTGTCGACGAATACGGACACCATCCATCGATCATCCAATGGAACGCGCACAACGACCCGACCGCGGTCGCGATCGGCATCGACGGCGACCGACCGATGTCCCGAGTCCGCTTCGCCGCCGCGCACCAGTTGCCGTCGTGGAACAAGACGGTGTTGGACCGATGGGTCAAGCGCAGCTTCGAACGGGCGGACCCGACGAGACTCACGGTGCCCCACTCGGGAGTCCTGCCGCACCTACCGCTTCTCGACGGAACCGACAGCCACCTCTATTTCGGCTGGTACCACGGACAGGTCGACGACATCGATCGACTCGCCCGCGCACTCCCGCGACTCGTCCGGTTCGTGTCGGAGTTCGGAGCCCAGGCCGTTCCCGACGACGCCGAGTTCATCGACGCATCGGCATGGCCCGACCTCGACTGGGACCACTTGGCCGTCCACCACGGCCTCCAGAAGTGGGTGTTCGACGAACGAATCCCCCCCGAGAGGTTCGCCTCGTTCGACGCATGGCGGACGGCGACGCAGGAACACCAGGCGATGCTGGTGCGCCACCACGTCGAGACCCTTCGTCGCCTGAAGTACCGCCCCACCGGAGGATTCTGCGTCTTCGCGCTCAACGATCCGGCGCCGATGGTCTCGTGGAGTCTGCTCGACCACGAGCGCCGCCCCAAACCCGGGTGGGCCGCCCTCGTCGAAGCGTGCCGGCCGATCATCGTCGTCGCCGACGGCCTCCCACACCGGGTGGAGAACGGACGGCGATTGCACGTCGACCTCCACATCGTGAACGACCTGCGGACGGTGATCGAGTCGGCCACCCTGGACGTCGCCCTGCGCTGGGAGTCCGAGGAGCGCCGCTGGCGCTTCGGAGGACGAGCCGATGCCGACGATTGCACGTTCATCGGCTCGATCGAGTTCGACGTGCCCCGGGGCAGCCGGTCGCTCGAGCTCGCCCTCGAACTGTCGACCGACCGCGGCGGCACCATCGCCACCAATCGCTATCGGACGGTCATCGGGGAACGGCCCGATCCACCGGAGCGGCTCGGCACCGGCTGATCAGGCCCGGCTGAGCGTCTTGCGGTTCTTGACCTTCGCCTTGCGGTAATCGGTGTTCATGAGAGCGATGACGTCGATCGAGATCTGCTTGGGGCACGCCGCCTCGCACTCGCCATGGTTCGTGCAGGAACCGAAGTGGTGATCCATCGTCTCGACCATCGCCTCGACTCGGCTGTACCGCTCGGACTGACCTTGCGGGAGCAGGTTGAGATGGTTGATCTTGGCCCCGGTGAACAAGTTGGCCGCCCCGTTCGGGCACGCAGCGACGCACGCTCCACAGCCGATGCACTCAGCCGAGTCCATGGCCGCATCGGCGACCGGCTTCGGGATCGGGATCAAGTTGGCGTCGGGCGCTCCACCCGTCTCGGCGGTGATGTACCCGCCGGACTCGACGATCCGGTCGAACGCCGAACGATCGACCATCAGGTCCTTGATGATCGGGAACGCCGCAGCGCGCCACGGTTCGATCGTGATCGTGTCGCCCGAGCGGAACTGGCGCATGTGCAACTGACAGGTCGCGGTGCCGCGCTGCGGACCGTGCGCCTGCCCGTCGATCATCAGCGAACACGTTCCGCAGATGCCCTCGCGGCAATCGTGGTCGAACACGACGGCTTCCTCGCCGTCCTCGATCAGTCGCTCGTTCAAGATGTCGAGCATCTCGAGGAACGAGGCCTCGTCGCTGATGTCGGGGACGACGTGGGTGTCGAAGTGCCCCGGAGCGTCGGGACCGGCCTGACGCCAGATCTTCAGCGTGATGTTCTGGAGGTGGCTCACTGGGGGTTCCTCACTTGTAGCTGCGGGTCTGGAGGTGGATCTTTTCGTACACGAGCGGCTCGCGATGCTCGATCGGAGCGGTCGGGTCACCGCTCCACTCCCACGCCGTGACGTGCGCGAACTTCTCGTCGTCGCGAAGCGCCTCGCCCTCGTCGGTCTGGTGCTCGGCCCGGAAGTGCCCACCGCACGATTCCTCACGCGTGAGCGCGTCCTGACACATCAGCATGCCGAGCTGGAAGAAGTCGTCGACCCGGCCGGCCTTCTCCAGGGTCTGATTGAGGCTCGTGCCGTCACCGGTCACCCGGAGGTCCTTCTGGAACTCGGCGTAGAGCGCCGGGATCTCCGACAGCGCCTTTTCGAGGCCCTGCTGAGTGCGCTCCATCCCGCAGTAGTCCCAGATGATCCGACCGAGCTCACGATGGAAGTAGTCCGGGGACCGGGTACCGCCGATCGCCAGGTACTGGGCGAAACGGTCGCTGGCGGCCGCCTCGGCCTTGCGGAACTCGGGGTGGTCCGTTCCCGGGATCGGCTTGTTCAGCCACCCGGCGAGGAAGTTGGAGATCGTGTACGGCAGGACGAAATACCCGTCGGCGAGGCCCTGCATGAGCGCCGATGCGCCCAGGCGATTGGCGCCGTGGTCGGAGAAGTTCGCCTCGCCGGCCGCGTACAGGCCGGGGATGGTCGTCATCAGTTCGTAGTCGACCCAGAGCCCGCCCATCGTGTAGTGGCTCGCCGGGTAGATCCGCATCGGGACGTCGTACGGGGACTCACCGGTGATCCGCTCGTACATGTCGAACAGGTTCCCGTAGCGCTCCTTGACCGTCTGCTGCCCGAGTCGGCCGATCGCGTCGGCGAAGTCGAGATAGACACCGTTCTTCAACGGTCCAACGCCTTGGCCGGCATCGACGGCGCGCTTGGCCGCCCGGGACGCGATGTCGCGCGGCGCCAGGTTGCCGAAACTCGGGTACAGACGCTCGAGGAAATAGTCGCGCTCCCCCTCGGGGATGTCGGCCGGCGACCGCACGTCGTCGGGATTCTTCGGCACCCAGACGCGACCGTCGTTGCGGAGCGACTCCGACATCAGCGTGAGCTTCGACTGGAAATCGTCGGCCTGGGGGATGCAGGTCGGGTGGATCTGCGTGTAGCAGGGATTCGCGAATGCCGCACCCTTGCGGTGGGCCCGCCAGGCAGCGGTCACGTTGCACGCCATCGCGTTCGTCGACAGGAAGAACGCGTTCCCGTAGCCGCCGGTGGCGAGCACGACGGCGTGCGCCGCATGGCTGCTGACCTCGCCGGTCATCAGGTCGCGCACGACGATGCCCGCCGCTCGACCGTCGATCACCACGACGTCGACGAGTTCCACCCGGTTGAACAGCCGAACGCCGCCGAGACCGATCTGGCGGGCGAGCTGCTGGTAGGCGCCGAGGAGGAGCTGCTGTCCGGTCTGACCACGGGCGTAGAACGTCCGGGAAACCTGCGCACCGCCGAACGAACGGTTGTCGAGGAGACCGCCGTACTCGCGGGCGAAGGGCACACCCTGGGCGACCATCTGGTCGATGATGTTCACCGACACCTGGGCGAGGCGATGGACGTTCGACTCCCGGGCCCGGAAGTCGCCGCCCTTGACGGTGTCGTAGAAGAGGCGGTG
>JBMUCX010000052.1:0-18763 GCA_049458915.1 Ilumatobacteraceae bacterium
ATCACCGATCAGATACGACGCATGCGACAAACACTCCAAGTAATACTGCTGGAACTTCATCGTGGGTCCTTCCTCCCGTTCCGTTCGACGTCCCCTGGTGCCGAATCGATACCCCGACCCTAGTTGTCCGTACATTTCGGGTCAAGGAACGAATGTCGTCCACTCGACGGACGGGCGTCAGTGCTGATCGTCGGTGTTCGATCGTTCGTCGACGCCGACGGCGCGGAACGAGGCCGGCGGACGCGCACCGGTGATCTCCTCGACGGCCCGGTGCGGTGTCGGGTGGATCCTTCGGTCGAATCGTTCCCAGAGTCCGGCGCGCTGCAGCACGTCGCGCACCGGGCCCTTCACATCGGCCAGGTGGAGTCGGACGCCTGCCTCGTCGAGGTCGGTGATGATTTCGCCCAGCGCATCGGCTCCGGTGGCGTCGATGTCGTTGATGCCCGAGCAGTCGAGCACCACGGCGTGATGGGGGTCGCCGGCGCGCCGGGCGGCGGCCGAGCACAACTGCTTGATGTACTCGGCGTTCACGAATGAGAGGGACACGTCGATCCGCACCACCTCGATCCCCGGAGTGGTGATCGCCTCGGGGAATCGCTCGACGTTCCGGTAGCTCGTCGAGTCGGGGATCCGGCCGAGGACGGCGGTGTGGGGTCGTGACATCCGGGCGAACACGACCAGCATCGATGCCACGATCGCGATCACCATCCCGGTCTCGATCCCGAGAGCGAGCGTCGCCCCGAACGACACCGACAGCCCGACCAGGTCGCTCCGCTTGACGTGGGCGATGTGCCGCATCTCCTTCACGTCGATCAGGTTGAGCACGGCGACGATGATCGTCGCCCCGAGTGCCGCCTGGGGGAGGAGGGCGAAGACCGGCGTGAGGAACAGCACGGCGAACACGATCAGCACGGCGGCGATGATCGAGGCGAGCGGGGTCTTGGTTCCTGCGGCATCGCTCACCGCGGTCCGGGAGAAGCCGCCGGTGACGGGGTAACCGCCGAACACGCCGGCGGTGACGTTCGCCATGCCGAGTGCGAACAACTCCTGGTTCGGGTCGATCGCGTACCGGTGACGTCGGGCGTACACCTTGGCGACGGCGATCGACTCCATGAATCCCACCAGGGTGATCGCGATCGCGGAGGTGGTCAGACTCCCGAGGGCATCGGCATCGAAGTCCGGGATGGCGAAGCCGGGGAGGCCGCCCGGGATGTCGCCGACGACGGCGACGCCGCGTGACTCGAGGTCGAGCGCGATCGTGACGAGCAGTGAGCCGAACAGGACGGCGAGTGCCGCCGGAACCCGCTTGGCGACTCGTCGCAGGACGAGGAAGGCGGCGATCGCCACACTGCCGAGGGCCAAGGTCGGTGCGTGGGTGCCGTCAGCGGCCCGGACGACCTCGACCGCCGTTTCGAGGACCGATTCGGTCCTCGGGATCTTGATCCCGAGGACGTGCTTGACCTGGGAGGCGACGATGATGATCGCCGATGCAGCGGTGAACCCGACGAGCACGGAATGCGACAGGAAGTTGGTGACGAAGCCCAATCGTCCGAACCGCAGGACGAGGTGGACGGCACCGACGAGGAGGGCGAGGACGGCGGCAGCGGCCAGGTACGACTCGGAGCCCTGCTCGTAGAGCTTGCCGAGCGTGGTGGCCGTCATCAGCGAGACGATCGCCACCGGGCCGAGGGCGAGTTGCCGTGAGGTCCCGAACACGGCGTAGGCGATGACCGGTGCGATCGATGCGTACAACCCGACCTGCGGTGGGAGTCCGGCGAGCAGGGCGTAGGCGAGGCCCTGCGGGATCAGGAGTGCCGAGATCGTGATGCCGGCGATGAGGTCGCCTCGCAGGTCGCCCCGTCGGTACCGCGGTCCCCACGACGTGATCGGTGCGATGCGGTGCAGTGCTGTGCGGTCGGTTGCCGAACTCATCGAAGTTCCTCGCTCATCGCTCGTCATCACTCATCGATCGTCAGCACGGTGCCCGAATGGTCGGGTGGTCACGGCCGTCAAATGTACGGACATTTCGATGATAGTGATCCGGTGTTCCGCTCGCAAGCGACGCGGGCAGTAGCGTCTGGCGCTGTGACCACCTCAGCACTGCTCGACCGGTACCACCGCGTCCTCCCGTCGTTCCTCAACCCGTACTACGCCGAACCGATCGCCATCGACCACGGCGAGGGGTCCTACGTCTGGGACCTCGACGGGAACCGCTATCTCGACTTCTTCGGCGGTGTGCTCACGACGATGATCGGCCACGCCCACCCCGCCGTCACCAGCGCGGTCCAGGAGCAGGCGGCCAAGGTGATGCACACGTCGACGCTGTACCTCTCCGAACCGATGATCGAGTTCGCCGAGATGGTCGCTGCGTCGTCGGGTATCCCCGACGCCCGGGTGTACTTCACGCCCTCGGGGAGTGAAGCCAACGATGCGGCGCTGCTCCTCGCCAGCGAGTACCGCAAGTCGAACCAGATCCTGGCGATCCGAAACAGCTACCACGGCCGGGTCTTCAGCACCCAGGCGATCACCTCGCACGCATCGTGGCGGTCCACGGCCATCTCCGGTCTCCAGGTGCAGTTCGTCCAGGGCGGGTACCGGCTCCGGTCCCCGTTCCGCGATCTCGACGACGACGCATACGTCGATGCGTGCGTGCACGACCTCGTCCAGTTGCTCGACATGACCTCGGCAGGCGACGTCGCTGCGATGATCGCGGAACCGATCCAGGGAGTGGGTGGTTTCGCCACGCCGCCGGACGGCCTGTTCGGCCGGTTCGGCAAGGAGTTGGCGAATCGGGGCATCCTGTTCATCTCCGACGAGGTGCAGACCGGCTGGGGTCGCACCGGTGAGCACTTCTGGGGCTACCAGGCCCATGGCATCGTCCCCGACATGCTGACCTTCGCGAAGGGCGTCGGGAACGGCATCACCCTGGCCGGGGTCGTCGCCCGGGCCGAGATCATGGACGCCATCAAGGTGTTGCAGTTCTCCACGTTCGGCGGCAACCCGCTCTCCGCCGCCGCCGGTGCGGCGACGCTGCGGACCGTCCAGGCCGAGAACCTGCAGCAGAACGCCAAGGTGATGGGGGAGCGGTTCGCCGCTGCGATGGCACCGGTCGCCGAGGCGACCCCGTGGATCGCCGAGATGCGCGGTCGCGGCCTCATGTGGGCGTTCGAGTGCTGCGTGCCGGGCACCGTCGATCCCGACAAGGATCGGACGATGCAGTTCCACGAGGCGTGCAAGCAGCACGGACTCCTCGTCGGCAAGGGCGGGCTCTACGGCAACGTCATCCGGCTCGCGCCGATGCTGAACGTGACCGCCGCCGAACTCGACGAGGGGATCGCCGCACTGCAGGCGGCCATCGGCCACGTGGCCTGACCGTCTCGTCGTCCGGCCGCATCGCCGTCCGGCCGCAGCTCAGTGGACGTCGGACTGCCACTCGTCACGGTTGACCAACACGAACAACCACACGAGTGCCGGGACCGCGGTCACCGCCGCGACGAGGAACACGATCACCAGCCCGATCAACGTCGGTCTGGCACCAGCGGCCTCGGCGATGCGGAGTTCGTCCACCAGGATCCAGTCGTACTGCGCCACGCCCCATCCCACGACGATCGATCCGACCGCCGCGACCGCGGCCAGGCGAGCGAGCGCCCATCGTCGCCGTCGGAGCAGCACCAGGGTCGCCACGCCGGAGGCCGCGGATCCGAGGACGAGGAGCAGGCCGCGGCCGTGGAGGCCGTCGGCCAGTGTCGGGGCGTCGAGTTCGATGGCGATGGCCGCCGTGATCGCGGCGGCTCCGGTCACCAGGCCGGACCAGAAGGCCCGATCGCCGATGTGGCCGGCGAGCTCGTGGCGGCCACCTCGTTCCGCGTCGGCGGCGAGGAACGTCGCGGCGAGGAACGAAATGGTGAGAACCGCGAGAACTCCTCCCACCCACGATGTCGGACCGGTCCACGACCGCCACATGTCGCCGGAGCCATCGGCGGGCACCCGCCCGCTGGCGACGGCGCCGGCGATCATCCCCAGGAAGAACGGTGTCACGACCGACGAGGCTGCGAACACGATGCCGTGCAGCCTCGCTTCGGCCATCGACGCCGAGAACTTGCGGAAGGCGAACGCTCCTCCCCGCAACACGATGCCGAGCCCGACGAGCAGCCAGGGCACGAACAGGGTTTCCATGATCGCGCCGAAGGCCGTCGGGAACGCCGTCCAGAGGAAGACCAGCACGTAGACGAGCCAGACGTGGTTCGCCTCCCAGACCGGCCCGATCGATCGATCGATCTGGGATCGAAGATGGGCTCCTCGTCGCGCATCGCCGGCGAGGAGGTCCCACACACCGCTGCCGAAGTCGGCGCCGCCGAGGATGGCGTAGGCGACCACCCCGAGGAACATCAGGGACGCAGCGAGGTCGGCGACGCTCATCGTTCGGACCCCGTCGTGACGAACGCTTCGCCACCCGGGCCGTAGGGCGTCGGAAGATCCGAGGTCGGGTCCGCCCGCCAGCGTCGGGCCATGCCGCGCAGCACTCGTCCGGCGACGATCGCCATGCTGGTGTAGACGACGATCATCGCGACGAGGCTGATCCAGACACCCGAGTTCGTCGTGACGGCCTCGGAGGTTCGCATCACCCCGTAGACGATCCATGGTTGTCGTCCGACTTCGGTGGTGGTCCAGCCCGCCTCGAGGGCGATGACCGAGAGTCCTCCGGCCAGGACGGCTGCTCGGAGGAACCACGCGGATGCGAAGACC
This sequence comes from Ilumatobacteraceae bacterium, assembly GCA_049458915.1. GTDB lineage: Bacteria > Actinomycetota > Acidimicrobiia > Acidimicrobiales > Ilumatobacteraceae > Ilumatobacter. The sequence goes on from JBMUCX010000052.1 coordinate 4,747, forward strand.
CCGGAGCCGTCCTCGGTGCGGTCCCTGCGGCGACGAACCAGCCACCACGCGCCGATCGCCACCATCGCAGAACCGGCGGCCACCATCGTCTGGAACGCCCAGTGGACGATGTTGGCGGGTGGTTCTTCGTCGTCCGGGATGTCGTCGAGGCCGACGATCACGGTGTCGAGCGAGTTCCCGGCGAGCAGCGAGGCGAGGCCGGGGATCTCGATACCGCCCCGGACCTCACCGTCGACGAGCCATCCGCCGATCAGGATCGGTGCGTGGTCCTCGGTCTCGGTCGCCAACTCCATGGCGGCGAGCTTCGACGGTTGATCGGTGTCGAGTCGCATGCCGGCCACGTGGCCGATGACCGGCTGGAAGAAGGCAGCGACGACGGCGAAGGTGAACGGCACCGTGAACCCGAGACGGTGGGCGGCATCGCCGCGGCCCCGCAGCATCCCGACGGCATAGACGGCGGCCACCAGGAATCCGGTGACCGCGAAGGCGGCCACCCACATGTGCAGGAACTGCGGCCAGAGCGCATCGTTGAAGATCGCTGCGACCGGATCGACGTCGGTGACCGACCCGTCGGGACCGAGGGTGAACCCCGCCGGAGCGTTCATCCAGGCGTTCACGGCGACGATGCAGAACGTTCCGAACATCCCGGACACCATGATCGGGAGGAGTGTGCGGAGGTGCACCTCGGGGCGGAGGCGTCCCCACCCGTAGAGGTAGATGCCGAGGAACACGGCCTCGGTGAAGAAGGCGATGCCCTCCATCGCGAACGGGAGTCCGATGACGTCGCCGTAGGTCGACATCAGGCCGGGCCAGAGCAGGCCCATCTCGAAACTGAGGATGGTGCCGGAAACGGCTCCGACGGCGAACAGCACGGCGGACACCTTGGCCCATTTCTTGGCGAGGGCGAGGGCGATCGGATCGTCCTGCTGGAGTCCTCGGCGATGCAGGACGTAGATCATCGACGGGAAGGCGACCCCGAAGCACGACAGGATGATGTGGTAGCCGAGCGAGAGCGCCATCTGGTAGCGGGCGGCGAGCAGTTCGTCCATGGCGAGGATCGGTACGGACAGGAGGTGGTGCGATGAGGACATGGACGAGGACATGGATGAGGACCTGGAGGTTCCCGAGCTCGAGACGGTATTGTACGGACAATCTAGCATCGCGTGACGACCAGGCGGATGCCCGCACCGGTCACCATGCACGACAGGAGGACTCATGACCCGCTCAGCACGATCCCTCGTCCGGATCCTCGTCGCCACGATGCCGGTGTTCGCCATCGCCGCCTGTGGCTCGGCGGACGAACCGCCGTCCGCGGTCGGGGCCGATCCCGCGTATGGCTCGATCGATGCAGCACGGGTCGCCGAGTTGTCCGCCCGAGGCGTCACGGTGATCGACGTCCGTACGCCCGAGGAGTACGCCGAGGGGCACGTCGAAGGCGCTGAACTGATCGATTTCTACGAGCCCACCTTCGCCGAGCGGATCGCGGCGTTGGACCGCGATCGCGACTACATCGTCTACTGCCGATCCGGGAACCGGTCCGGACAGGCGGTCGAACTGATGGAACAGCTCGGCTTCGGACGCGTCTGGGAACTCGAGGGCGGCGTGCTGGCGATCGGCGACGACCTCGAGCTCGTGCCGTGATCGACGGCGGGTTCTCGCCGGTGTCGATGCCGCCGGGCGACCACGCCGGTGGGCACCGGTACGTCCATGTCATCGGCGCTTCGGTGTTCGTCGACGACCGTCCCGCCGATGCGGCGTGGTCGGTGCACTTCGTCGGCATGGTCGGGGCCGAGGCGTGGTGGGCGGTGGACGTGCCGCACGGCGACGACCCGAGCTACGGGTCGGCGCTCGATCTCCGGCGCTACCACGGGTCGTCGACCGAGTACGAGTGGCTCGCTGCCGGCCGGGGCGTGCAGCTCGTCGAATGGGCCCGGACCCATCGATTCTGCGGTCGGTGTGCCACGCCGACCGTGCCGTCCGACGGTGAGCGATCGATGCGATGTCCGTCGTGTGGGCTCACGGCCTTCCCGCGCCTGGCTCCGGCGATGATCACACTCGTCACCCGCGGCGAGCCGGGACCGGACCAGGAGGCGCTGCTCGCTCGCGGAGCAGGGTGGGCCGTGCCGATGTATTCGTGTCTCGCCGGCTTCGTCGAACCGGGTGAGTCGCTCGAAGCGGCGGTCGTCAGAGAAGTTCGCGAGGAGGTCGGCGTCGAGGTCGCCGGCCCGCGTTACGTCGGCAGTCAGCCGTGGCCGTTCCCGCACAGCATCATGATCGGGTTCAGGGCCGACCACGTCAGCGGTGAGATCGTTCCCGACCCGACCGAGATCGCCGACGCCGCCTGGTTCGGCAAGGGCGACCTCCCGATGATCCCGCCGGGCATCTCGATCGCTCGGAAGATGATCGATGCCTGGCTCGCCGAGGAGGCATCGACGTGATCAGCCGGACGGGACGAGGTGCTCGGCGAAGAAGTCGAGGATGATCTCGCCCCGCTGCATCCGGTGCACCGGCGAACCGCTCCGGGACAGCTCGTGGTTCTCGCCTGGGAATCGATAGAACGTCACGGGCCGCCCGAGCATTCGGAGGGTCATCCAGAGTTCCTCGGCCTGATTGATCGGGCAGCGCCAGTCCTCCTCGGAGTGGATGATCAGCATCGGTACGTGGATGTCCCGGGCGAGGACGATCGGTGACATCCGCAGGTACTCCTCCGGGTCCTCGACCGGGTTCGGTCCGTGTTCGGATCGGAACATCGAACCGATGTCGCTCGACCATTCCTCGGTCAGGAGGTTGTTGACCGACCGCTCGGAGCAGATGGCGCGGAACCTCGAGCCGTACCGGGCTGCGAGTGTCGTGGCCATGTAGCCGCCGTAGCTGCCGCCGAGCATCCCGACGCGGTCGGGATCGCAGAACGGGTACCTCGCGAGTGCGTCGTCGAGCACGGCCATCACGTCGTCGACGTCGACGGAGCCCCAGCCCGTCCCGCTGACGACGGGGTGCTTCGGGCCCATGATCGACTGCCCCCACGCCGAGTGACGGCCGCTGCCGCCGCGTGGGTTCGACATGAGCACGACGAAGCCGGCCCGGGCCTGCATCTGGGCCTCGTCGAAAAACGATTCGCCGTACTGGGTGAACGGTCCGCCGTGCACGTTGAGCAGAACGGGATACCGGACGGCCGGATCGAATCCGTCGGGCCGCATGATCCACGCGTCGATCTCGTCGCTGCCGTCGGTGCAGGGCACGGCGAAGCGCTCCCATCCGAGATACGTCCGCGACACCTGCGTGAGGTCGTGTCGGACCCCATCGCGTTCGACGACGATGTCGGCGGTCCGGTCGACACTCGTCTCCGCCGTGGCGACGACACCAGCCGCCACGTCGTGCCCGATCACGCTCTTCGCCCCCGACGTGATCGCCGTCGGCACCGACCCGTCGACGTCCAGAACGAACAGCTGCTGTTCGCCTCGGTCCTCGGCAGCAGCGACGACCCGGCGGTCATCGAGCCAGATCGGTGCGCGGAGTCCACTGAACGGTTGGAAGGTCCGGTCGAGTCCCTCGCTGATCCAGCGTCGGTCGGCGCCGTCCAGGCCCATGAGCCCGACCTTGCCGTTCTGTGGATAGGTGCGGGCGTCATCGACGCCGAGGAAGGCGATCGTCGTCCCGTCCGGCGACACAGCCGGGTGGTGGTAACTCCCGGTCCGGTGCGTGAGCGCAGTGACGGTGCCGTCCAGGTCGAGACGGTGCAGGTCGACGGCGAGGTCGAGATCCCAGTCGGCGTGGCGAGCAGCCGACACGATCAGGGCGGCGGAGTCGCGGGTCCAGGCGGGATCGCCGTACTCGTACTCGTCCGGGGTCAGGTTGCGAGGGAACCCGGTCCCGTCGGCATCGACGACGTACACGTGGCGAGGGCGGTCGAAGACCCAGTCCTCACCGTTGAGACGGGAGAAGAATCGTTCGATCTTGCGTGGGGACTGCCAGGAGACATCGGCGGCGGTGTACCGCTCGTGGCGTGTCCGGCTGATGAAGGCGATCGTCGCACCATCGGGCGACCAGACCGGCGACGAGATGCCATCGGGCATCGCACACACCGTCCGTACCTCGCCGGGTCCGTCGATCGGCATCACGTGGAGGGTCGCATCCGACTCCCGCTCGCCTCGCCGTCCGACGAACCCGAGTCGGCGGCCGTCGGGCGACCAGACCGGCGAGCTGTCCGACGGCCCGGCCGAGACCGGGCGTCCGTCGAGCCAGATCCGGCTGACCGTCCGGTTCTGCTCGACATCGATCGTCGAGACGACATGAGCGACGTGCTCGCCGTTGGGGGACACGGCGGGCGACGACGACGCCGACCTGCCGTGCAGGAGGTCGTGGACGATACGAGCGTGGGCAGAGCGTGTTTCGGCGGGCACTCCGGTGACGCTAGCCCGGGCTCGAAACACCCGGCCGGGTCAGAACAGTTCGAGCTGTTCCCAGGTGACGGCGACGTCGCTGACGCTGCGCCACACGAGACGTCCGCGACCGCCGGGTCGTCGGACCTGGACGAGTTCCGGCCGCAAGGACCGGGCCGCACCGTCGGCATCGCTGACCCTGACACTGCCGTCGGGTTCGATTCGGATCACCGTGCCCGATCCCCACCGTTTGGCATCGTGACGTCGGAAACGAGCCGGCTCCGCCGGGCGGAGCCCGACCGCTCGGAGTGTCCGCTCGCTCGGTAGCACGTCTGCATCGTAGGACTCCGGACGAGATCGGCGGAGGTTCGCGCGCGATCGCCGAACCGCGGGTACCGTGGTCGGCGATGACGGATCAGGACTTCTCCGACACCCAGACCATCGATCTCGACGCCGAGCAGGTCGATCCGCACCTCGCGGTCGCCGAGGCGATCTCGGTGATCGACGCGGCACTCGGTCGGATGCTCCAGCGGGATCTCGTCGCATCGGGCGAGGTCGCCGACCTCCTGCTCGATCTTCGGACCCTGCTCATCACGGTCTGAACCGCAGGTTCACACCGCGGCGAACGCTCGTGACGACCGTTCGAGGCACTCGGTCAGGAGCGCGGGTTCGGTGACGGCCGCCGTGTCGATGTGCAAGGCCATGTCCAGGCTCCCGTGGTACGACATCAACGTGAGATTGAACGCGACGCCGACGAGCGGACCGATCGGGTAGATCTCGTCGATCCGGGCGCCGGCCAGGTACACCGGAATCGGGGAGCCCTTCACGTTCGACGTGGCGAAATCGACGGTCTGGGCCTGTTGGCGGGCGAGCCGGGTGATGATCGACGTGGGGAGCGGAGCTGCCAGTGACGCCGCCATGTCGAGCGCTGGTCCACCCCGTGATCGCCGGGCCATCTCGGTGAGTTCGTGGACCGCCCGGAACCGCTCGTCGATCGGCATGTCACCGGTCGGGACGAGTACCGGCACCAATGAGAACGCGTTGCTGCCGGAGCGTTCGGTCCGGGTCGAGATCGCCATCGAGGCACGCAGCGATTCGATGGGGGCGCCGAGCCTGCGGTGGTAGTCACCGGCGGCATCTGCAGCCATGGTGAGGAACGCGGTGTTCAGCGTGCCACCGAGTTGTCGCGCGACCCGCTTCGACTCGGCGAACGGCGCTCGGGCGACGTGGACGGCGCGGTCGAGTGAGCGCTCGGTCCACAGCGGAGAGCGCCCTCGATCGGTCTCGGTGAACTGGCCGAGCAGCGATGACATCGTGCGTGTCGCGGAGGCCGTCGCAGCGGGAAGTGCAGCCGGGTCGGCGAGGAGATCCCGGACGCGACGTGCCACGGCGAGGGGGAGTTGCAGCCCATCGGACACGGCGCCGATCACGGCGTCGGCGATCCCGGTGTCGTGCTCGCTGGTGTCGTGCTCGCTGGTGTCGTGCTCGCTGGTGTCGTGCTCGCCGGGCGGTGGCACGTCGCGCTCGAAGTCGAGATACTGCAAGGAGAGCTCGACGCCCCGCTCCCCGTCGGTGAGGGCGTGGTGCATCTTCTGGACGAGTGCCGCGCGGCCGCCCTCGAGTCCCTCGACCACGATGAACTGCCACAGGGGCCGGGTCCGGTCGAGGGGGTCGGCGACCAGCCGGGAGGCCAGATCGAGGAGATCCTGCAGGCCGCCCGGCGCCGGACACGCGATCCGGCGGACGTGGCGGTCGATGTCGAAATCGGAGTCGTCGACCCAGACCGGTGGGGCCAGGTTGGTCGGGCCCGAACGAACCCGCTGTCGTAGCCGCGGCACTCGCCGGGACGCGAGCTCCATCCGGCGACGGAGCGCATCGACATCGGGCGGACGGTCGAGGACGAGCACGGTGCCGAAGGTCGACGACAGGTACGGGTCCTTCTCCAGGCGCCACATGAGCCCCTCGGCGGACGACATCGAGCGGTCGAACCGCATCTCACTCATCCTGGAAGGTTAGGTGACACCGATCCGCCGGAACACCCGCTTGGCCACGAGGCCGAGGAGCCCCCCGATCACCACTCCACCGACCACGTCGGACGCGTGGTGGATACGGACGTACGGTCGACTCACGGCGACGGCGGCGGCGAGCGGCATCCAGACGATCGCCGACTTCTTGCCGTCCCAGCCGATCAGGCACACGGCAGCGAACGTCGCCGCCGACGCGTGACCGCTCGGGAACGAGGAGGTGAGCGGCGTGCGCAGTTCGAAACGGTCGTCGCCGGACGAGGTCGGCCGTTCGCGTCGGAACAACCGTTTGAGGACCTGGTTGACGACGAGGCTCTCGGCCGCGATCCCGACGGCGAGAGCGACGATCTGGTCGGGGCGACGACGCGCGGCGCCCCGCAGGACGCTGGCGGCGTGCCACAGGAGGCTGAACTCACCGGCCCGGGTGGCGGTCGTCATGATGCGGTCGAGCACCGGGTCACCTCGAAAGCGCTCGAGGAGATCATCGACGGCATCGTCGAACACGGTGACGCGATCGAACTCGATCATGATCGCCGTCCGAGTGTGATCGGTACCTCGGAGGCGGCACGCTCCGGATCGCCGCCGAATTCGGGGCACCATGTCCGGAACGCGCAGAAGTTGCAGAGCGGCCCCGGCTTGGGGCGGAAGTCGCCTCGCTCGCAGGCCACGGTGATCGCCTTCCAGACCGCGGTCGCCCTCGTCGTGATGAACCGGATCGACTGGTCGGTCGGTGAACTCCGGATGGTCTCACCGCTCGAGAGGTACATGAGACGGATCTCGATCGGTCGCCGACCGAGCACCGACTCGCACAGGAACGCGTAGAACTGGATGCCCGACATCCGGGAACGCTCGTGTCCCTGTCGCGGTGGTCGGCCGGTCTTGTAGTCGACGACCACGAGGTCGCCGTTGTCGTCGATATCGAGACGATCGATGATGCCCCGGAGGACGAGATCACCGATCGGAGCCTCGAGTCGCAACTCCAAGCCCACGTCGCGCACCTGCGTCGGATCCTCCATCGTGAGGTAGTTGGCGGCGATCCGCCGAGCTCGTTCGAAGAATCGCTGGGCCGCGTCGTCGTCCAGTCGGAGCAGGATGAAGTCGTCGAGTTCGCGGAACTCCTCGATCGCTGCGTCGACCGCTCGATCCAGCGATTGCGCCGATCGGTCGCTCGAGGGATCGGCGAACATCGTCTCGAGGGCGCGGTGCACGAGCGAGCCCGTCGTCGCCGCCTCGGTCGGCGGTTCGGGGAGTCGTTCGATGGAGGCGAAGCGGAAGGCCAGGGGACACGACAGGAACGACTCGACACGCGACGGTGACAGGTTGGCCGGAGCGACCCAGCGGCCCGAGGGCGAGGCGGAACTCATCGACAGGTCGCCACGACGTGGGCGGCGAGTTCGTCGGGGTGGCTGAACGGTCCGAGATGGGACTGGTGGTCCCAGCGGATCGCCCGACCGGCCGGGAGTGCGGCAGCCAGTTCCGCGCATCGGGCCGAAGGTTGATCGTCGGCGACGTACCCGCTCACGACGTCGGTGGGGACCTGCACCTCGGCGAGCAACTCCCACACACCGTTGAGATGTGACGTCAGGAAGATGCCGGCCTCGATCTCGGGGCGGCAGATCAACTCCACGCCCGGCCGTTCATCGTCGTCGGGCCGGAAACCGTGTTCGACGTAGCAGCGCAGCACGTCGTCACGCATCAGCGACAGGGGCGGTTTCGCGCGGAAGTTGTCGATCGCATCATCGACGGACTCGAAGCGACGGCGACGGCGACGGGCGCCGACGACGAGCGGATGTGACTCCATGTCGACGACGGGCGCATCGGGCGGCACTGCGATCGGTTCGAACAGGACGAGTCGGCGGAAGAGGTCGGGGCGTCGATGTGCGGCCATCAGCAGTGCAGCGCCACCCATCGAATGGCCGATCCCGACGATGCCGCCGGAGGGTGCGATCGCGTCGCACACCGCGATGCAGTCGTCGCCGAATCGGCGCCAGTCGACGGCCCACCCGTCGGGCGCGGTCGTCGCGCCGTGGCCTCGGTGGTCGAGCGCGAACACCTGGAACGACGACACCAATCCGTCGGCGATCGGGCGATAGCAGTGGGCGTGGAATCCGGTCGCATGGGACAGCAGAACCGGGGGCGCTCCCTCGGGACCACCGAACCGGTGGACGGCCACCTCCACACCGTCGCTCGACGACACCTGCAACATCGCGTCAGCGCTCGCCGAGATCCTTGCGGCGGCGGGCGCGTCGCCACTGCCACGATCCGAGTCGATCGACGGCGATACCGGCCGCGGCGGAGAGTGCGATCACCATCCACACCGGCCATTCGGCATCGAACGAGAGGAACGTCACGGACACGTCGTCATCGTTCTGGAAGAAAAAGATCGCGAGGGCGGCGACGACGATCAGGAGCGCCAGCAACTTGAACGGTGGCGGCTCCCTCCGCTGCCCGTCGGAGGCCTCGATGGATTCGTCGTTCTGGTTCATGCCGTCCTCTCGGGGTCGGGCTCCCTCGGGAGACCGAGGAGTCGTTCGCCGATGATGTTCCGCTGGACCTGACTCGTGCCACCGGCGATCCGCCCGCCCGGCGCAGCCAACAGTGCGGCGCTGTCGGCGCCGTCGAGCATCGCCGAGGGGCCGGAGCGGTCGACTCGAAAGGTGGCGACGTCGAAGCCCATCTCGGTGATACCGAGCTTGAGCAGCGAACCGGCGGCCGTTGCTCCGGCGCCCTGCCGGGCGGCGAGGGTCCGTGCGGCCGTGCCGCGCATCATCAGATCGATCAGGCGGTGGCGTCGGACGGTGTCGAGGTCGTGGTCCTGGGCGAGGGCTGCGAGTTGGTCGAGGCGTCGCTCGAGTCCGATGATCGCCGTTCCGATGTGTCCTCGCTCGTCGGTGAGCACGCTCATCGCCACACCCCATCCGCCGTCGAGCGGACCCAGGAGATCCGTCGCCGGGACACGGACATCGGTGAAGAAGACTTCGTCGAACTCGGCGTCGCCGGTCATCTGTCGCAGCGGACGGACCTCGATGCCGGGAGTCGACATGTCGACGAGGAAGAACGAAAGTCCGCGGTGTCGGGGCGCGTGTCGGTCCGTGCGGGCGAGCAGGATGCCCCAGTCGCTGTACCGCCCGCCCGAGCACCAGACCTTCTGTCCGTTCACGACGTACTGATCACCGTCGGCGACCGCACTGGTGCCGAGCGATGCCAGATCGCTCCCGGCACCGGGCTCCGAGAACAGCTGGCACCAGAGGCGGTCGCCGGCCACCGTTGCAGGGAGGTGGTCGCGACGTTGCGTCGCCGTCCCGACGGTGAGCAACGCCTGGGCGGTGAGGACGAGACCGACCATGTTGAATGCGGAAGGAACCCCGACTCGCGCGCACTCGTACTGCCAGGCGGCGTTGTGTTCCCGGGAGAGGCCCTGTCCGCCGAACTCGACCGGCCAGTGGATGCCGGCGAAACCCGCGGCATGGATGCGTCGCTGCCACGCAACGGCGGACTCGACGAGATGGGGCGGGCAGATCGCACCGTAGTCGGGTGGTGCCTGGTCGGCCGACGACGCGAGCCAGTCCGCTGCACGGCGCTGGAACTCGGCGAGATCGGTCATGGGCGCCGCCCCGTGCTCAGGACAGGTGCTTGAAGTAGATGCCGATCTCGTCACCCATCTGCGACGGCACGTCGAACGTGGAGCGATCGGTGATCTTGTCCCAGTTGGCGGCGACCGACTCGGGTGACAGCTGAGGATCGGTGTATCCCGGTCCCTCACCGATGAAGATCTCGGCGACACGTCCGCCGGCGACCGAGAAGATCCGGCCCGTGGGTTCGCACGACTCGTGGGCGAGATACGTCACGAGGGGACTCACGAACTGTGGTCCGACCTTCTCGGCGAGCGGTCCGAGCAGATCCTCGGTCATCCGGGTCCTGGCGACCGGAGCGATCACGTTGACCTTGATGTTCTTGGCAGCGCCTTCGACCGCGAGGACCCGGGTGAAGCCGACGAGACCCATCTTGGCGGCTCCGTAGTTGGCCTGTCCGAAGTTGCCGAAGATGCCCGCACCGGATGCGGTGTTGATCACTCGACCGTAGGTCTGCTCGCGCATGTGCGGCCACGCTGCGGCGGTCACGTGGTAGGCGCCGCTCAGGTGCACGTCGACGACGGGACCCCAGAGGTCGGGCGTCATGTTGTGGAACGACTTGTCCCGCAGGATGCCGGCGTTGTTCACGACGATGTCGATCCGGCCGAAGGCGTCGAGGGCGCTCTGAACGATCGCCGCACCGCCCTCGGGGGTCGCCACGGAGTTCGTATCGGCGACGGCTTCGCCGCCGGCTGCCCGGATCTCGTCGACCACTCGCTCGGCGGCCCCCTTGTCGCTCCCGGTCCCGTCGATGGCACCGCCGAGGTCGTTGACCACGATCAGTGCGCCACGCGAGGCCATCAGGAGGGCGTGTTCCCGTCCGAGGCCGCCGCCGGCACCCGTGATGATCGCCACTTTGCCGTCGAAACCGAGTGCGTCCGAATCAGTCATGGTTCGTCACCGTACCGTCGGGCCTCCATCGACGCACAACCGCTCGATCCGGACTCGTTCGCCGGGTCCGATACGGACCGGGCCCAGGTCGGTCACCACGTCGACGGGCGGACCCTCTTCGACGGTGATGGTGCCACCGTCGGCATCGAGTTCGATCAGGAGGCTGGTCGCTCCTCGTCCGATGCGGAATCGGAGAGATGTCCACCCGGCCGGTACTCGCGGTGCGAGTCGGACCGCCTCGCCGTCGTCGGCGTAGCCCGCGAACCCGTGCACGAGCGCCGACCACACACCGCCGGCGTTCGCGACGTGGACGCCGTCCGACGTGTTGCCGTGGGTGTCGGCGAGATCGAGGTAGAGAGCCTGCTCGAAGTACTGACGGGCCAGGTCGTCGTGGCCGACTTCGGCAGCGACGATGGACTGGACACACGCCGACAGCGACGAGTCGCCGGTCGTGATCGGGTCGTAGTAGTCGAAGTTCCGACGCTTCTCCTCGACCGAGAAGTGCTCGCCCCGGAGGAACATCGCCAGCACGACGTCGGCCTGCTTGAGCACCTGGTGGCGGTAGATCACGAGCGGGTGGAAGTGGAGCAGGAGTGGGTAGCGATCGGCCGGGGTCCCGGCGAAGTCCCATGGTTCGCGGTCGAGGAAGCTGGCGTCCTGCGGATGGATGCCGAGTCGATCGTCGTAGGGGAGGTACATCGCGTCACATGCCCGGTTCCACGAGGCCACTTCGTCGGCCGACACCCCGGTCGCACGGACGAGGTGCTCGTATCGAGCCGGCTCCGCGATCCGTAGTTCCTCCACGACACGGGCGGCGAACCGCATCGTGAATCGAGCCATGACGTTGGTGTAGAGGTTGTCGTTGACGACGGTCGTGTACTCGTCGGGGCCCGTGACACCGTGGATGTGGAACTCCTCGGACCCCTCGCGAGCGGTCGAGAAGAATCCGAGGTCCTCGTAGAGGCGGGCGGTCTCGACGAGGATCTCCGCTCCCTCCGACGAGAGGAAGTCACGATCGCCGGTGGCCGTCACGTATCGCTCGAGGGCGTACACGACGGCAGCGTTGATGTGGTACTGGGCCGTGCCGGCGGCGTAGTAGGCGGAGGCCTCTTCGCCGTTGATGGTCCGCCACGGGAAGAGCGCACCCCGCTGGTTCAGCTCGGCCGCCCTGGTGCGGGCGGCGTCGAGCATGCGGGCGCGGAAGCGGAGCAGTGAGCGGGCGGCATCAGGGTTCGTCGAGGCGAGGAAGGGAACGACGTAGACCTCGGTGTCCCAGAAGTAGTGACCGTCGTAGCCCGCAGCCGTGACCCCCTTCGCCGCGATGCCCTGCTCGTGCGTCCGTGCCGATGCCTGGGCGAGTTGGAAGAGGTTCCACCGAACCGCTTGCTGCGCCGTGTCGTCGCCATCGATGACGACGTCGGATCGATACCAGAAGTGATCCAGCCACGACTGCTGCTCGGCGAGGAGGCCGGCGTGTCCGTCACTCGCCGCTCGGTCGAGGGTCCGCCGGCAGCGATCGGCGAGCTCCTCGCACGGGACGCCGCGCGAGGTGTGGTACGCCACGTACTTCGTGATGCGAACCGTGTGGCCCGGTTCGGCACGCCAGGCGAACACCGTCTTGGCGAGGTCGTCGGCGATGGTCGTCTCCACCTCGACCGACGTCGCGTCCGCCGTGAGTTCGTGCTGACACGCAGCGGCGATCGTCATGCCGCTCCGTGCGCACCGGTACCCGAGCGTCACCCGGCCGCCGGCGTGGCGGTCGAGTGGTTCGTGCCGACCGAGTCGAGGTTCGAGGACCCGTCGGTCGAACCGTCGGGCCTGCCTCGGATCGGTGCCTTCGCCGAGCGACGCCGACGACACGTGGTACTCGTCGATGCCGTCCTGTCGGTTGAGGAGTTGGGACGAGACGACGACCGGCGCCGTCCCGTCGAGGACGGTCACCTCCAGGCACAGAACGGCGAGGTGACGGTGCTGGAGGCTCACCATCTGCTCGGACCGGACCCGAACCCGCTTTCCGCCGGGCGTCCGCCACACGAGATCGCGAGCAGCGACGCCGGTCCGGAAGTCGAGCACGCGTTCGTACGCATCGAGGTCGGCGTCGCGGAGCAGGAGCGGTTCGTCGTCGACGTAGAGCTTGAGGAGTTTGGCGTCGGGAACGTTGATGATCGTCTGGCCGGTCTTGGCGAAGGCGAAGGCGCTCTCTGCGTGGTGGATCGGCCAGGTCTCGTGGAACCCGTTGACGAATGTTCCGTGGGCGTGGGCGTCGCGACCCTCGGGCGGGTTCGCTCTCATCCCCAGATAGCCGTTCGCCGTGGCGAACAGCGTCTCGACGAGGCCGAGATCGTCGAAACCCGGCTCGGCCTCGACGAGGCGCCAGGGGTCGACGGGGAACCGGTGGCGGTCGATCGCCGCGTGGATGTCGTGGACCCTCATCGGACCACCGTCGCCGTCCGTGATCCGAGGGTGTCGGCGAGATCGTCGACGACGACATCGGCACCGCAGCCGAGGAGCGCTCGCCGGTTGCCGCCGCGATCGACACCGATGACGAGTCCGAATCCGCCGGCGACCCCGGCCGTGACCCCCGAGGCGGCGTCCTCGACCACCACGCTGTGCTCGGGCGCTGCGCCGATCAGGTCCGCTGCGTGCAGGAACGTCTCGGGGTCGGGCTTGCCGGCGAGTCCGGTGGCCTCGGCCACGAGTCCGTCGACGACCACCTCGAATCGCGTCCCGAGGCCGGCAGCAGCGAGCACCCTGGTGGCGTTCTTCGACGACGAGACGACGGCGGCGGGCACGCCGGTGGCGGCGAGCAGAGCGAGGACCGCGGTCGACCCGGCGTACGGTGTGACACCGTCGGACCGGAGCAGGTCGTCGAACATCGAGTTCTTGAGATTGCCGAGAGCACACACGGTGGAGCGACCCGGGGGATCGGCTGGATCACCCCAGGGGACGTCGATCCCCCGGGCGGCGAGGAACGAGTGGACGCCGTCGTACCGGGGTTTGCCGTCGACGTGGGTGAGGTAGTCGACAGGACCGAACCCGTGGTCGGCGAACAGCGCCGACCACTCCCCGGGGTTGCGCGGCTCCTGGGCGC
>JBMUCX010000053.1:0-18614 GCA_049458915.1 Ilumatobacteraceae bacterium
CACACGTGGGCGTTCGTCGTCGCCGTGCCGGCCGGCGTGCTCCTCGTCGTGTTCGCCGCCGGAATCGCCGAGCGAACGGCCGCTGCGATCTACACCGGCACGCTGCTGGCGGTCTTCGGCACGTCGGCCGCCTACCACCGCATCGCGCAGTCGTACCGGGCGCGACGGATCATGCAGCGGATCGATCACTCGATGATCTACCTCCTGATCACCGGAACGTACGTGCCGATCTGCCTCGTGGCGCTCCCGCTCGCCTGGGGCGTTCCACTGCTCGCCGTCGTCGGAGGATTCGGACTGATCGGCGTCGTCATCAAGTTGACCGGACTCGCTCGGCTGCAGTGGTTCGGCTACGCCCTGTACCCGCTGATGGGTTGGGCGGCGGTGATCGCGTCGCCGGCGCTGTTGATCCACATGTCGACCGGTCAGTTGGTGCTGGTCGTCGCCGGAGGACTCGCCTACACGGTCGGGTTCCCCGTCCTGCTCGTGCGGCGCCCGGACCCGTGGCCCCGTCGATTCGGCTACCACGAGGTGTGGCACGGGTTCACCGTCGTGGCTGCCGCTTGCCATTTCGGTGCCGTCGCGTCCCTGGTGGTCTGACGGTCACATGTCGGACCGACGACTGTTCGACCGCTACGTCGTCGTCGACTGGAGTGCGAACGGTCGACCGAAGTGCGGGCGGGACTCGATCTGGATCGCCGTCGCCCGTCGGTCGGGGCCGGTCGAGTCGTGCAATCCGTCGACGCGCCGAGCAGCGGAGTCGATCATCGCCGACGTGCTCGCCACCGGCCGTGATCGGACACTCGTGGCCGTCGATGCGTCGCTCGGGTTCCCCGCCGGTGCTGCTGAGTGGTTCGGTCTCGAGGGCGACGAGCCGTGGCGCGCCATGTGGGACCATCTCGCAGGTCGGCTCGTCGACGACGAACGCAACCGGAACGACCGGTTCGAGGTCGCGGCCGAACTCAATCGGCGACGGGCGCCCGGACCGTTCTGGGGGTGCCCCGCCGGTCGGAGCATCGACGGGCTCGACCCTCGAAAGCCGCACGAGCACCCGCTGGCCGAGTTCCGCACGGTGGAGACGGTGCTCCGGTCCGACGGGTTCCGTCCGGCGAGCGTCTGGCAACTGCTCGGCGCCGGGAGCGTCGGGAGTCAGACGCTGACGGTGTTGCCGGTACTCGAACGAGTACGTCGCCGGGGTGGCGCAGAGGTGTGGCCGTTCTCGACGGGATTCGACCTGCCGATGATCGGGCCGTCCGAGGTCGTCGTGGCCGAGATCTGGCCGACGGTGTTCCCGGTCGACCCGGGCGAGCATCCGGTTCGCGATGCAGCACAGGTGATGTCGGTCGCCCGGTACCTGCGATCGGCCGATGAGCGGAGCGATCTGGGCCGGTGGTTCCGCCCCCCGGCGGCGAGCGCTGACATCCCGTCAGCGGTTGCCGAGGAGGGCTGGTTGCTGCGTCCCCCGTGATCGGTTGGTGACGTCGGGCGTCAGCCGACCGTCCAGGTGCCGTTGCTGCGCAGCAGGGCAGCGAGGTCACCCGGCCCCTTGCGCTCGCTGGCGGCCGCCACCTGCGCTCCGACTGCACCTGCGTACTCGGGCCGTTGGGTCTCGCGGAAGATTCCGAACGGGGTCGGCGAGTGGTCGTCGTGACTGAGGCGAGCGAGTGCGAACGCCAGCGACGGATGCGGTGCGTACTGGTCGTGCACGAGGATGCTGTCGAGTCCGACGTCGGCGACCTCGACGATCTTCAAGAACCCGTCGCTCCCCATCATCACACCGCGTTGCCGGTCGGCCCCGAAGAGGATGCGCTCGCCGTGGACGAGGTCGATCATCATCTCGTCGCGCACCGTGCGCTTGGTGATCTCGTTGAACTGGCCGTCGTTGAACACGTTGCAGTTCTGGTAGATCTCGACGAACGACGCTCCTTCGTGGTCGTGGGCCGCCTTGAACACGCTCATCATGTGCTGGCGGTCGAGATCGTGGGTCCGGGCCACGAACGTGGCCTCGGCGCCGAGTGCGACGGCGAGCGGATTGAACGGCGGATCCACCGAACCGAACGGCGTCGACTTGGTGACCTTGCCGACTTCGGAGGTCGGCGAGTACTGACCTTTCGTGAGGCCGTAGATCCGGTTGTTGAACAGCAGGATCGTCAGGTTCACGTTGCGGCGTAGTGCATGGATGAGGTGGTTGCCGCCGATCGACAGGCCATCGCCGTCGCCGGTCACGACCCACACGTCGAGGTCGGGTCGCGCGACGGCGAGTCCCGTTGCGATCGCGGGCGCCCGGCCATGGATGGTGTGCATCCCGTAGGTGTTCATGTAGTACGGAAAGCGACTCGAACAACCGATGCCGGAGATGAAGACCGTGTTCTCCGGCGCGACGCCGAGCTCGGGCATCAACTGCTGGACCGCCTGCAAGATGCCGTAGTCACCGCAGCCGGGGCACCAGCGGACCTCTTGGTCGCTCGCCCAGTCCTTCTTCGTGGTGAGGGTGACGGTGGTGTCGCTCACGAGCGGGCCTCCTCGATGGCGTGTTCGATCTCGACCGTCCGGAACGGGAGCCCGGACATCTTGCTGATGGATGTGGCGTCGACCAGGTATTTGCCGCGGATCAGGTTGCAGAGTTGTCCTCGGTTCAACTCCGGCACCAGGACCTTCGGGAATCGGCGCAGTTTGTCGCCGAGGTCGTTCGGGAGCGGGTTCAAGTGCTCGAGGTGGATCCAGGCCAACTTGTGGCCGTTGCGTCGTTGACGTTGCCACGCGGCGTGCACCGCTGCGTAGGTCGACCCCCAGGTGAGGAGGCAGATGTCGGCGTCGGCGTCACCGTGGATCTCGAGTTCGGGGTAGTCGTCGGCGATCCGGTCGAGCTTCGCCTGCCGGAGGTCACCCATGAGTTGGTGGTTGGCCGGTGTGTAGTTGACGTTGCCCGAACCGTCGGCCTTCTCGAGACCGCCGACACGGTGCATGAGGCCCGGAGTACCGGGGATCGCCCAGGGTCGAGCGAGGGTGTCGGGATCGCGGAGGTACGGCAGGTACACCGGGTTGCCGTCGGCATCGGTGCCGTTGTGGGTGGTCTGGAACGGAACCGAGATGTCGGGCAGGTCGGCGAGGTCGGGGAGCAGCCAGGGTTCGGAGCCGTTGGCCAAGTAGCCGTCGGACAGGAGGATCACCGGGGTCCGGTATTTGAGGGCGATGCGGGCGGCTTCGATCGCGGCGTGGAAGCACTGCGCCGGGCTGTAGCTGGCGACGACCGGGAGCGGTGCTTCACCGTGCCGGCCGTAGAGCGCGAGGTTCAGGTCGGCGGCTTCGGTCTTCGTCGGGAGACCCGTCGACGGGCCGCCTCGCTGGATGTCGATGATGAGCATCGGCAACTCGATCGAGACCGCCAGCGAGATCGTCTCGCTCTTGAGTGCGACGCCGGGTCCCGACGTCGTCGTGACGCCGAGGTGACCGGCGAATGCCGCGCCGAGCGCCATGCCGGCTGCGGCGATCTCGTCCTCGGCCTGGACCGTGCGGATCCCGAAGTTCTTGTGCTTCGAGAGTTCGTGGAGGATGTCCGAGGCCGGGGTGATCGGGTACGAACCGAGGGTCACCGGCAGTTGTGCGAGTTGGCTCGCTGCCACGAGCCCCCATGCCAGAGCCGTGTTGCCGGTGATCGAGGTGTACTCGCCCGCGGGCAGCTTCGCCGGACGGACCTCGTACCGGTGGCCGACGGCCTCGGTCGTCTCGCCGAAGTGGAACCCGGCCTTGAACGCGGCCGTGTTCGCCGCGACGACCTGTTCGTTCTTGGCGAAGCGCTCGGCGATCCAGTCGAGTGTCGGCTGGATCGGGCGGGTGTACATGAACGAGACGAGTCCGAGGGCGAAGAAGTTCTTCGACCGTTCGGCATCGCGTGGCTTGACGCCGAGTGGCTCGCACGCCTCCTTGGTCAGCGACGTCATGGGGACCTTGATCAGCCGGTACCCGTTGACGGTCCCGTCGTCGAGTGGGTTGCTCGCGTACTCGGCCTTTTCGAGGTTCCGTTCGTCGAAGGTGTCCTGGTTGACGATCAGGGTTCCGCCCGTTTCGAGCCGGTGGAGGTCGGCCTTCAGCGCAGCCGGGTTCATGGCCACGAGCACGTTGGGCTCGTCGCCCGGGGTCGTGATGTCGTGGTCGGAGATCTGGACCTGGAAGCTCGACACCCCGTTGACCGTGCCGGCGGGCGCACGGATTTCGGCCGGGAAGTCCGGCAGTGTCGACAGGTCGTTGCCGAACGACGCACTCACCGTCGTGAAGCGATCGCCGGTCAACTGCATCCCGTCGCCGGAGTCGCCGGCGAATCGAACCACGAGTCGGTCGAGGACCTCTGCGGCCTCGGACCGGTCGATCGTGTCGGTCATGGTGGTGTTCCCCCTTGCCCGGCTGCTCGGCCGGACGAACCTGCACTGCTGGCGGACACCCTAGCCATCTCGTGATGTGTGACGACGGCACGGATCGTCGCGACCAGCGATCGCACGCCCACCGCCGATCCTGCGCGAATCTGTCGGGGATGACGCTCCCCATCGCCTTCGTCCTGGCCGTGTCGGCGGTGTTCCTGCCGGCGGCGACGATCGCGCTCGTCATCCGACGATCGGTACCGCCGTCGATCGACCCGGACACCCACGGTGCCGGTGACGCCGTCCCGGCGCCCGACGTCATCCCGCCGGCGGTGGTGGACGTCCTCACCGGAGGATTCGTCGTCGAGGACGACGCGCTGCCGGCGACCATCGTCGACCTGGCCGCTCGCGGTGCCGTCGTGGTCCAGGCCGGTCCGGGTTCGCGGGTTCGACTCGGCGCCCGTGGTGCGTTCGACGGCGGCGTACTCACCGACTTCGAGCGGCGGGTCGCCGATCGCATCCGAGCGAACTCGTCACCCGACGGATGGGCGACGACGGAGGTGTTCTCGGGCCGGCACGGCGTCGTGTCCCGACGGTGGTGGCGCCGGTTCGTGATCGACGTGCTCGATCACGCCGGCCGACTCGGCCTGGTGCGTCGTCGGTTCGGTGTCGGTTCGCTCGTCGCGGTCTGGATGGCCATCGTCGCCGGCGCTGCGTCGGCGACCACGGTGACGTGGCGGTGGAAGGGCTGGAGCGGCGGCGCCGACCTCGACGCTCCGGTCGGCTTCGTCGGGATGATGGCGTGGGTCGGCGTGCTCGGCCTCGCGGTCGTCGGCGTCCGACTCTTCCGGAACACCGCCCGTGTCCCGACGCCGCTCGGGATGGGCGAGGCGGTGGCGTGGCTCGCCGTACGGGAACGCATGGCCGACGACGCCGAGGTCGCACACGGCTCCGCAACCCGTCCCTCCCGCGACCTGGCGACGGCGATCGCACTCGGCCTCGCTCCGACCGCACGGCGCGAGTTGCCACTCGAGACCGATCACGATCGCCATGTGTGGAGTACGGCGTCGGGTTCGTGGCGGCGGGTGCGGGTTCGCTACGTCTCGCTCCGCCCGCACTGGGGGTACGCACCGTGGTGGGCCGTGCTGACGGGCGGTCTCCAGGCGGTCGCCTTCGGTTGTCTCCACGTCGCTGCGATGCTGGTCGCCGACGATCGCCTCGACCTCGCCCGGTCCGGATTGGTCGATGACGCCGCTGGTGATCTCCGAGGCATCCGTCTCGTCGCGCTCGTGGTGGCGGGTGTCGCCGCCCCTGGTGCTGCGTTCGGAGTGCTCAGTTGTGTGGCCGGTGTCATCGATCATGTCTCGGTCAGGACGGTGGAAGGAGTCGTGATCGCGCGGCGGACGCTGACCACCGGTCACCGGGTGCCGCACGGACTGCGGTGGCTGCTGTGGTCGGGACGAGACCTCAGGGCGGTGCACGACCGCGTCCGTCATCATGTCGCCGTCGATGGCGGCGGTCGTGACGTGGTGCTCGCGCATCAGGTCGGCCCGGCGATGTTCCGCGACATCCGCACCGGGGCGCGGGTGCGGCTGCGGGTCACGCCACTCCTCGGACACGTGCGCGAGGTGGTCGAGGTGGCACCACCTGCTGAATCGGACGATGCCCGGGCGCACGGGCTGATCGACGAGTCCGGAGCCTCGATCGACTCAGGACCATCGGTCGGTGACGTCGACATCGGCGACGAACCGCACGCCGGCGTGGGGTGACCAGCGATGGCCCGCCTCGTCGAGCGCTCCGTGCACCTGGGCCAGGACCCGATCGACCTCGGTGTCGGCGACGTGCAGGATCAACTCGTCGTGGAGGCACAGCACGATCCGGGCGTCGCGGCATCGTGATCGCACGATCGCGGCCCAGACCTTGAAGAACTCCGCCGCCGCCCCTTGCACCACGGCGTTCCGGGCGAAGCGTCCCTGTGCCGCGTCGCGCTCCGGGTCGCCGGTGGCGAGCAGGTGGATCGGTCGTCCGCCGATCGTCGCCAGGGAGCCGCCCTCGCGGCCGATGGCGGCCGCTCGTTCGAGGTGGCCGATGGCCGTCGGGAAGCTCTCGTGGAGCGCCCTGAGTGCCGCACCGGAGTTGCCCGACACGGCCCCGTACATGGCGCCGAGGACGGCGAGTTTGGCGGTCGGCCGGTCGACACCGAGTCGTTCGGCGATCGGCAGGTAGAGATCGTCGGATCCGGTGGCCGCGATCAGGTCCCGGTCGCCCGACACCGCCGCGAGCACCCTCGGCTCGATCTGTCCGAGATCGGCGCGGATGAACCGGTGGCCCGGGTCGGCGGCCACCGCCGGTCGGAGTTCGGCGGGCAGGTTGTGCAATCCGGCGGTCGCCGTCATGCGACCCGCAGCCCCGTCGCTGCTCGCCCACGTGCCCCGGAGGCGACCCCCGCTCACGTGTTCGTCGAGCCAACGGTGACCGAACGTGGAGGCGATGCGCTCGGCCACCCGCCACTCGACGAGGGCGGCGACGACGGCGTGGTGCTCCCGGTGCTCCTCGAGTCTCCACATCCGGGTGTCGGGCAGGTCGAGTCCGACCCAGCGCAGCAGGGCGCGCACGTCGGCCGGGTTCCGCAGGTCGAACCGGGGTGACGGAGCGACCAGATCGAGGACCCGCTCGTCCCGTCGTCGTCGGGTCAGCTCCTCGTCCCGGTGGTCGACGGGTCGGGGGCCGACCCGATCGGTCACGATCCGTCGGGCGACCGATTCGTCGAACGGGAGCCCGACCACGCCGAGTTCGGCGCACAGCAACTCGCACGCCGACTCGGCATGGGCGGTCGATCGCATCCGTGCCGGGGTCGGCCGACGGGCGATCTCGGAGCGTTGGAGGTCGGCGGCCCGCAGGGCCAGTGCGGCCCAGTCGGCCAGGTGGGCGGGATCGTCGACACGGTCCGGGTCGATGTGGCCGTCGGCACGGACGAGCGGCTCGTTCGATCCCTCGCCTGACGGGGTCCCCGGAGGTGAGGAGTTCGCGGCGGAGAGGTCGAGCTGGCCGGCTCGGGGCAGTTCGGTGAGTGGGAGTTCGTGGAGTGTCGCCCACGTCGCGACTGCGCTCGGTCGCGGTCCACCGTCGAGGAGCTGCTGGACCACCGTCACGTCCCACGATCGGGCGAGGTGGACCCCACATGCCGCCAGGGAGGCGGACGTCCTGCGGTCCCACCAGATCCAGCGCGGGCCGCAGAGCGCTTCGATCCGGGCGACGAGCGACGAGGCCTCGACCGGAGGCACCACGAGGAGCAATCGATCGCCCGGCCTCGCCAGCCCGATGCCCGTGCTCCCATCGGTCGCGATCGCGAGGTCTGCGCCCGGGCGTGTGCCGTCGAGCCAGGCGATCGCCGGGTGGTCGTCCACGACCTCGATTGTGCCGCACGGCGGTCTCGGAGCGGCCGCTCCCGTGCCGTCGGTGCGCGAGGCGGTATGGTCGAGGCTCGGTAGGCAACGCGATGGCGACACTCCGCTTCAGTTTCGGGACGATGGGATCGGGCAAGAGCACGCTCGCGCTCCAGATCCACCACAATCTCGCCGCCCGGCAGATGTTCGGTCTGCTGCTCACCAAACTCGACCGCGAGGGACACCAGGTGACGAGCCGACTCGGGGTGGCGGCCCCGGCGCTGCAGGTCGACGACGATCTCGACCTCCATGCACTCGCCGTGCAGAACTGGCCGGTCCACTACCTGGTGTGCGACGAGGTGCAGTTCTACACGCCCGAACAGTGCGACCAACTGGCACGGGTGGTCGATGACATGGAGGTCGACGTGTACGCCTTCGGCCTGATCACCGACTTCCGAGGGCGACTGTTCGACGGGACCCGGCGGATGCTCGAGATCGCCGACGAACGGGTCGCGCTCCAGGTCGAAGCCCGTTGCTGGTGTGGCGCACGGGCGACGCACAACGCTCGTGTCGTGAACGACGTGGTCGTCTACGAGGGCGAGACGGTGGTCGTCGGCGACACCGCCGGCCCGGGGGAGCAGAAGATGTTCGGTGATCGGGTGCGGTACGAACTGCTCTGCCGGCGGCACTACCTGCTCGGCGAAGTCGGCCTCTGATCCGGCTGGCGGCTCGGTTCAGGCCTCGTGGGAGGCCTCGACGCAGAGGCGGAGCATCCCGACACCGAGTGCGGCACCGCCGAGTCGCCCGAGGATGGCGGCGGTGTCGCCCACGTTGTCGTAGTTCCGAAAGAACACTGCGACGATCCCGATCCCGGAAATCGCAACCGCGATCGACGCAAGGCTGGCGACGACGCGGACGAGTCGGCCGAGACGGACCACGACGGGGTCGACGAGTGAGCGGACCGCCACGGCACCGGCCACGGCGGCAGCCGCAGCAGGAGCGAGGATCACCAGGTTCTGCGGCAGTGCGGCGAACGAAATCTGTTCGATCCGCTGGCCCCACAGGCCGTCCTCGAAACTCGCTTCGCTGATCGCCGTGGCGCGCCGGACCTGCGTCACGAGGTAGGTCGCGTACGCCAGGGCAGAGGTCCAGCCGGCGACGACGAGCGAGCGCGCCCAGCGGATCCGATCCTGATCGTTCACCCCGGCGTTCTACCACGGGAATCGGGCGGCGACGTCGGGCCACGTCGCACCTGCGGATGCGACCGGTGAGGCGATCCGGCCTAGGGTGGCGGTGTGCTGCCTGCCGAGGAGATCGAACGTGCCCTGGTCGTGACCGCACATCCCGATGACGTCGATTTCGGCGCAGCGGGAACGGTCGCGAACCTGACCGACGCCGGTGTCGTCGTCACCTACTGCCTGGTGACCGACGGCCAGGCCGGTGGGTTCGACCAGTCGATACCGCGGCACCGGATGGCGGCGATCCGGCGTGAGGAGCAGACCAAGGCGGCTGCCGAGGTCGGCGTGTCCGATCTCGTCTTCCTCGGGCACATGGACGGCGAGGTCCAACCGACACTCGATCTGCGGCACGAGATCTCCCGCGTGATCCGACAGGTCCGTCCCCGGGTCGTCATCACCCACCTCCCGCACATCAATCTGTCGTCGGTCTACGCGAGCCACGCCGACCACGTCGCGACCGGTCAGGCGACGTGGTCCGCGGTGTACCCGGATGCCCGCAACCCGTTCGCATTTCCCGATCTGTTGACATCCGGTCTGGAGCCGTGGTCGGCCGACGAGATCTGGGTGATGTTCGGGTCGGGGCGACCGACCGAGCAGGTCGACGTCGTCGACATCACCCGCCAGATCGAGCGCAAACTCCGGGCCTTGCGGTGCCACGAGAGTCAGCACCGCGATCCGGAGGCGATGGAGGCCAACGTCCGTCGATGGTGGGGGCAGACGGCCATCGAGGCCGGACTGCCGGCCGGATCGTTCGCCGAACGGTTCTTCGTCGCCGACGCCCGGTGACGGCGGCGGTCCGGTTCTCGGCCGGTCGTGGACACTGAGTACGCTCGCCGCCATGACCGAAGCAGTGATCGTCGCCACCGCCCGCAGCCCGATCGGCCGAGCCGGAAAGGGTTCGCTCGTCGAGATCCGTCCCGACGACCTGTCGGCCCAGATCGTCCGGGCGCTCATGGCCAAGGTGCCGCAGGTGTCGGCCGACATGGTCGAGGACCTCATCATGGGATGCGGACAACCCGCTGGCGAGCAGGGCTTCAACGTCGCTCGGGTCGTGTCGATCCTGGCCGGCATCGACGCGCCGGGCGTGACGGTCAATCGGTACTGCTCCTCGTCGCTGCAGACCATCCGGATGGCCGCCCATGCGATCAAGGCCGGCGAAGGTGACTGCTTCATCGCCGCAGGGGTCGAGATGGTCAGCCGCTACGGAGCGGGCGCCTCGGACACCGCCCCCAATGCGATCTTCAAGGGCGCCGGTGCGCGCACCGCCGAGCGGGCGCAGGGTGGCGCACCGGTGTGGACGGCCCCGGAGGGTCTGCCCGACATCTACATCGCGATGGGTCAGACCGCAGAGAACGTCGTCCAGGCCGAAGGGGTCACCCGCCAGGAGATGGACGAGTGGGGCGCGCTCAGCCAGCAGCGTGCGGTCGCCAACGTCGAGAACGGGTTCTGGGACGACGAGATCACCCCGGTCACCTTGCCGGACGGCACGGTCGTGTCCCGTGACGACGGTCCCCGCGCCGGGACCACCGTCGAGAAGCTCTCCGAGTTGAAGCCGGTGTTCCGCCCCGACGGGTCGGTCACCGCCGGGAACGCGTGCCCGCTCAACGACGGCGCCGCCGCCGTGATGGTGATGAGTGACACCAAGGCCGCCGAGCTCGGCCTGACCCCGCTCGCCCGGGTCGTGTCATCGGGCGTTTCCTCGCTCAACCCCGAGATCATGGGACTCGGTCCGATCGAGGCGAGTCGTCAGGCGCTCGCCCGTGCCGGGATGACGATCGACGACATCGACATCGTCGAGATCAACGAGGCGTTCGCGGCACAGGTGATCCCCTCGGCCAAGCACCTCGGCATCCCACACGAGAAGCTCAACCCGAACGGTGGCTCGATCGCCCTCGGTCACCCGTTCGGCATGACCGGTGCCCGCATCATGACCACCCTGATCCACGGGCTCCAGGCCGGTGACCAGGAGTTCGGTCTCGAGACGATGTGCGTGGGCGGGGGTCAGGGCATGGCGATGATCATCCAGCGCCTCTCCTGACCTCGGCCAGCACCGCATCGGAGAGTTCCGGCCATCGTCGGAGGGCCTCGTCCGACCAGTCGTCGAACGGCCGGTCGGTGAGGGCGACGAGCCCGAGGTCCGCCTCGGGGTCGACCCACATCATCGTGCCGGCTCCGCCGAAGTGACCGAACGTCGACGGGCTGTTCGTCCGGCCCGTCCAGTGCGGCGACTTCGAACCCCTGATCTCGGGTCCGAGACCCCATGGGCACGGATCGAAGCGTCCGAGGCCGGGGATCGTGCCGGTCAGGGCCGGGAACTGGCTGGTCGTCGCCTCGGTCCACGTCGAGCGGGCGATGATCCGAGGTGAGCGGAGTTCGTCGACGAAGCGCGCCATGTCCGACACCGTGCTCCACATCCCGTGGGCGGGTGAGCCGCGCAACTCCGTCCGGGTCATGCCGAGGGGTTCGAGCACCGCCTCGGTCAGGTAGTCCGGGAATGCGATCCCCGATGCGGCGGCGACCTCTGCGGCCGCTCGTTCGATCCCGGTGTTCGAGTAGATCCGGCGCTGCGCGACCGGGCCGATGATCGCATCACCGTCGAAGGCGAAGCCGGCAGCGTGAGCGAGCAGGTGCCGGAGGGTCGCCTCGGCGGGAGCCGGCACGTGGCGGAGCGGCCGATCCAGATCGACGGAGTCTTCCTCGACGGCGACCAGCACCGCCCAGGCCGTGATCACCTTGGCGAGCGATGCCAAACGGAACAGGTGATCGGGTTCGCCGATCGACGACGTTCCGTCGGGACCGATGACCGCTGCGGCGACCCGATCGACCGGCCAGGAGGTCACCAGGCGGAGTGACTCCACGGGCTGGGTGATCAGTCGGCGGACACGCGCTGGATCAGTTCGGCGGTCCGGAAGGCGAGTTCGAGCGACTGACGGCCGTTCAGGCGCGGGTCGCACACCGTTTCGTAGCGGTGGTCGAGGTCGGCGTCGCCGATGGCGTCGGCTCCGCCCACGCACTCGGTCACGTCCTCACCCGTCAGTTCGACGTGGATGCCGCCGGGCCAGGTGCGCTCCGCCGCATGCGCACGGACGAAGCCCTCGATCTCCTGGACGACGGCATCGAAGTGCCGGGTCTTGCGACCGGATTCGCTGGTGAAGGTGTTGCCGTGCATCGGGTCGCACGCCCACACGACCGGATGCCCCGCATCGCGTACCGCCCTGAGCAGCGGTCGAAGGCCGTCTTCGATCTTGTCGGCGCCCATCCGGGTGATGAGTGTGAGCCGCCCGGGGAGACGAGCCGGGTTGAGGCGCTCGCAGAGCGCGATGAGTTCCTCACCCGTCATGGTGGGGCCGACCTTGCAGCCGATGGGATTGCCGACGCCTCGGAGGAATTCGACGTGGGCGCCGTCGAGGTCGCGGGTCCGTTCGCCGATCCAGAGCATGTGTGCCGAGCAGTCGTACCAGCCGCCGGTCGTGGAGTCCTGCCGGGTCAGCGCTTCTTCGTAGCCGAGCAGGAGTGCTTCGTGGCTGGTCCAGACATCGACCTCGCGGAGGTTCGGATTCGACTCGGTGTCCATCCCGGTGGCCCGCATGAACCGGAGCGCTCGGTCGATCTCGATCGCGAGTTGGTCGTACCGCTGACCCGCCGGCGACGAGGCCACGAACTCCTGGTTCCAGGCGTGGACCCGATCGAGGGCGGCGAATCCACCCTTGGTGAATGCCCGGACGAGGTTCAGCGTGGAGGCGGATTGGTGGTACGCCTGCACGAGTCGGTCGGGCGTCGGGATCCGGGCAGCCTCCGAGGGCACCTCGCTGTTGACGATGTGGCCGCGGAACGACGGCAGATCGAGATCACCGACCCGTTCGAAGTCCGACGAGCGCGGCTTGGCGAACTGACCGGCCATCCGGCCCACCTTCATCACGGGGACACCGGCCGAGTACGTGAGCACGATCGCCATCTGGAGGATGACGCGCAGCTTCTCGCGGATGTTGTTCGCCGAGAAGTCCTCGAACGATTCGGCACAGTCGCCGGCCTGGAGCAGCAATGCGTTGCCGGCGGCGACCTGGGCGAGGCCGGCCTGCAGTGAACGGGCCTCGCCGGCGAACACGAGTGGGGGATAGGACGAGATCTGCTTGAGCGCCCGGTCGAGGTCGGCCTCGTCGGGCCACGTGGGCTGCTGCTTGATCGGTAGCGATCGCCACGAGTCGGGGGACCAGTCCTTCGGCATGGTGCCGAGCCTACCGTTCCGGAAAACGACAGACCCGGGCGGCCCGATGTCCGGCCGGGTCGTCGGGAGGGATCAGACGGCGAGGATGTCTTCGGCGTCGTCGCGCAGTCCGGCGACGGCCCGACTCACGAGTCGGCGGGCGGCCTCGGCGGTGACACCGAGACTCTCGCCGACCTCGCGGAAGCTCTTGCGCTCGCCGTCGAGCAGTCCGAAGCGGGCCTCGACGGCGTAGCGGGCCCGGGCGTCGAGCGTGTCGAGCAGTTGATCGAGCAGATCGCTGTCGACGAGCGCCATCACGTGGTCCTCGGGAGTGCCGTCGCCGTTGGCCATGAGGTCGCCGAGCGTGGCGTCGCCGTCGTCACCGACCGTCTTGTCGAGCGACACCGGGGTGGTGAGGCGATGCAACTCGGCGTTCGCCTGGTCGAGGGTCTCGCCGTCGCCCGACGCCTGGCGCAATGCCGCACGGAGGCTGGCCGACCGGTCACCCGGGATCCGGATGAGGCTCGCCTTCTGGTCGAGCGCCCGGCCGATCGCCTGGCGGATCCAGAACGTCGCATACGTCGAGAACTTGAACCCGCGGCGCCAGTCGAACTTGTCGACGGCGTGCTCGAGGCCGAGGTTGCCCTCTTGGATCAGGTCGAGGAGGTCCATTCCCTGCGGGAGCGGGTACCGTCGAGCGATCGAGACCACCAGGCGCAGGTTCGCCCGGATGAAGCGGTCCTTCGCCTCGGCGGCGGCTGCCACCTTGGCCTTGAGGTCGGCGCTGCGCTTGCCGCCGTCGAGGAGTTCTTGTGCCTCGCGCCCTGCTTCGATGATGCGGGAGAGCTCGCGCTCGTCCTCCGCCGTGAGCAACGGGACCTTGCCGATGTCGTTGAGATAGAGACCGATGGAATCGTTCATGATGCGTATACCGTTCGTGGTGGTTCGATCCGGCAACCAGCACGCCGAGGGCGCAGGCTCCGGGGAAAGTTGGGGGTTCGGGGGGTCATCGGAGGTCAACCGACGACTCGGCTCGTTTGTTCCACGTCCACGACGGGATCTGGCACCGGACGTACGTCCGATGGTCGATCGCCGGAGCGGACCCGGATTGACCAGTTGGCAACTGTAACAAACCTGTCAAGTCCCGTCCTGTCGTGCGCGACGGATCCGTGGATTCGACGCCGTACCATGGAGGTTTGTGTGTTCGTCGACACGGGTGCGACCACGGTGACGCGGCCGAACGAGGCGACGTCCACCCAGCCGACCCGGATCGGTGTGTTCGGTGGCACGTTCGACCCTCCACACGTCGGGCACCTCGTGACCGCGGTCAATGTTCGACACGAACTCCGGCTCGATCTGGTCATCTTGATGGTGAACGCCGTGCCGTGGCAGAAGGTCGGGACGCGGGCGATCAGCGAGGCCGCCGACCGCTTCGCGATGGTGGAGGCGGCGGTCGCCGGTGTCCCCGGTCTCGTGGCCGGTGACCAAGAGATACGTGCCGGTGGGCCGTCGTACACGGCCGACACCCTCGCCACGCTCGCAGCCGAGTACCCGGGCGCCGAGTTGTTCACCGTGGTCGGTGACGACGCCGCCACCGGGATCCGGACCTGGGACCGGTGGGAGGACGTGATTCGACGGAGCCGGATCGTCGTGGTCGATCGACCGGGCGGGCACGGCCGACTCGATCCGGCCATCGACTGGATCCGGGTCGAGGTGCCGCGGCTCGACGTGTCGAGTACGGATCTCCGGGCACGCTGTGGCGATGGGCGACCCCTCGACTACCTCGTCACGGACGCCGTCCTCGAGGTGATCGTCGAGCGGGGCCTCTACAGCGCCGGGTGCTGTCGATGACGGCGATCGCCGAGCGCCGACGACGGGCGACCTTCGTCGGGCTGTTCGCAGCGGTGCTCGCCGTGGTCGCAACCAGCGCGCTCGGCGTCGCCGGGAGCAGCATCCTCGCCGATTCCACGGCGGGCCGCCTGGCATCGGACGAGCAGCAGCCCCTGGTCACTCGTCGACTCCCGTTCACGGCGACGGCGCTCGTCGGTGTCGTCGACGAGGACGGCCGGCTCGCGTCGCTGGTGATCGGGGCGCTCGAACCCGACGGGACGGGTGGCAGCATCGTCCAGGTGCCCGTCGCCGCCGACCCGAGTTCGGGGCTGGACGAGCGGCTCACCCCGCTCGATGCCGTGTTCGCCGTCGGTGGCTCGATTGACTTCCTCCGAGGTGTCGATCAGTTGACCGGGTTGTCGTTCGACGTGATCGAGATCGCTGACGAGCGTCGGTTCGCCGAGTTGGTCGACCCGCTGGGTGAACTCGTGGTCGAGTTGCCCGGCGAGGTGCGCGACGCCTCGTCCGGCGAGTCCTGGACGCCCGGTGAGCGCCGCTTGGCAGGTGCGGACGCCGGTCGGGTGCTGACGGCGGTCGATCCGGCTGCACCGTCCTGGGCGCACGAGTCGGTCAGGGCCGCCGTCTGGAGTGCGGTGGCCGACCGGGTCGGCGCAGGGATCGGATCGGCCGAACCCGTCGCCGCCGACACGATGCTCGCCACGCCGTCATCACTCGACGAGTTCGTCGACCGATTGTTCGCCGGGCCCGTCGGGTTCCGGGCGTTGGGATTCCGACCGGTGGCCGCCGACGACGCAGCGGTCCGGCTGGAGCCGGTCTTGCGCGAGGCGTTCGGAGCCGAGTCGTTGCCCGGCTCGGTGATCGTCGATCGTGCTGATCGGCTGTTGGTGCTGGGGAGCGTCGCTCCGACTCGGTTGGGCGCTCCGCTCGATGGTCCCACGGTCCGGATCGTGAACGGCTGGACCGATGCCGGAGCGGAGGACGTGGACGGCGTCGAGTTCATGAGGTGGATCGTCGACGTCCTCACGGTCGACGGCATGAACGTGGTGTCGGTGGCGGGCGCGTCCTACGCCGGGGAGTTCTCGACACCCGAGGTGACGCGCGTCGAGTTCCACGACGCCGACATCGCCAACCGATTCGCCGGGCCGACCACCGAGCTGTTCGGCGGCATCGAGGGGGTGGTCGTCGATTCACCGATCGACGGGGTCGACCTCGAGGTGTTCGTCGGTCGGTCGCTCCTGGCGTCGTGGTCGACCGCGATGTCGCGCGGGGCGGCTACGGTCGACCCGATGACGAGTGATGACGAGTGACGACCGATCCGAACGACCGATCGTGTGCCGATGATCGATGACGAAGCCCGAGCCCTCGCGCTCCGAGCCGCGCGGGTGGCGGACGAGAAGCACGCCACCGATGTGGTCGTGCTCGCAGTGGGCGACGTCCTGGCGCTGTGCGAGTACTTCGTCGTCGCCAGTGCCTCCAACCGGCGACTCGTGTCGGCGATCGTCGACGAGGTCGAGGCCCGGCTGAAGGTCGAGCCGGGTCGGGCTCCGGTCCGGGTCGAGGGGGCGAAGGAACAGCAGTGGGTCCTGCTCGACTACGGCGACGTGGTCGTGCACGTGTTCCTGGCCGAGATCCGCGAGTACTACGAGATCGAACGGCTGTACACCGACGTCCCCCGCATCGACTGGCACTGAGTCGAGGCACTTCCGCAGTCGGGACCGTTGCGATTGTCGGCGGGCGGTCGGTATCGTTCCGAGCGCTTCGGGGCTATAGCTCAGTTGGCAGAGCGCTTCCATGGCATGGAAGAGGTCAAGGGTTCAATTCCCTTTAGCTCCACCCCCGGAACCCTCGCCACGGCGGGGGTTCTGTCATGTCCGGCGTTGAACCTCACCGGGTTTCACGCAGGCGTGGTGGTGTGAGTCTCGCCGGTCTGGCGTGACTCGGTTTGACGGTAGTGCAGGTCTTCGAACTCGGCGGGTGGGATGCGTCCGAGTTCGTGGAACAGGCGCCGGTGGTTGAACCAGTCGACCCACTCCAAGGTGGCGAGCTCGAGGTCGTCGAGGCCCCGCCATGGTCCCTTGTTCCGGACGAGTTCGGTCTTGTAGAGCCCGTTGATCGACTCGGCGAGCGCGTTGTCGTAGCTGTCACCGCGTGACCCGACGGAGTTGACGACGCCGTTGTCGGCGAGGCGTTCGGTGTAGCGCACCGAGAGATATTGGACGCCGCGGTCGCTGTGATGGACCAGGCCGTCGAGGTCGGCGCCGGCTCGTTGACGGTCCCAGATCGCCTGTTCCAACGCGTGGAGCGCGAGGTCGGTCTTGAGTGATCGTGAGGCTTGCCAGCCGACGATGCGCCGGGAGTAGACGTCGGTGATGAACGCGACGTACACGAACCCCGACCACGTGCGCACGTAGGTCAGATCCGCAACCCAGAGCCGGTTCGGAGCCGACGCGGTGAACTGACGGTCGACGAGATCGCGGGGTCGCTCCGCAGCGTCGTCGCTGATGGTGGTGCGCTTGGGCTTGCCACGGACCGCGCCGCGTAGCCCCAGGTCACGCATCAGGCGTTCGACGGTGCAACGTGCGACCCGGTGGCCTTCGCGGTTCAGCTGCGCCCAGATCTTCGGTGCGCCATAGACACCAAAGTTCTCGCGGTGCACCCGAACGATCTCCACTTTCAGTCGGTCATCGCGTTGGGACCGCGCCGATGCCGGTCGGCGTTTGGCAGACCAGTACGTCGACGGGGCCACCTGCAACGTGCGGCAGATGGGCTCGACCCCGAAACGCTCCCGATGAGCGTCGATGTAGGCGATCATCGATGACGGCCGTCGAGCTCGGCCGCGAAGAAAGCCGAGGCCGACTTCAAGATCTCGTTCGCCCGGCGCAGCTCCCGGTTCTCACGCTCCAGTCGCTTCAACCGTTCACGCTCATCGGTCGTCAGGCCCGGTCGTTGACCGGTGTCGACCTCAGCTCCACGCACCCACTTGCGCACGGTCTCAGCCGTCGGGCCGAGCTTGTCGGCGACCGAACAGATCGCCTCCCACTGCGAGTTGTGCGCCGGCGTCGCCTCGACGACCATCCGGACCGCTCGCTCACGCAACTCGTCGGGGTACTTCCCCGGCCGTCGCTGATCTGTCATGGCCCAATCCTCCCAGAGGCTCGAGCCCGCGCATTACCCGGTGAGGTTCAGTCAGGGCGCCCGCCGAGGGGAACTGATTGCCGAATGCAACTCCTGCGACGGCTTTGCTGTCGAAGCACTCGCCATCGTGAACAACGAAGAACTTTGTTGCCTTCTTGAACCCGTAACGGTTCAGGAACGCTGCCCGACCGACGTTTGCAAATTCGTCAATCGCCGCGATCACGGCGTCAGCACTTGTGAGTTCCTGCAGTTTCATCCGATGAATGTTCAACCTCTCGCCTGCGGCAATTGACCGTATCCGATCAGCTCGCAGTGCCGTCTCCGTCCGTGCGACGGCCGGTTTCGCTGATCGCCAACTCACCAGACACAGCTGCGGTGTAACGGGTCACCATCGCCCCCGACGGCCGGGGAGCAATGCACCGGTGTGGTCGACGTGGCACAAGGATTT
>JBMUCX010000054.1:0-18453 GCA_049458915.1 Ilumatobacteraceae bacterium
ATCGGCGGCTACACCGCCTGGACCGACACCGTCCAGAACGCCTGACCCCACCACGCACTCGAGAACGGGTCCACGAAAACGGGATCGCCCGGGTCACATCGCTGTGACCCGGGCTTGCCCCTACCCCGCAGCTGCGAGGACGTGTCCGGAACGAGTGGACGATGAAGGGCCGTCAGACGGCCGCTGCACCTTCCTCGCCGGTGCGGATGCGGACGAGTCGGGCCACATCGGTGACCCACACTTTGCCGTCACCGATCTTGCCGGTCGCGGCGGCGCTGGTGATCGCATCGATCGCAGCATCGACCTGGGCGTCGTCGACGACGAGGTCGATCGCCACCTTCGGGACGAAATCGATCTGGTATTCAGCGCCCCGGTAGGTCTCGGTGTGGCCTCCCTGACGACCGAAACCGCGCACTTCCGTGACGGTCATGCCGGTGATCCCGGCGGCCTTCAGTGAGTCCTTGACGTCGTCGAGCTTGAACGGCTTGACGACAGCGGTGATGAGTTTCATCTGGAGTCTCTCTTTCGGTTCGTGTCGTGCGTGACGGCCGGTCAGGCCTTGACGGTGTCTCCGGCGTACCCGGCGAGGCCGTGCTCGAGAACGTCCAGCCCGGCGATCTCCTCCTCGGCGCTGACCCGCAGGCCGATGGTGGCCTTGAGGACGGCGAACAGGATGGCGGTCGTCGCAGCGACCCAGGCGAGGATGATGACGAGCATCACGGCCTGCATGGCGAGCTGGTCGAGACCGCCGCCGTAGAAGAGGCCGGCATCTTCACGACCGAGGAAGGCGTCGTCGTACTTGGCGAAGAGGCCGATCGACAGCAGACCCCAGGCACCGCACACTCCGTGGACGGAGATCGCACCGACCGGGTCGTCGATCTTCACCTTGTCGAAGAAGAAGACCGAGAAGACGACCATCACGCCACCGAGGCCACCGATGATGAACGCCGGGAGCGGGTCGACGGCGCCGCACGGAGCGGTGATCGCCACGAGCCCTGCGAGGACGCCGTTCCCGATCATCGCGACGTCGGGCTTGCCCGACTTCAGCCAGATGGTGATGGTGCAGAACAGACCGCCGGCGACCGCAGCGAGCATCGTGTTCACGCCGACGGTCATCACGAACTCGTCGGCCGCCAGCTCGGAGCCGGGGTTGAAGCCGAACCATCCGAGCCAGAGGATGAACACACCGACCACGGCGAAGGGGATGCTGTGGCCCGGAATCGCTCGGGGTCGACCGTCGGGCCCGTACTTACCGATACGTGGTCCGAGGAACAGCGCACCCATGAAGGCGGCGATGCCACCCGTCATGTGGACGATGCCGGAACCGGCGAAGTCGGAGTAGACGGCGTCCCCGATCGAGATGCCGGCGATGAGCCCGCCGCCCCAGGTCCAGTGGACCACGACCGGGTAGATGATGGCGCACATGACCGTCGAGAAGAGCAGGTAGGCGCTGAACTTCGTGCGCTCGGCCATGGCCCCGGAAGCGATCGTGACCGCCGTGGCCGCGAAGACGGCCTGGAAGAAGAACGAGGTCGCGATGCTGAGGCCGCCTTCAGCGGGGATGAGCAGGTCGGCGTCGTTCAGGAAGTACTGCCCCGAGCCGATCCAGTCTCCGCCACCGGGGCCGAAGGCGAACGCCCAGCCGACGGCGAACCAGGCGGTGATGCCCACGATGGCATCGGCCATGTTCTTGGCGAAGATGTTGACGACGTTCTTGGCCCGGGTGAGGCCGGCCTCGACGAGTGCGAAGCCCGCCTGCATGAAGAACACCAGGATGCCGGCGATGAACACCCAGATGTTGTCCAGGTAGGCCTGGGTGTCCGGGCCGTCCTGGGCGAAGACCGACGAGGGGGCGATCGCCACGAACGCGACGACGCCGCCCAGGCCGGAGATGATTCGAAGCGCACGTTTGTCGCGCACGAGGTCCTCCTCAGGGTTGATTGGGTAGGGGTGGGACCGGGCGAGGGCCTCGTTGCCAGCCCGGCGAAACGGAAAGGTACGGGTCGGCTGTTTCACGAAGGTCCGAGGAATGTTTCCAACTCGTGACCAGTTCGTGTGGGCTCGTCCCGAGGTCGGGTGCGAGGTCAGCTCTCGACGAGCATCCAGCCCCGCCGCCTGACGGTCCGGATGCGCTCGGATCCGATACGTCGCCGGATCCCCACGATGAGCGAGTCGCAGCGACGGTCGCTCAGATCGGTGATCCCGGCCGAGCGGGCGATCTCGGACCGACTGATGACGCGGCCGGAGTTGGCGGCCAGCACCGCGAACACGGCCCGCTCCTGCGGCGACATGGGCCCGGCTTGCCGATACTCGAGGGGGTGAGGATCTCGCAGGACGACCGAGGGGGTGGGCGCCGCCGGGACACGAAGAGCAGGAGCGGGACGTGTCACGGGGAGGACTCAAACGGTGCCGTGTGTCGGCGCCGTGCATCGTGTGTGAACGCAGTGTGAAGCGGCCGGTTCGTCGCCGAGTCCTGCCGGGCCGACGAGACCAGCGGAGCGAACTATGGTCGGAACATGCACGTGGGGGCGTCGGTCATCTTCCAGAACCCGGGTCGGACCCGACCCGATCACGAGGTCTATGCGGACGAACTCCGCTTGGCCCGACTCGCCGAGCCGCTCGGCTTCGAGTCGATCTGGAGTGTCGAGCACCACTTCACCGACTACACGATGTGCCCGGACGTCATGCAGTTCCTGACCTACATGGCGGCGTGCACGGAACGGATCCAACTCGGGTCGATGGTGTGCGTCCTGCCGTGGCACGACCCCGTGCGGGTGGCCGAGCAGATCTCGATGCTCGACGCGATGTCGGGCGGTCGCGTGATCCTCGGAATCGGTCGAGGGACGGGCAAGGTCGAGTTCGACGGATTCCGCCTCGAGATGCCCGAGGCCCGGTCGCGGTTCGCCGAAGCGGCCGACATGGTGCTCACCGGGCTCGAGCGGGGCTGGGTCGAGTACGACGGCGAGTTCGTCCGTCAGCCGCGCCGGGACATCCGACCGGCCCCGCACCGGTCGTTCCGGGGGCGGACCTACGCCGCGGCGATCTCGCCCGAATCCGCCGCCATCATGGCGAACATGGGGGTCGGTCTGCTGATCATCCCCCAGAAGCCATGGAAGGTGCACCGAGCCGAACTGGCGACGTACCGGGAGGTCTACCGCCAGGCGAACGGCGGCGAGGAGCCGCCGGCGCCCTACTGTGCCGGCTGGACCTTCGTCGACGAGTCCGCCGACCGCGCCGAGGAGATGGCCCGTCGCTACATCGGCGGGTACTGGGACTCGGTGGTAGAGCACTACGAGTTCGACCGGGACCATCTCAAGAACACCCCCGGCTACGAGTTCCACGGAGAGATGTACGACCGGCTCGTCGCTCCCGGTGGCCGTGAGGCGATGACCGAGTTCTTCCTCGGCATCCAGGTGTGGGGGACCCCGGACCAGGTCGTCGACAAGATCGTGACGATCCAGGACAACACCCATGCGGACGCCTACATGGGGGTGTTCTCGTACGCCGGGATGCCGATCGACGAGGCCGAACGCTCGATGCGCCTGTTCGCCGCCCGGGTCATGCCCGAACTCCAAGCGCTCCCGTCGGCGTACGAGCGTCTCGGCGCGCCCGTCTGACGTCCTGACCGGCCGGCCGGTCGTTCGAGTCGTTCGAGGGCTCGTCGGAACGACTTGCCCCGTTGATCGGGTGCGATGCCACAATGCGCCCATGGACCTCTCGTACCCCGCCGACGCCGAAGCGTTCCGCTCCGAGATCAGGGGCTGGCTCGAAGCGAACCTGCCTGCCGGATGGTTCGACGAGGGGTTCGAGATGAGCGACGACGAGCGCAGGGCCTTCAACGCCGAGTGGCCCCAGAAGCTGTTCGAGGGTGGATGGATCTGCGCCACCTGGCCTGCCGAGTACGGCGGCAAGGGCCTCACCACGATGCAGGGTGTGGCCTTGGCAGAGGAGTTCGCCCGGGCCAAGGCGCCGATGCGCGGTGATTTCTTCGGTGACACACTCGTCGGCCCGACCCTGCTGCAGTGGGGGACCGAAGAGCAAAAGCGTGAGTTCCTCCCGGGCATCCTGAAGGGTCAGACCCGCTGGTGCCAGGGGTTCTCGGAGCCGAACTCCGGGTCCGATCTGGCTTCGCTCAAGACCACGGCGGTGCTCGACGGCGACCAGTGGGTGATCAACGGCCAGAAGGTGTGGACCACGCAAGGTCATCACGCCGACTACTGCTTCCTGCTCACCCGGACCGATCCGGATGCCCCGAAGCACGCCGGGATTTCGTACATCCTCGTGCCGATGCGTCAGGAGGGCGTCGAGGTGCGCGGGATCACCCAACCCGATGGCACCGCCGAGTTCTGTGAGGTGTTCTTCACCGACGCCAAGGCACCCAAGGACAACGTCGTCGGCGGGGTCAACAACGGATGGAAGGTCGCCAACTCGACGCTGGCGTTCGAGCGGGGTCAGTCGGCCACGACGGGCTACCGCCGGTTCGAGGAGGAGTACCGACTCATGCTCGAAGCGGCCCGGAACAACGGATCGATCGACGAGCCGACGATCCGGCAGCGACTGATGGAGTTCTACTCCAAGATCCAGATCCTCCGGATCAACGGCTTGCGGAATCTCACGACGGCGGTGACCGGCAAGAAGGACATGGGCACGATCGCCCTGGGCGCCACGAACAAGATGTTCTGGACCGAGATGCACAAGGCGGCGATGGAACTGGCGCTCGACATCTTCGGCGCGGAGTCGATGCTGATCACGACCGGGCCGGAATCCGGTTCGTGGCCCGGCTCCGGCCGCGACAAGCGTCGCGACGGCTACCCGGTGAGCAGCATGATGTCGGCGTTCTTCTTCTCCAGGTCGGAGACGATCTGGGGTGGGACCAGCCAGATCCAGCGGAACATCGTCGGCGAACGGGTGCTCGGGCTCCCCAAAGAGCCCAAGTGACCGTGACGACCGTGTGAACAGCACGGCGACACCCGTGACACGGCGACCGGGGTGACGTAGCGTCCGACTTCGGATGGACGAACTCCTCGACGACGACGGCCGGCCACGTCCGCACGCCCGTGACCTGTGGTCGCTCGTCGAGCGACTGGGCGAGGACGAACTCCGCAATCGTCAGCGCATCGCCGACGCCGACATCTTGACGATGGGTATCACGTTCACCGTCTACTCGGACGGACAGAACATCGATCGGGCCTGGCCGTTCGACATCATCCCCCGGGTCATCCCCGGCGCCGAGTGGGATCGGGTGAGCGCCGGATTGGCGCAGCGCCTCCGGGCCCTGAACCTGTTCATCGACGACCTCTACAACGATCAGCGGATCATCGCCGACGGGGTGTTCCCGGCCGAACTGCTCGAGGCGTCGGTCAACTACCGCCCACAGTGCCGTGGGGTGCGTCCGAAGCACGGCGTGTGGGCCCATGTGTCGGGAACCGACCTGGTCCGCGACGACGACGGGACGTTCTACGTGCTGGAGGACAACCTCCGGGTCCCGTCCGGCGTCAGTTACGTGATCGAGAACCGCGGGGTGACGAAGCGGGCGTTCGCCGAGTTGTTCGAGCGCCAGCGGATCCGGCCGGTCGATGCCTACACCGACGAACTGAACGGCCTGCTCGCCTCGCTCGCACCCGAGGGTGTCGATGAGCCACAGATCGCCGTGCTCACGCCGGGGATCTACAACTCGGCGTACTTCGAGCACTCGTTCCTCGCCGAGCGGATGGGTGCTGAACTCGTCGAGGGCGCCGACCTGGTCGTGGGTGACGACGACGTCGTCTACATGCGCACGATCGACGGCCTCGCCCGGGTCGACGTGATCTATCGACGGATCGACGATCTGTTCCTCGACCCCGCCGAGTTCCGCCCGGACTCGATGCTCGGCGTACCGGGGCTGATGCGGGCATGGCGCGCCGGGAACGTGGGGATCGCCAACGCACCCGGCGCCGGTGTCGCCGACGACAAGGTCGTGTACGCCTGGGTGCCCGACATCGTCCGGTACTACCTCGGCGAGGAACCGATGATCCCCAACGTGCCGACGTACCGCGCGATGTACGACGACGAGCGACGGTTCGTGATCGACAACATCGGCGATCTCGTGCTCAAGCCCGCCAACGAGAGTGGTGGGTACGGGATCGTGATCGGCGATCGGGCCACGGGCGCCGAACTCGCTGCCGCCGTGGCGGCCATCGAGGCCGATCCGCGCAACTGGGTGGCGCAGCCGATCCTGGCACTGTCGACCGTCCCGACACTGGTCGACGGGGGCATCGCGCCCCGTCACGTCGACCTCCGACCGTTCGTGCTCACCGGCTCCGGTTCCTATGTGACCCCCGGCGGATTGACCCGGGTCGCCCTGCCCGAAGGGTCACTCGTCGTGAACTCGTCGCAGGGCGGCGGCAGCAAGGACACCTGGATCGTCGACGGTGTGTATCCGGGACGGGGCGAGGTCCGATGACCGTCCTGCTCGCCCGGACCGCCGATCGGCTCTACTGGGGCGCTCGGTACGTGGAGCGCGCCGAGGACACGGCCCGGATCGTGCGGGCCTACCACGATCTCGTCGTCGACTTCCCGAGTGTCGACCTGCTCCGGTGGGAACCCCTGGCGGTGTTGACCGGCTCGGTCCGACTCCTCCTGGTGCCGGCCGAAGACCCGTCCGGTGAGCGCACCGTGGTGCACCACCTCGTCGCCGACGGCTCCAACCCGAGCAGCATCGTGAGTTCGGTCCACGCCGCGCGGGAGAACCTCCGAACGACACGCGAGGTGATGCCCCGCGAGGCGTGGCAGGCGGTCAACCAACTGTCGCAGTACGTCGACGCGACGGCCTCGGCAGCGGTCGAGCGGCAACTCCGCGACCGGTTCCTGTTGCGGGTGGTCGAGATCAGCCGTCGACTCGACGGGATCCTCGAGTCGACGATGACACGCTCGGAGGCCTATCGGATGCTGCGGCTCGGTCGGCTCGTCGAGCGGGCCGACATGACCACCAGGGTGCTCGGTGTCGCTGCTGCCGCGATCCTCCAGGAGGAAGCGGCCCTCGGCGCCGAGGTGCAGCACGACGAGATCCGGTGGATGAACGTCCTGCGGTCGGTGTCCGCACTGCAGATGTACCAGCGGGCCGTACGCGGCCCGATCGACGGCACGGACGTGGTTCGATTCCTCGTCGGCCATACGGCGTTCCCCCGGTCGGTCCGTAGTTGCCTGGAGGAGATCCGAGACGTCCTCGTGTTCATGCCGACGCCCGGACTCGTGCTCGGCGAGGTCGATGGTGCCCTCGATCTCCTCGCCGGCGCAGATTCGGTGATCACCGGAGCCGGCCTCGATGCCGCCATGGACGGGCTGCAGTCGGCGATCGCCGAGGTCGATCGCGCCATCCGGGATCGATACGTCGACTCGGCGATGTGACCCGTCGGGATCGACCCGCCGCCCACATGTGATACTGCTCCCGTGACCGCCCGATCCCCCGAACGAGCCGTCCCGACTCTGTCACCGCCGGCCGACATGAGCCCGGCGTTCGGCGACGCCGCGGAGTTGGCGCTCCGGCAGGCCCGAGCCGATCGCCTGCTCGCTGCCGAGGGCGCCGGGCACCTGGTCCACGACTTGCCGGTGCGGGCTGACGGCCGGTCCGCCACGATCGAGAGCCGGCCGTGGCGTCTCGACCCGATCCCGCTCGTACTCGACGACCTGACGTTCGCCCGACTCGCCACGGCGGTGGCCGAGCGGATGTCGGCACTCGAGGCCGTGCTCGCCGACCTGTACGGCCCCCGGACGCTCCTGCGAGATCGGGTGGTTCCCGCCGAGGTGCTCGCCGGGTCGCCGCGCTACCGACTCGGCTCGATCGGGTCGGCGCCGACGAGGTGGCTCACGACCTATGCGGTCGACCTGGCGCCCATGCCGGATGGCAGCTGGGTGATCGTGCAGGACCTCACCGATGCGCCGCCGGGGCTCGGCTACGCCCTGCTCGACCGGTCGGTCATCACCAGGGTGTGGCCCGACGTGGTCGGTGCCGCCAGATTCGCGTCACTCGGTGGCGTGCCCGGACTGCTCCGCCGTGCGCTCGCCGCTCGTTCTCCGGTCGACAGTCCGCGCATCGTGCTCTTCTCGGGTGGGCTCGATCATCCGTCCTACGTCGACCACTCGTACCTCGCCGTCCAACTCGGCATCAACCTCGTCGAAGGTGCCGACCTCGTCGTGCGCCAACGGCGCGTCTGGCTCCGAACGTTGGAACGACTGGAACCGGTCGACGTCCTGTACCGGCGACTCGAGGACCGGGCGCTCGATCCGCTCGAGGTCGGCTCGACCGGTTCGGTGGGTGTTCCCGGACTCGCGCAGGCGGTCCGCTCGGCGGGCGTCGTGGTCGCCAATGCACCCGGGAGCGGCGTGCTCGAAGCACCGGCAGTTCGCGAGCATCTCGACGCGGCGATCGCCCACTGCGCCGGTCGCGCTCCCGTGTTGCCGTGGTTCGACGGTGTGGCACCGCTCGGAGAGGTGTCGATCGCACCGGGATCCACGGGGGAGTCGAGCGGCCCGTCCACGGCGCCGGTGGTCGTGCGGATGTTCGCCGTGCACGACG
This sequence comes from Ilumatobacteraceae bacterium, assembly GCA_049458915.1. Lineage (GTDB taxonomy): Bacteria > Actinomycetota > Acidimicrobiia > Acidimicrobiales > Ilumatobacteraceae > Ilumatobacter. The sequence continues at coordinate 8,555 of JBMUCX010000054.1, forward strand.
GTTCCGAGGTGGTCGTCCTCCCGGCGGCCACCGGGCGGCTTCTCGCACCTGGTGACGATCCCTCGTTGCCGACGGCGTGTGTCGCGAAGGACGTGTGGGTCATGTCGCGGCCGGTACCGACGGTCGTGGCGAGCCGACTGCCGCAGGTCGACTTCGGTCGTTCGGTGCCGACACGGGCGGCCGATGCGCTGTACTGGACGAACCGGGCGGCGGAACGTGCGGAGGCGATGGCCCGCACGATGCGGGTCGTCCGAGCCCGACTCGACCAAGAGCCCGACCTGGCCGGTTCGGACCGGTGGTCGGCCCGGACCCGTCGCCTTCTCGCTGCGATCGCCCGACACGGCGATGCCGTTGGTGAGGTCGGTGCCGTCGGTGCCATCGGTGCCGTCGAGCAGGAGTTGACCGTGGTCGGTGATGCGGTTGCCGAGCAGATCGGCTCGCTGCTCACCGAGGCGACGACGGTTCGGGAGTACCTCTCGGTGACGACGGGTCGGGTGCTGGCTCATCTGGCCGAACTGCGGACCGCGCTCGGCCAGCGCCGGGCCGGGGTGGAGGAACTCGACGCGGTGCTCGCCGACTTCGCCGCTCTCGCAGGACTGTGGCAGGAGAGCACGGTGCGTGGTCCGGCGTGGCACATCGGCGATGTCGGCCGCCGACTCGAGCGCTGCCTCGTCGTCGCCGATCTCGTCGGTGCGGCTCGTCCCGATGGAGTGATCGACGGGCCCGACGACGAGCAGGTCGATGCCACGGTCACCGAGATCCTCCTGGCCGCGAACGACAGCCTGGTGGCGTACCGACGTCGTCATCGCAGCGATGTCGAGTGGAGCGCCGCTCTCGAATTGCTCGTCCGCGATCCGTCCAACCCGCGGTCGATCGCCGCATCGGTGGATCGGCTCGCAGCGGAGGGCGACGACGGCCGAGCCGTGGTCTCGGACGAGTTCCTGGCCAGGGTCAGGGCCGCGCTCGGTCGACCGGACGACGAGTTGATCGATCGCTCCGTCGACGACGTCAAGGACGCGGTGGCGTGGGCCGGCCGTGACCTGGTCGCTCGTTGGTTCTCGACCCCGGTCAACCCGATCGCGATGCGGAGTCGGTTCCAACCCGTCACCGATCGGACGATCGCGTCATGAGCCGCTCGTACCGGATCCGGCACGTCACGACGTACCGATACGGCGCCGCGATGACCGACGGCTACACGATGACGTGTCTCGTACCGCGCCCCACCGTCACCCAGTCGGTGCGGTCGTGCTCGGTGGCCCTTCGGCCGGAACCCACCGAGTGGGACTCGTACCTCGATGCGTTCGGGAACCTGGTGCATCAGTTCGGCCTGCACGAACCCCACGAGTCGATGACGGTCGAGGCGATCAGTGTCGTCGACGTCGAACCGGCAGTGGTTCCGGTCGACGACACGCCGTGGGACGACGTGGCCCGCCTCGTGTCGACATCGACCGGCGACGTCGCGCTGGAGGTCGCACCGTTCCTCGCTCGTTCCGTGTTCGTCGACCTCGAGTCGCTCGGCGCGTCGTTGCGGTCGATCGCCGAGCGCTCGTTCCGCCCCGGCCGCCCGGTCGTGGATGCCGTGCGAGCGCTGTGTCACGACATCAACTCCTCGTTCGAGTTCGATCCGCACTTCTCGGACGTGTCGACGCCGCTCGGTGACGTGCTCGTCGCGCGACGGGGCGTCTGCCAGGACTTCGCCCATCTCGCCGTGGGGTGCCTGCGCTCGATCGGTCTCGCCGCTCGGTACGTCAGCGGGTACATCGAGACGGTGCCGCCGCCCGGCGAACCGCGTCTCGTGGGTGCCGATGCCTCCCACGCGTGGTGTTCCGTGTGGACTCCGCTCGCCGGCTGGGTCGACTTCGACCCGACGAACGATCACCTCCCCGTCGACGACCACGTCACCGTCGGATGGGGTCGTGACTACGCCGACGTCATCCCCGTGCGCGGGGTGATGATCGGCCCGGCGACGAGCCAGACCCTCGACGTCGCGGTCGACGTCGAGCGGTGCTGAGTCGGCTTCGGCGACGCACTGTGACCGATGACCACCTCGGTGGGTCCGTCCGGCCCGTCGGACGCCTCCGGTCGGGGCGAGCATGTCGCACGTGACGGCGATCGACGACGAACAGCGCGACGCGCCGGTCGGCGAGCGACCCCGTCTCGTCACCGGACCGTTCGTGGCGGTCACGGTCACGGCGTTCGTGTTCTTCTTCTACATCGGCATGGTCATCGTCACCGTGCCTCGGTTCATCGAGGACGAACTCGGTCAGGGCGAGTTCGGTGTCGGTCTGGCGGTGGCGTCGTTCGCGCTGGCGGCGGTGTTCGCCCGCCCCTTCCTCGGACGCCTCACCGAGCGGTTCGGACGCCGGGCGTTGATGATGTCCGGAGCTCTCCTCGCCTCGCTGGCGAGCGTGGCGACGGCGCTGGCCAGCGAACTGTGGCACGTGCTGGTCCTGCGTGCGGCGATGGGTCTCGGTGAGGCGGCGTTGTTCGTCGCAGCTGCGACGCTGATCGCCGATCTGTCGCCTCCGAATCGCCGTGCGGAGTCGGCGAGCTACTTCTCCGTGGCGGTCTACGGGGGTCTCGGACTCGGTCCATCGCTCGGCGAGTGGGTCCTCGGCGACGACCGCTACGGTCTCGCCTTCGTCGTGGCCGGCTGCTTCGCTGCCGCCTCGGCGATCACGGTGATCGGTGTGCCCCGGCGGGTCGATCGGGTCGCTGCGCCAGCAGTGAACGGTGCCCGGCCGCCACTCTTCCACCGAGCGGCCTTCCTCCCGGGAGTGGTGCTCGCTTCCGGCATCGCCGGATTCTCGGTGTTCTCGGCGTTCCTGCCCGATCACGCTCGATCCGTCGGATTGGCGGGATCGGCCGGGCTGTTCCTGCTCTACAGCGCCGTCAGCCTCGGACTCCGCCTCGCCGGAGCGACGCTGCCGGAACGGTTCGGTGCGCGACGGATGGTGTCGACTGCACTGTCGTTCCTGGCGGCCGCGCTCGTCCTGATGTCGCTGGTCGCCGAACCGTGGGCGCTCTGGGTGTCGGCGGCGGGTGCCGGGGTCGGCATGGCGTTCCTGTACCCGTCGTTGATGGCGAACGTCGTCGATCGGGTGTCGGAATCCGAGCGGGCGAGTGCGCTCAGTTCGTTCACGATGTTCTTCGAGATCGGCACGATCGTCGGCGGCTTGGCGCTCGGTGCACTCGGCGAGGTGTTCACCAAACAAGCCGGCTTCTTCGGCGGAGCGGTCGTCGCCGTCGGTGGATTGTGGATCGCCCGACGGGTGTTCGTCGCCACGACCTGACACGGGGCGCACCGTCGTTCTCGGAACGGCCGTGGTCGAGATCGACCGGTTCCGGTGATGCCCTGCGTGTTCGCTACGATCGGCTGGTTGTCGCTGATCTGGCGGCAACGTCGGTGTCCGTCGTCGGTGTCCGACGTCGGTGAGTCGTCCGGTCGCCACACTGGCCGTAGGAGGAAGATCGTGCAGCAGTTGTTCCGTCGAGCGAGTCTCCTGGTCGGAGTCGTCGCGTTGATCTCGCCGTTGATGCCCGCCGGCGGTGTCGCAGTGGCGGCCGTGACAGCCCAGGGCAAGGCGGTCCCCGTGGTCACCGCATCGTGCACCCTGCCCGGCAACGCGATCACCGGGAGTGGACGGTACGACTCGCTGCGGACCGGGGCGATCCAGGGGATCAGCGTCATCGTCGAGAACACCACCAAGGGTTCCACGGCCGTGGATGAGGTGGCGGTGTCCGTCACCTACTCCGAGCGGACATCGGGGAACTTCGTGTTCTCGGTCTCACCCGATCTCGTGTCGTACGAACCCGGTGACACGGTCCGCTCCTACGTGTTCATCTTCGGGCGTCGGGACAAGGTACTCGTCGCTTACGGATACGTCACCTGTTCCTGACGGGACCGGTCCCGATCTGATCCGTCGCCGGGTCGGCGAACTACCCTCGCACGCATGAGCCAGAGCGAGTCGACCCCCGCAACGCCCGTCGACGTCAAGCCCCGATCGCGCGACGTCACCGACGGCATCCAGAAGGCGGCATCCCGAGCGATGCTGCGCGCCGTCGGCCTCACCGACGACGACTGGGACAAGCCGCAGGTCGGCATCGCCTCGTCGTGGAACGAGATCACGCCGTGCAACCTGTCCATCCGTCGACTGACCGCTGCGGCGAAGGAGGGTGTGCGCGCGGCGGGTGGCGTGGCGCTGGAATTCGGGACGATCACGGTGTCCGACGGCATCTCGATGGGCCACGAGGGGATGCGGGCATCGCTCGTCTCCCGTGAGGTCATCGCCGACTCGGTCGAGACGGTGATGCACGGTGAGCGACTCGACGGACTGGTCGCCACCGGTGGCTGCGACAAGTCGATGCCCGGGATGATGATGGCGATGGCCCGTCTGAACCTGCCGAGCGTCTTCGTCTACAACGGTTCGACCCTGCCCGGCTACCACAACGGCAAGGCACTCGACATCACCTCGGTGTTCGAGGCGATCGGTGCCTGTGCGGCGGGGACGATCACCCCGGACGAGTTGTCGGCGATCGAACGCAACGCCTGCCCGGGGGAGGGTGCGTGTGGAGGGATGTTCACGGCCAACACGATGAGTTCGATCGGTGAGGCGCTCGGTCTGTCCCTGCCGGGTTCGGCATCGGCGCCGGCGGTGGACCGTCGACGCGAGGACGACGCCCGGCGGGCCGGCGCCGCCGTGGTCGAGATGCTGCGGACCGGACTGCGGCCGAGCGACATCCTCACCAAGGGGGCGTTCGAGAACGCGATCGCGTTGGCGAATGCACTCGGCGGCTCGACCAACGCGGTGCTGCACCTCCTGGCGATCGCCAACGAAGCGGGAGTGGCACTCGACCTCGACGACTTCAACAAGGTCGCCGCCCGGGTGCCGCACTTCGCCGACATGAAGCCCGGCGGCAAGTTCCACATGACCGACCTCGACCGGATCGGCGGTGTCCCGGTGGTGCTCAAGCACCTCCTCGAAGCCGGTCTCCTCCACGGCGACGAGATCACGGTCACCGGCAAGACGATGGCCGAGAACCTCGCCGAGATCGATCCGCCGTCGCCCGACGGCACGGTCGTGTACCCGATCTCGAACCCGATCAACGCCGAGGGTGGCCTCAACATCCTGACCGGCACCTTGGCTCCGAAGGGCTCGGTGGTCAAGGTCGCCGGCCTCTCGAAGGAGCAGCGGTCGTTCGAGGGCAGCGCCCGCGTGTTCGACGGCGAGGACGGTGCGATGGCCGCCGTGATGGCCGGCGAGATCCTGCCCGGCGACGTGATCGTGATCCGTTACGAAGGCCCCAAGGGTGGACCCGGGATGCGTGAGATGCTCGCCATCACCGGCGCACTGAAGGGTGCTGGTCGCGGCGCCGACGTCGCGCTGATCACCGACGGGCGGTTCTCGGGTGGCACGTGGGGGTTCTGCATCGGCCACGTCGCCCCGGAGGCCGTCGACGGCGGCCCGATCGCGTTCGTGCAGGACGGAGACCGGATCCGCATCGACGTGCCCACCCTGAGCCTCGACCTGCTCGTCGACGACGCCGAGATGGATCGTCGCCGGGCCGACTGGGCCGGGCCGCCGGCTGCTCGCTACACGACCGGTGTGCTGGCGAAGTACGCGAAGCTCGCCCAGGGCGCCGAGAAGGGTGCGATCACGAACATCACCTGATGTCGCAGCGTCGACCTCGCTGCCGTCGGTAAGGTCCGCTCATGGCGTCCCGGTCCCGCTCGTGTCTGGCGACGGTCGTCGGGTGGACGATCGTCGCCCTGCTCCTCGTCTGGGGCTTCGGGCTGGTGATCGGATGGATCCGCTTCGTGGTGCGGGCGTTCGGATGGTTGCTGCTGCTCGTCGTGCTGCTCGTCGTCTACCTGCGGCTCAAGTCGGGTGGCGACCGGGACCCCGAGCGCTGAGTCGCTCCGAGGCGAGGCGCCAGCCGATGAGCGTCACGGCGAGGAACGTCGCCGCCACGACGACGAACGACGCCGCCGTGCCCCTGCCGAACACGAGGTTGCGGGTCGTCATCCCGACGACGAGGGTCGTGACCCACACGACCAACCCGCTGCGCACCGCCATCGGCCGCGCACGGGTGATCGGCACTGCCCGGGACACCACCAGGGCGAGCAGGAACGGAGCGGCGGTCGTCAGCGTGCCGACCACGGTGCCGGATTCGTCGTGGCTCCGCCGGCCGATTGCGGCGAACACGAGCACGGCGATGGCGTCGGCACCGAACGCCCCGACCTGGCGCCGGGTCACGACGGGTCTGCGGGACGAAAGCTCCCGAGACCGCCCTTGAAGAACAGCATCGGTGCTCCGGCATCGGGTGCGGCGGAGAGGTCGACCACGCGGCCGAGCACGAAGAGGTGGTCCCCCATCTCGTGGATCGCCTCGATCGTGCAGTCGATCCAGGCGATCGAGCCCTCGATGACCGGGGAGCCGGTGGTGCCCGGATGCCAGTCGACGCCGTCGAAGCGGCTGGCTTCGTTGCCGCTCTTGGCGAAGCGCCAGCACAGGTCGGCTTGGTCGGCTCCGAGGATGTTCACGCAGAACGAACCGCTCGACGCCATCGCCGTCCAACTGCTGCTCGACGTCTGGGGGAGGAAGCCGACCAGTGGTGGGTCGAGCGACACCGAGGTGAACGATCCGATCGTCAGCCCGACCGGCTCCTCGCCGGCCATGCCGGAGACGATGGTGACCCCGGTCGGGAAGTGACCGAGGACGGTGCGGAAGTGCTTGGGGTCGATGCTGCTCGTGTCGCTCACGGTTCCGACACTAACGACTCCGGTCCGGCCGCCGGTCGGTACAGTCCGCGGGATGACGCAACCCGTGTCGGCATCGGTGGCGAAGGTGGCGATGCGGCGTGAACTGCGTCGGGTTCGGCGGGAGGTCGCCGCTGATCCGTCCTCGTCGGCCCTCGTCCGCGACCGATTGAGCGAGGTGGGGCGACTCGCCCGTGCCCGGGTGGTGCTGTCGTTCGTGGCCGTGCCCGGTGAGCCGGACCTCGCCGAGGTGCATGATCGACTCCGGGCGCGAGGGGTCGAGGTGGTGCTGCCCGACCCGGCGCCGACGGCGGACTTCCCCGATGATGTCGGATCGATCGACGTCGTGATCGTCCCCGGTGTCGCGTTCACGATTCGCGGTGATCGACTCGGTCAGGGCGGTGGTTGGTTCGATCGGCTCCTGGCCCGGGTCCGGCCGGACTGTCTCGTCGTCGGGGTGTGCTTCGACGCCCAGATCGTCCCCGACCTCCCGGTGGAGCCTCACGACGTCCGGGTCCACGTCCTCGTCACCGAGTCGACCGTGCTCGACTGCCACCCCACCCCCTGACCCCCGAAGCCCATTTTGTGGCAGCGAAGATGGCACGATCGGGCGGGATCGCTGCCCCAGAGTGGGCCTCGGAATTCTGTGGCAGCGAACGTGCCACGATCGGGCGGGATCGCTGCCACAAAATTCTGGTGGGGGGGTGCGGCTCGGGTCGTTCGGTGGTGAGGCCGTCTGGTCGTGCCGTCGGCGCCCGCTCAGCCGGCCTCGGAGTGGGTGACCGGCTCTTCGCCCATCCACTCGCGCAGGGTGTTCTTCAGCTTGGTTTGCTGGATGAACAGGTCCTGTTCGGCGGGGACGGCGCCGGCGGCCTGCGGGGCCTTCAGGTAGAAGCTCAACCACTCCTGGACGCCGGACTCCCCGGCGCGGTGGGCGAGGTCCATGAACAAGGCGAGGTCGAGGACGATCGGCGCTGCGAGGATCGAGTCCCGACAGAGGAAGTCGACCTTGATCTGCATCTCGTAGCCGAGCCAGCCGAAGATGTCGATCGCGTCCCACCCTTCCTTGTTGTCGCCGCGGGGCGGGTAGTAGTTGATGCGCACGACGTGATCGATGTTGCCGTAGAGGTCGGGGTAGACCTCGGGTTGGAGGATGCCCCCGAGCACACCGAGCTTGGATGCTTCCTTGGTCTTGAAGTTCTCCGGGGCGTCCAGCACCTCGCCGTCGCGGTTCCCGAGGATGTTCGTCGAGTACCAGCCGCGCAGGCCGAGCATCCGGGCCTTCAGGCCGGGAGCGAGGATCGTCTTCATCAGCGTCTGGCCGGTCTTGAAGTCCTTGCCGGCGATCGGCACGCCACGCGACGTCGACAGTTCGACGATGCAGTCGAGGTCGGTGGTCAGGTTGGGCGCGCCGTTGGCGAACGGCACGTCGGACTGGAGCGCGGCGTAGGCGTAGATCTGGCTCGGAGCGATGTCGGGGTCGTCGTTCTTCAACCCGTCCTCGAAGGCGGCGACACTCGCATGTACGGCGCTCGGCTCCTGGTAGGCCTCGGTCGATCCGCACCAGATCATCACCAGGCGTTCGCAGCCGTGCTCCTCGCGGAAGCGGGCGATGTCGTCCATGAGCGCCATCGCCTGGTCCCACTTGTTCGAGATGTTCTTGACCCGGACTCCCTCGAGGCGCGAGACCCACCGCTGGTCGAACACCGCCTCCATCGGGACGATCCCCTCCATCTCCTTCGAGACGGTGTCGAGGTCGCTGCCCTGGAGCACACCGGCGGTCTTGGCGGCCTCCATCGCGTTGGGGGAGATCGGATCCCAGCCACCGAACACGAGGTCGTCGAGCGACGCCAGTGGCACGAACTCGCGGATCAGTGGGTTGCGCCCGTCCTCTCGTCGGCCGAGGCGGATGTTCGCCATCTGGGTGATCGAGCCGATCGGGGGATGCGTGCCGTTGCGAGCGGCGATCACTCCGGCGATGAACGTCGAGGCGACGGCACCCATCCCCGGGAGGAGGACGCCGAGTTTGCCGGTGGCGGGTGTGATGGTCCGAGCGGTCATGCCGCCAGATCGTAAGTATTGCTTTCAACAGCGCGTTCGTAATTCAGAAAGACTGAAGTAATTTGCACGGGGTGCGCCAACTCCCCGACCTCTCGATCCGCCAGTTCGAGTATCTGACGGCCGTGGCCGATCACCCCACCTGGGCCGTCGCAGCCGAGTCCGTCGGTGTCAGCCCGTCCGCACTCTCGCAGGGGCTCGCCGAGCTCGAGCGACGGCTCGGCGTGGAACTGTTCGAACGCACCGGGCGTCGGCGCTCGCTCCGTTCGACGGCATCGCCGGTGCTCGACCATGCGCGCCAGGTCCTCGCCCTCACCTCGGACCTCGTCAACTGGTCGGATCGGCTGCGCTCCGCCGAAGTCGGCTCGATCCGGGTCGGGATGATCGACGTCGCAGCGGTGGTGCACTTCCCGGAGGTGCTGCGGGCACTCCGCTCGGAACGCCCGGATGTGGGACTGCATCTCACGGTGGCCCCGTCACGGCTACTGCTCGAGCACCTCCTCGGCGGCACCCTCGACGTGGTCGTCTGCGTCGAGCCGCCGATGCGGCCGCACGGGATCGGCGTCGAACCCCTGATGACCGAACCGCTCGTCGTGATCGCCCCGGCCGGCACCGACATCGGATCGCCCTCCACCTGGGGCCCGTGGGTGCTGTTCCCCGACGGATCACACACCCGAGCTCAGGTCGAGGCCCGCCTCCGGCACATCGGAGCTCCGATTCGGATCGCAGCCGAGAGTCACCAGCCCGAGGTCCTGGCGCACATGGTCGGGCTCGGGATCGGCTGGACGGTGCTTCCCGACGTCCAATTGCCCACTGCCGTCTGCGTCACACGTGGCCCCCACCTTCTCGAGCGTCGGCTGGTCACGGCCGTTCGCAGTGGCGCCGTTCGCGACCCGGCTGCTGTCGAACTCGTCGACCGGCTCCGCTTCGCCGCCGGAGTCCCGGGATCTCGGTGACCTTCGGCCGGCGGGTACGTTCTCGGCATGCAGCTCGGGGTGCACATCGGACAGCAGAACATGACCATGGCGGAGATGCGGGGCATCTGGCGGCGGGGGGGGGGGGGGGGGGGGGGGGGGGGGGG
>JBMUCX010000055.1:0-18248 GCA_049458915.1 Ilumatobacteraceae bacterium
TACCGGGGTGTCTGCACTGGCGTGGCTCATCGCCACACGGTAGGCGAACGACTCCGGCCCTCGATCACGGCACGCTCGCCCGACCGGGGATCGGGATGGCATCCGTCGAACGAGGTCACCTGATTCGTAGAAGACGAGGGCTATGATTTATTTGTGCGTCTCGCAATGCTCCGCTCCCTGTCCGCTGGCCTGCTCGGCGGGTCCCTCGTCGCCTCCGGTATCGGCGTCGGTACCACGGATGCCGCCGCCCCGAACGTCGAGCCGGCTATCGGCCCACCGGCGGGCGGTGCCCGCCCCGATGCCGCCCCGGCGACGATCGGCACCTACCAAGCCTGCAGCGCCTTGTTCCCGTTCGAGAGCAAGGAGGACCTCGCCGTGATCGAGGTCGCCGTCGAGGCCGGTAGCGGTGTGCTCCCCGATCCACTGCCCGCCGTGCCGACCGAGATCGTCCCGGTCGTCCAGATCGGAGAAGTCGAGTGCGTACCGGACCTCGCCTGGAACGGTCAGGCCGAGATGCTCGGGTTCGTCTTCGGCTTCTTTGAAGAGATCAACCCCTTTCTCGAGGACCCCGACAAACTGATTCCGTTGCCGGAAGGCACCCACATCGCCGTCCCGGTTCAGTTGTTCCAACCGGAGACGGTTGGTCCGCTCGTCGTCGACCCCACGGTCACGATCCGCTTCGAGCACGACCTGGGGGACGACATCACCGTGTCGTCCGACCCGACCGACATCAGCGACGCTTGGGTGCCGTTCGCCGAGTTCGTGAACAGCGAACTCACGGGCAACGCGGAGAACATCAACGAGTCGGCCCGCGACAGGGTGGCCGTCGTCGATCCCGCCGCCGCCTTACTGCTCGCTCAACTCCAGATCGACTTCACCAACGAACCCAGTTGTGATTTCGAGCCCGCGGACCTCACCGTCATGATCGCTGCCATCGAGGACACCTTCGGGTGGAACTTCGAGGGTGTGGACGAGGGGGTTGACGACTGCGGAGTGCTCATCTTCGGGTGGGTTATTTCGCTGATTTCCCTGCCCATCGTCACCACCATCGACGGTCTGCAGGTCGTCACCGTGACCCTCGACGGGCCGACTCCTCCGCCGGCCACGACGACCACGACCACGACCACGACGACCCCCACGACGACCACGACGACGCTCCCGGCAGCCACGACCACCACGGTCGACCCGTCGCTCGGCGTCCTGCCGCCGACCGGCGCCGGACCGAACTGGTCGGCGTTGATCGCCGGACTCTTGACCGCCCTCGGCGTCTCCGGCCTCCTCACCAGCCGTCGGCGTCCGCTCCGGCGCTGAGTCCTCGGAACCGACCACGGACCGATGCCCGGGGAGTCGCTGGTTTCCGACGGTGACCCGCCTCCGTCGGGGACCGCCGCATGGTACGTGCGAGAGGCGCCCCTCTCACACGGTCGCTGGCAGGTCCGCTGCCATCTCGACGACCGCCATCCCGACGGCACGATCGTCGCCGATCCCGGTCCGACGGGCGATCTGTTCACCCTGTGGCACGCCCACCTCGACGACGCCGGACGTTCCGTCGTCGACCTCGCACCGGGCGTACGACCCGGAGCACCCCACATCTGGCTCGTGGCACTTCCGCAGCGCGAGCCGAGTCCGGACGGCGACCGCAACGGTGACCGAGCGACGCTGACCCTGGTGGCGTTCGCATCCGATCACCGGCCGCCCGGCACGATCGTCTCCGACGCCGAGTTCTTCCACATGCCGGTCCCCAACGACGCCCAGATCGGAGCGATCCGTTGGTGGCCCGAGGAAGCCGTCGTCGACCAGGTCTACGTCGCGGACGAATGGCGTCGCCTCCACGTCGCCACCATCTTGATCTACACCGCCTCGGCGTTCCACCAGCACCAGGGTTGGCCCGGACGCCTGCACAGTGATGGACGACGCACGCGACTCGGTGTGAGTCTGGTCACCGGCCTCCGACATCCCGATCGGATCGCACCGCTGCACCAGCTCCTGGCGCCGATGGAGCGAGCCCAGCCGCCCGACGACACCGACGGAGTCGGCCCGAGCGCATAACGTCGCTTCCATGACCTGGGAGCTCCTCGTGGACGGCATCGACTTCGGTGAAGGGCCACGCTGGCACGACGGTCGCCTGTGGTACTCGGACTTCTACCAACGGGCGATCCTGTCGGTCGGCCCCGGTGGTGACCGCCGGATCGAGCACGGCGATCTCCAGGATCGGCCTTCCGGACTCGGCTGGATGCCCGACGGTTCACTGCTCGTCGTGTTCATGACGCGCCGGATGCTGATGCGCGTCGGCCACGACGGCACGTTCCACGTGCACGCCGACCTCGACCGGGTCGCCGAGTGGCACTGCAACGACATGGTCGTCGCCGCCGACGGCACCGCCTACGTCGGCAACTTCGGCTTCGATCTCGAGGCCCGCGCCCCTTTCTCCCCGGCCACGCTCGCCGTCGTCCGGCCCGACGGCACCGTCGACGTCGCAGCATCCGATCTGCGGTTCCCGAACGGATCGGTCATCACGCCCGACGGCGCCACGCTGATCGTCGGGCAGTCGTTCGGTGGGAACTACCTGGCGTTCAGCATCACCGAGGACGGCTCGCTGTCGGAGCGACGCGAATGGGCGGCGATCCCCGGCACGGCTCCAGATGGTTGCACGCTCGACGCGAGCGGCGGAATCTGGTTCGCCGATGCCATCGGGTCGCAGGTCGTCCGTGTCGAGGAGGGTGGCACGGTCACCCATCGCGTACCGACGCCGCAACCGACGTTCGCATGCATGCTGGGAGGCGACGACGGGCGAACGCTCTACGCGCTCTGCGCCCCGGGGAGTCACCCCGACGAGGTGGCGGGTAAGGGTGCGGGTTCGATCGTGCAGATGCGTGTCGACCACCCGCACGCCGGGCGCCCCTGACGGGGGAGCATGCCCGGCCGGGACATCACTCCCGCACGTACGCCTCGACCAGGGTGCGCAGCACGTGATCGGATTGGGCACCGATCACCGTGTTCACCACCTCACCCGATCGGACGAAGAGCAGCATCGGGATGCTCTGTGCCCGGTGACGCAGCGCCACCGTCGGTGAGTCGTCGACGTTCACCTTGACGACCTTCAGGCGGCCCGCGAAGTCGACGGCGAGCCGCTCGAGCACGGGCGCCACCATTCGACACGGACCGCACCACGGCGCCCACAGATCGACCAGGACGAGCAGATCCGTCTCGACCGCAGCATCGAAATCGTCGTCGTCGGCGTCGACCACCCACGGCAGATCGGCCCGACACTTCGGACACCGCGGGTGCCCGGTGGCGACGGTCGGGAGGCGGTTGCGGACCCCGCAGGACGGACACGACACCACGGCGTTCACCACAGCACCCACGGGCCCGAACCTACCTCCGGGACCGGACCGCCGACGGTCGGTCTCGACCGGAAGGTGTACCGTCGCGAGACATCGGTTCGAACTCGAACCGACCCACCTCGTGAGCGGAAGGCGTGACCATGACCGATCTGCACTGGTGGTCGGCCGTCGATCTGGCCGCTGCCATCCGCGGCCGGGAGATCTCGTCGTCGGAGGCACTCGAACACCTCGTCGACCGCATCGAACGGCTCGACGGGCCGATCAACGCCGTGGTCCACTGGGACCTCGACCGGGCCCGGCGTGCGGCGGCCGAGGCCGACCGGGCGATCGCTCGCGGCGACGACGTCGGCCCCTTCCACGGGGTGCCGATGACGGTCAAGGACTCACTCCAGACCGAGGGGTGCACCACCACGTCCGGATCGCCGGATCTCGCCACCTTCGTCCCGACCGAAGACGCCTGGCCGGTCGCCAAGATGCGCGCCGCCGGAGCGATCCCGTTCGCCAAGACCAATCTCCCGATCTTCGCCGGGGACATCCAGAGCTTCAACGACGTGTACGGCACCACGAACAACCCCCACGACCCGAGCCGGACCTGCGGTGGGTCGTCGGGCGGATCGGCAGCCGCCCTCGCGATGGGCTTCACGCCGATCGAACTCGGGTCCGACATCGGCGGTTCGATCCGGGTACCGGCCCATTACTCGGGTGTCTCGGGCCACAAGCCGAGCTACGGCATCGTGCCGGCTCACGGACAGATCCCCGGCATGCCGGGGACGTTCACACTCGCCGACCTCGCCGTCGCAGGGCCGATGTCGCGATCGGTGCGCGACCTCGGGCCGATGCTCGACGTGCTCGTCGGGCCCAACCGGTGGGACACCCCGGCATGGCGGATCGACCTGCCGCCGGCGAGGGGGACGGAACTCGCCGACCTGCGCATCGCCGCCTGGCTCGACGACGACCACTGCCCGGTCGACGCCTCGACCCGCCGACTGCTGTCCGAGACGGTGATGGCGATCGAGGACACCGGAGCCCGCGTCGACACCGAGGCCCGACCCGGGTTCACGCTGGAGAAGGCCGACACCGTGTTCCGGCATCTGCTGTTCGCGGCGCTCGCCGGCGAGTACGGCTACGACGAGATCGAGCGACTCGCCGAACTGGAACCGGCGACTCCGATCGATCGAGCACGCCGAGCGGCCGCCATGCGCCACCGCGAGTGGCTCGCCCACAACGAACGCCGACTGCAGATCCGCGAGCGCTGGCGGCAGTTCTTCGAGTCGTACGACGTGATCCTCATGCCCGTGCAGCCGCGTGGCGCGATCCCTCACGATCAGAGCCAGCCGCAGTGGGGACGAACGGTCGAAATCGACGGCGTCGAGCGGCCGTACCTCGACCTGTTCGGCTGGACCGGTCCAGCCGGTGCCGGAATGCTGCCGGCCACGGTCGTCCCGATCGGTCTCGGTGACGACGGACTCCCGATCGGGATCCAGATCGTCGGGCCGTATCTGCACGACCACACGACGATCCAAGCCGCCCTTCAGATCGCCCGACTCCGGGGAGGCTGCCCCCGGCCGGCGCTCGCAACGTGACGGCCCGACTGTTCGTCGCCATCCGGCCGGACGCCGACACCATCGAAGCGCTCGGGCGACTCGTCCACGACGCAGGTCCCGACGTCCGTCTGGTGCCCGAAGCGTCGTGGCACGTCACGCTCCGTTTCCTCGGCGACGTCGACACCGCCGAGGCCGCCCAGCGTCTCGAACGACTCGACCTGCCACCGACCACGGCCCGCCTCGGACCCGAGGTGACCGTTCTCGGTCGACATCTGGTCGTGCCGGTCTCCGGTGTCGATGACCTCGCCGACGCCGTCGAAGCAGCCACCGTGGGACTCGGCGAGCCACCTCGGCACGCGTTCAGCGGACACCTGACCCTGGCAAGCGCCGGGAGGTCGAGCGCCGACCTCGTCGGTCGTCCGATCGCCCGGTCGTTCCAGGTGGACGAGATCCACCTCCTCCGCAGCGAGCCGGGTCGCCGCTACGACACGGTCACGACACGCGGTCGACGAACCCGATCACCGCATCGTTGAAGACGTCGTTGCGGTCACCGGCGACCATGTGGCCGGCCCCGGCGATGTCGACCACCTCGGCGTGCGGGATCAACTCGAGGAGCTCGCGGACGCTCTCGTCGCTCACGATGTCACTCATCCGACCGCGCACGAGCAGCGTCGGAATCGTCACCTTGCGAGCCGCATCGCACAGCCGCTCGTGGCGGACCAGACCACCCTGGCCGTCGACACCTTCGTGGTTGCCGAGCCAGCGCGGATCCCAGTGCCAGTACCAACGACCGTCGCCGCGCTGACGGAGGTTCTTGGTCAGGCCCTCGAGGTTCGTGGGCCGGGGCCGGTGCGGCAGGAAGGCCGCGATCGAGTCCGCAGCGTCGTCGAGGGTGTCGAATCCCCGCATCCCGCCCCGCATGAAACCTTGGATCTTGACCCGACCTTCGGTCTCCACCCGGGGGGCCACGTCGACGAGCACCAGGCACGTCGCGAGCTGTTGGACGCTCTCACCGACCGCCGCCAACGACGACAACCCACCGAGCGATGCACCGACGAGCGCCGGCGGCCGACCGAGCGACGAGGCGATCACCCGGACGTCACCGGCGAACCGGTCCATCGTGTAGACGCCGTCCGGCGACCAGTCGGAGTGCCCGTGACCACGCAGGTCGATCGACACGGCGAACCTGCCGCTCGCCGCCAGCGTCGCCGCCGCGCCACCCCATGCGTGGCGGGTCTGACCGCCGCCGTGGAGCAGCAGGACCGGCGGGGCGGTCTCGTCCCCGTACAGATCGGCGGCCAGTTCGAGGCCATCGCCCTGGAGTTTGACGGTTCGGGGGTCCACGGCGGACGAACCTAGCCACGGGTCCGGCGCCGCATCGGGTCGGCACCGTTCGGCCGACTCACCGACGATGCACGCTCACCGCGTAGTCACCGCCCGCGACCCAGGAGTCGGCCTCCCAGGTGGCGAACCGATCGACGAGCACGAGCCCGGCGGCATCGCAGTCGGCGTCGTAGCGCACCAGGTCGTATCCCCGGCCGAGCTGGAACCCGGCGACGAGCACCCCGCCCGGGCGCACGTGTGCCGCCATGTTGGCGACCACCGAGGTCTCCGTCCCCGGGCACAGGAAGATCATCACGTTGCCGGGCATCGCCACGACGTCGAACTCGCGACCGAGGGCGAGATGGCACAGATCGGCCTCCACCCACTCGAGATGTGGTGCCTTCGCCCGGGCCTGTCCGAGCATCGGCGGATCGAGATCGACACCGACGACGTCGACTCCACGCGCAGCGAGTTCGATCGCCACACGACCCGTCCCACAGCCGGCATCGAGCACCGACATCGGCGAGAATCGGCAGATGAAATCGGCCTCTCCGTGGATGGACCGGCCGGCGGCGGCGAGGTCCTCCCAACGGCGGTCGTAGTCGGCGCCGCGAACGACGTCGCCCGACGCGGACCATCTCGACGGTCCCGTCGACGGTTCGCGTGCAGGACCGGTCACAGGTGGGCAGCGACCACGTCGACGAGTTCCTCAGGTGTCACCATCGGCGAGTACCGGCCGATCACGGCGCCGTCCCGACCGACGAGGAACTTCTCGAAGTTCCACGTGATGTCGGAGGTCGCACCGTCGCCGGGCTGCGCCTCGCGCAGGATCCGGTAGAGGTCGCACGCCCCGTCACCGTTCACGTCGATCTTGGCGAACATCGGGAAGTCGACCTCGTACTTCGAGGTGACGAACTCGAGGATCTCGGCCTCCGTTCCCGGCTCCTGGTTCCCGAACTGATTGCACGGGAAGCCCAAGACCTGGAACCCGTCGAAGTGGTGGTGCAGCGCACGCAGACCTGCGTACTGAGGGGTGAGGCCTCAAGCGCTGGCGACGTTGACGACGAGGAGCACCTGGCCGCGGAACCGGTCGAACCCGACCTGCTCCCCGGTGATGCTCGTCATCTCGAGCTCGTGGATCGCTGACATGCGCCCGAGGGTAGCCGTCGGTGGGTCCGAGCACGTCCCGGTGCACACCACCTGTACGGTGGTCGGGTACACGAGATCGGAGCGAGCGATGAAGCGGATGACGGGACTGATGGTGGTGGCGCTGCTGGCGGCGGCTTGCGGCGGAGACGAGGAGACGTCGCCCCCGGCGACCGATGCGAGCACCATCGACGACGCCGCCACCGACGACAGCGAAGCCGATGACGGTACGACGGACGAATCGACGACGGACGACGGCACGACGGACGACACCATGACGGACGACACCATGACGGACGGCGCCACGACGGACGGCGCCATGACGGACGGCGTGATCACCTCCTTCGACCAGATTCCGCAGGAGTGTCTCGATCTGACGGCCGAGTTCCTGCGGACGATCGAGCCACTGGTGTCACCGATCGACTGGGAGAACGGATCGATGTCCGACTTCGAATCGGTGGCGCCGGCCTTCGAGGCCGAGGCCTCCGCCTTCGACGCCCGATCAGCGGAGGCGTGCGCTTCGATCGATCTCGCCGAAGACGGACTGTCGGTGATGATCGACTTCGCAGCCGACGAGGCTCCCGGCACGGTCGATTTCCTGATCTTCCTCGATTCCTTGCAGAACGCCACACTCGGGATCGAGCCGTCGACCGACGACGCGCCGCAGGCCTTCGAGACCTGCGCCGAGGCGATCGTGTTCATCGAAGAACTCGTGAACGAGTACCCGACGATCACCGACGTCCCGATGGTCGACATGCTGCAGGTCGCGAACATCGGCGCCATCTTCATGTCGTGCACGCCCGAGGAGCAGGAGTTCTTCGAGAACCCCGAGGTCAACGCCTTCTTCGGGGAGTGACGATGGACCTCCGCGAACTCCAGGACGTGATCGAGCGGACGTACGGCGACCGCGATCGCGACCGCGGGGTCGCACCGACCGTGGCGTGGCTCGCCGAGGAGTTCGGTGAACTCGCCCAAGCGGTTCGGAAGGGGTCGACGGCTCAGATCGAGCACGAGTTCAGCGATGTGCTCGCCTGGGTGGCGTCTCTGGCGAACCAGGTCGGCGTCGACCTCACCGGTGTCGTCGACCGCTACCGCGATGGGTGCCCCAAGTGCTCGTCGATCCCGTGCGCCTGCTGAAACGGCCGAACGGCACTGTCGAGCGACCATCGATCCGTCGTACAACGGTGTCAGGCCGGGCGCAACGCCCTCACACGGCCACCACGGATTCCCTCCCCCGGGGATCGCGGCCGTGACGAGGCGGACGGGTGGCGTTGCGCCCGGCCTCATGCCGCGATCGCACGCCGTGCCCCGACGCCACACCCGGACGAGTAGCGTCGCTCGCATGTCGAAGATCTCCCTCATCGCCAAGCTCACCGCCGCCGACGGCAAGGCCGCAGAGCTCGAGACCGCGCTCCACGGCGTCATCACCGCCGCTGCCGAGGAGGACGGCCTCGAGGTGTACAGCGCCCATCGGGTCGACGGCGAACCGGGGGTGTACTACTTCTTCGAGCTCTACCGGGACCAAGCGGCCAAGGACGTCCACGGCAAGGGCGAGGCCATGCGCACCGCCATGGGGGCGTTCGCCGGCTTGCTCGCCGGGCGACCGGAGCTGATCACGATGACGCCGGTCGCCGCCAAGGGCCTCGACATCTGAACGGTCCGAGCCGACTCAGTCGATGATGCGACGGGCCCGGAGCGCAGCGATCACGACATCGGCCGCCTCCTCCGCTGACAGCGACGTCGTGTCGAGGTGCACATCCGGTGCGGTCGGAGGCTCGTACGGCGAGTCGATCCCGGTGAAGTTGTCGAGCTCTCCCCGTCGAGCTTTGGCGTAGAGCCCCTTCGGGTCGCGCTGCTCGGCGACGTCCAGCGGCGTGTCGACGAACACCTCGATGAACTCGCCGTCCTCCAGTCGCGACCGGGCGAGGTCTCGTTCGGCCCTGAACGGTGAGATGAACGAGACGAGCACGACGAGACCGGCGTCGACCATCAGGCGGGACACCTCGGCGATCCGACGGATGTTCTCGACCCGGTCGGCATCGGTGAACCCGAGGTCACGATTGAGCCCGTGACGGACGTTGTCGCCGTCGAGCAGATAGGTCCGTACGCCGGCGGCGTGGAGCTTCGACTCGACGACGTCGGCGATGGTCGACTTGCCGGAGCCCGACAGGCCGGTGAACCAGACGACACCGGGGCGATGACCGCTCATCGCCGCTCGGGCCAACTTGTCCACTTCGACTCGCTGCCAATGGATGTTGTGCGACCGGCGGAGCGCGAAGTGCAGCATGCCCGCCCCCACCGTGTCGTGAGTGAGCTTGTCGATGACGATGAAGCCACCGGTGTCCCGGATGCCGGCCCGATCGGTCGCCGGATACGGATCGAACGGGATCGGCCGGTCGAGGGCGAGATTGCACACACCGATCTCGTTGAGTTCGAGCGTCGCCGCCGCCAAGTGATCGAGGCTGTTCACGTCGACCCGGTACTTCGGATGGGCGATGGTGACCCCGACCGTTCGAGTTCCGATCTTCATGAGATAGGGCCGACCCGGCAACATCGGGTCCTCGTGCATCCAGACGACGTGGGCCTCGAACTGGTCGGCGACCTCGGCCGGTGACTCGGCGGCACAGATCAGATCCCCGCGCGACACGTCGATCTCGTCGGTCAGGGTCAGGGTCACCGACCGACCGGCGATCGCCTCGTCGAGGTCACCGTCGATCGTGACGATCCGCGCGACGGCCGACGTGGTGCCGGCGGGGAGGATCCGAACCGGGTCGCCGGGCCGAACGGAACCGGCGACGACCTGGCCCGAGAAACCGCGGAAGTCGAGGTTCGGGCGGTTCACCCATTGCACCGGGAACCGGAACGGTTGCCGTGACCGCTGGTCGTCCACCTCGACCGATTCGAGGTACGCCATCAGTGTCGGGCCGTCGTACCACGCCGTGTTCGCGCTCGGCGCGGTGATGTTGTCACCGATGAGTGCCGACAGCGGGATGAAGGTCACGCCGTCGAGGCCGATGCGTCGGGCGAAGTCGAGGTAGTCCCGCTCGATCTCCCGGAAGCGTTCCTCGGAGTACCCGACGAGGTCCATCTTGTTCACGGCGATGACCAACCGACGAATACCCAGCAGCGAGACGAGGAAGCTGTGGCGGCGGGTCTGGACGAG
This sequence comes from Ilumatobacteraceae bacterium, assembly GCA_049458915.1. GTDB lineage: Bacteria > Actinomycetota > Acidimicrobiia > Acidimicrobiales > Ilumatobacteraceae > Ilumatobacter. The sequence continues at coordinate 10,521 of JBMUCX010000055.1, forward strand.
CACGCCTTTGCGGGCGTCGACCAGCAGCACGGCCACGTCGGCGGTCGACGCCCCGGTCACCATGTTGCGGGTGTACTGCTCGTGCCCCGGGGTGTCGGCGACGATGAACTTTCGGTGATCCGTCGCGAAGAACCGGTAGGCGACGTCGATCGTGATGCCCTGCTCCCGCTCGGCGGCGAGACCGTCGAGGAGCAGCGCGAAGTCGAGGTCGCCGCCGGTGGTGCCGACCTTGGCGGAGTCGGCGGCCAGCGCCGCGAGGTGATCCTCGAAGACGAGATGCGACTCGTAGAGCAACCGCCCGATCAGCGTGCTCTTGCCGTCGTCGACCGATCCACAGGTGATGAATCGGAGGAGCGACTTGCGCTGGTTCGCTTCGAGATACGCCGTCACATCGCTCGTCACATCGCTCGTCACATCGCTCGTCACGTCACCGGGTTCGTTCGCCGTCTCCATCAGAAGTGACCCTCTTGCTTCTTCTTCTCGAGAGAGCTCACCCCGTCGTGATCAGCGACGCGGTTCTGACGCTCGGACGTGGTGGCGAGGAACAACTCGCGGATGATCTCGGGCAGGGTCGCGGCGTCCGACTCGATCGCTCCGGTGATCGGATAGCAGCCCAGGGTGCGGAACCGGACCATCCGCATCTCGGGCGCCTCGCCGGGGTGGAACCGGAACCGGTCGTCGTCGACCACCACGAGTGCCCCGTCACGCTCGACCACCGGCCGCTGTGCGGCGAAGTAGAGGGACACGAGCGGGATGTTCTCCAGGTGGATGTACTGCCACAGATCGAGTTCGGTCCAGTTCGACAGCGGGAACACACGCACGCTCTCGCCGGGACTGCGCCGACCGTTGTACAACTGCCACAGTTCGGGCCGCTGTCGTTTCGGATCCCACTGGTGCTGTGGCGAGCGGATCGAGAAGACCCGCTCCTTGGCGCGCGACTTCTCCTCGTCGCGGCGGGCGCCACCGAAGCAGACGTCGTATCGCTCGGCGTCGAGGAGTTGCTTGAGTCCCTCGGTCTTCCAGAGGTCGGTGTGCAGCGCCGAGCCGTGGTCGAACGGATTGATCCCCCGTTCGACACAGTCGGGGTTGTGGTGAACGACGAGGTCGAGTCCGAGTCGCTCGGCGGTCGCGTCGCGGAAGCGATACATCTCCTGGAACTTCCACATCGTGTCGACGTGGACGAGCGGGAACGGCGGCTTCGACGGGTGGAACGCCTTGAGGGCGAGGTGCAACATCACCGACGAGTCCTTGCCGACCGAATACAGCATCGCCGGTCGGTCGCTCTCGGCGACGCCCTCGCGCATGATGTGGATCGCCTCGGCCTCGAGTCGTTGGAGGTGGGTCAGGCGGCTGCCCGGGATCGCCGTGCTGGTCTCGGTCGTCATGTCGTGCTGTCGATCTCGGGTGCGGTGGTCGAGTTGTCCGTATTGATGGGTGTTCCACCCGACAATACCAGTATCAGGCCAGAACGGCCCCGACCGCAGCCACGACCTCGTCGTGGAACGACGCATCGGTGGCGATCACACCACTGTTCACCTCGAGACGACGGCCGTGACCGAAGTCGAGCGGCGCTCCGGTCACGTCGGTGACACGGCCACCCGCCTGCTCCACCACGAACTTGCCGGCGGCGTGGTCCCAGATCTTCTCCCGGTAGCTGGCCCTCGTCGGAAGGCGGAGGTAGATCGACGCATCGCCCCGGGCCACGGCGGCGTACTTGCACTGGCTGTCGATGCGGAACGGCTCGGTGCGGATGCCGAGACGATCGACGATCCTGGCCGACACCTCGTGGTCGGAGTGCCCGGACTCGACCGACTCACAGACCCGGGCCGCGGCGAGCGACGAGGGCCGCGCGACGCGCACCTCGACCGGGCCGATTCCGCCGGCGCCATCCGGTCCGTACCACGCCGAGCACCCACCACCGTCGGCGACGAAGATCGCCCCGCGAGACCCGTCCGGGTTCGGCAGGTTCGGACAGCCGAGCACGCCGAGCACCACCTCGCCACGCTCGACGAGCGCCAGGGCGATCGCGTACTGGTCGCCACGGAGGAACCCCTTGGTGCCGTCGATCGGGTCGAGTGTCCAGTAGCGGTCGGTCGAGCCGTCCGCTCCACCGACGGCGATCCAGTCGAGCACCGAACCCGGGGCCACCGATCGACCGACCTGACGGCTGACGAGGTCGACGACACCTTCGAGGAGGGTCGCCGTCGCCTCCCCCGCCAGGTCGGCGGGGTCCTCCTCGCCGACGAGGTCGACATCGCCGAGGTGCTCGCCGAGCACCCGACACACGACCGCCTGAGCGGCGAAGTCGGCGACCGTGACCGGGCTGTCGTCGCCCTTGGTCAGGGTGCCGCCGGCAGCGAGCCGACCCTGCGCCCCGTCGGTCAACTCCGCCGCAGCACGGACCGCCGCGAGGGCGGCACCGAGTTCGAGGTCACTGGCGTCCAAAACGAGCCTCCGTGGCGAGCCGGTATTCATCGGCGAGGCCGAGCACCGCATCGGGGAGGGCGCCCGTGACCAACTGCTCGACGCTCACGGTCTCGAGGACGCGCCGCAGACTGCCCCGGATCGCCATCCACACGAGCGGGAGGTCCCGAGCGGGCTCCGGATAGTCGAGGTCGCGGAGGCTCTCGTCGTGGACGTCGGCGAGCGGTCCGTCGACGGCTCGGAACACATCGGCGAGCGAGATGTCGGCGGCCGGTCGCGACAGTGTGAAGCCTCCATCGGGGCCACGCTTGGACCGGACGAGCTCGGCACGCTTGAGGTCTCGCAGGATGTCGAGGAGATAGGTGAGCGAGATGTCCTGGCGGTTCGCGATCGCCTCGGCCTTCACGGACGATCCGCCGGCGACGGCGAGTTCGCCCATCGCCCGCACGGCGTTGTCGACCCGCTCGGAGATCCGCATCCCCGCCGACGCTACCCGGGCACCGCCTCGCCTACGATCACCGTCGATGGCCCTCGACAAGCCGTATCTCGACATCCCCGGGACGACCGTCTTCGACGCCGACCAGGCCCGTATCGGGTACTGGCTCAACCAGTTCTGCATGAGCCTCATGCGGCCCGAGCATCGAGAGCGGTTCCTCGCCGACGAGGACGCCTACCTCGACGAGTGGTCGATGACCGCGGAACAGAAACGGGCGGTGCGCGACCGCGACCTCAACCGGATGATCGCCCTCGGCGGCAACATCTATTTCCTCGCCAAAATCGGTGCCACCGACGGCAGGAGCTTTCAGCAGATGGCCAGCTCGATGACCGGCATGAGCGAAGACGAGTACCGGGAGATGATGCTCGCCGGGGGGCGCTCACCCGACGGCAACCGGTACCGGCACGAATGGCCGACCGCCGAGGACACGGCACCCTGATGGCCCGGATCACCGCGAGCGTCTACACGTCACACGTCCCCGCCATCGGGGTGGCGATCGACCAGGGCCGGACCGACGACCCCTACTGGCAGCCACTGTTCGCCGGTTACGAGGCATCGCGAGCGTGGATGAGCGATCACGTCCCCGACGTCGTCGTCCTCGTGTACAACGACCACGCCACGGCGTTCAGCCTCGCGATGATCCCCACGTTCGCGATCGGCACCGGAGCCCGGTACGAGATCGCCGACGAGGGCTGGGGTCCGCGGCCGGTCCCGCCCGTCGAGGGACACCCCGAACTCGCTGCTCACATCGCACAGTCCGTGATCCAGCAGGACTTCGATCTGACGATCGTCAACGAGATGCCCGTCGACCACGGTCTCACCGTGCCGCTGTCACTGCTGTTCGGCCGACCCGACACCTGGCCGTGCCGAGTGATCCCGCTCGCCGTCAACGTCGTGCACTACCCGGTGCCGTCCGGACGGCGATGCCTCGAACTCGGCCGGGCGATCCGTCGGGCGATCGACACGTTCGATGACGAGCTCGACGTGCAGGTGTGGGGCACCGGTGGCATGAGCCACCAACTCCAGGGACCGCGAGCCGGCCTGATCAACGCCGACTGGGACCACCGATTCCTCGATCGCATCGTCGACGATCCGGTCGACCTCGCCGCGGTCCCCCACGTCGACTACGTCCGAGAGGCCGGCTCGGAGGCCATCGAGTTGGTCATGTGGCTGGTCGCCCGAGGGGCGATGGCCGATCTGGCCGACGACCCGGGGCCGGCACCGGAGGTCGTCCACCGCTTCCACCACGTACCGGCCAGCAACACCGCCGTCGGTCACCTCGTCCTCGAGGCCCGACCGGGAGCACACTGAGCCCGTGAGTGACATCTCGACGATCCGCATCGGAGGCTGGTTCCAGGGGCCGACCGGCTCCGGCCAGGGAGGCTGGACGGCGCAACGATTCGTCGGAGCGATCGGCGATCGGGCCACCGACCCGCTGACCACGGCGATCCGGGCGGCGATCCCCCTCGACGTCGACCTGTCGATCGTCGAACACGACGACCGGTGGGAACTCGTGGCGCCCGACGGCTCGGTCATCATGGTGGCGACGACGTGGGACGCACGATTCGCCGACACGGACCCCGTCTCCGTCGACGACGCCCGCGCCGCACGACATCGGTTCACCGAGACCGTCGTCGAGCACCCGGTCCCGTCGTGCTTCTCGTGCGGATCGATACCCGAGTCGATGTCCGTCCACGCCGGGCCGCTCACCGACGGGAGCGACCGCTTCGCCACCGACTGGACCGTGCCGGAGTGGGCGGTCCTCGACGGTGTCGTCGACACCGGAGCCCTGTGGGCGGCGATCGACTGCTGCGTCGCCTGGTGGGTCGGCTGGTCGCGCGAGCGTCGGACCGCACTCACCGTGCAGTACGCCGTCGAACAACTCCACCCGCTCGTCCCCGGGGCGACCTACGCGCTCGTCGGGTGGGCCGGCGACCACGACCCGGAGTGGAACGGTCGCAAGCGGCACGGTGCGTCGGCAGCGTTCGACGCCGACGGGAGGTGCGTCGCCCGCTCGGTGAGCTTCTGGGTCGGCATCTGACCAGCGGCCGAGGTGGGGTCGGGTACCGTCGGCCCATGACGACTGCATCGGTCAACGGCATCTCGATCAACTACCGCGACACCGGCGGCGACGGTCCCGCCGTGCTGTTCAGCCACGGGTTCTTGATGGACCACACGATGTTCGACGCCCAGATCGAGGCACTGTCCGGCGAGTTCCGCTGCATCTCCTGGGACGAACGGGGTTTCGGCGGGACCAAGGCGACCGGTCCGTTCAGCTACTGGGACTCGGCCGACGACGCCCTCGGCCTGCTCGATCACCTCGGTGTCGAGCGAGCGGTGTTCGTCGGGATGTCGCAAGGTGGTTTTCTGTCCCTGCGGGCCGCCTTGCGGGCACCCGCTCGGGTCGCCGGGCTGGTGCTGATCGACTCGGCCGCCGATGTCGACGACGCGCCGACCATCGAGGGTTACCAGGGGATGCTGCACGTGTTCGAGCACGGCTCCGCAGACGAACGGGCCGCCGTGTTCGAGGTCGTGGCCGGACTCATCCTCGGCGATGCCGACCTGGCCGCCGAGTGGATCCCGAAGTGGGAGCGGATCGACCGACAGCAACTCGTCACCGCCGGAGGGGCGCTCCTCGGCCGGGACGACGTCAGCGACCGCGCCGGTGAGATCGCCTGTCCGGTCCTCACCGTCCACGGGACCGCCGACCAGGCGATCACCCTGGACCGGGCCGAGCGACTCGCCGCAGCCCTCCCCGACCACCGCGGCATCGTGACCGTCGAGGGTGCAGCGCACGCCCCGAACATGACCCACCCGGAACAGGTGAACACGGCGCTCGTCGGGTTCCTGCGCTCGCTCTGATCCACCGATCGGCTGTGTCGACTCAGGCCGTGTGGATGTCGCGCCGACCGATCGCCCACGTGCCGAGACCGACGATCGCGCCGGTGAGCGCCGCTGTCAGCACCAACCTCCACGGTTCGATGCCCGACGTGACCGGCTGGTCGCCGAGTGCCCAGAACCACGGCGACACGTCCCGTGCCCCGGAGAGCGCATCGGCCAGCGGCAGGACGAAGCTCATCAGGTAACCGAGCACCAGCACCACGATCCCGAGGCCGGCCGACAGGCCGCGCGTGCCACCGGCGGCGGCCACGACGTACGCCACCGAACCGTGGAATGCAGCGAGGAGCGTGCACCCGATCGTCGCCGTCACCACCCGCCCCGCCGAGACCTCCTCCAGCGAGAACAGCGGCAGCGAGACGACCGTCGAGGATCCGGCGACGGAGGCGACGATCGCCAGGACGACCACCGACGCCGTCCACCGCGACCACCACACCGTCCGACGGGACACCGGGAGGGCGTGCAGCAACTCGAGACGTCCGGCGTGCTCGTCACCGGCGGTCAGCCCGGAGGCGAGGGTGATCGCCAGCGCCGACAGCAGCAGCGGGAGCAGCAGGGCGTACACCTGGCCATCGACATAGCCCGACGGCGTCGCGATGTTCTGCGCACCCATCGCCTCCAGCAGATCGGCCATGTCGTCGAAGCCTTCGAGCGCGTCGCTGCCCTCGAGACTCGGCCAGAACGCGAGGTTCACCACGACGAAGGTGACGATGCCGATCGACCACCACAGCGCCGAACGACGGACAGCGCGGACCGCACGCACCACCAGTTCGATCACCACCCGCCGGTTCATGTCACCCGACCTCCGCCACCGCGGTGGTTCGGCCCCTCGTAGTAGCCGAGGAATGCGTGATCGAGATCCGGCTCCGGCATCAGCAGATGGGACACGTGGTGCTCGGCGAGCACCGCGAGGAACTCGGCGGGTGAACCTTCGATCGAGCCCCTGACCTCGTGCCCGTGGAGCACCTCGACATCGCGCACCGACGGCACCATCCGGATCGCCGCCTCCGGCACCGGACCGTCGAACCACGCCGTGAACGGCTGACGGGCCTGGCGTCGGAGATCGTCGAGCGACCCGGTCACGACCACTCGACCGTCGCGGATCACGACCACGTCGTCGGCGGCCCGCTGCACCTCGCTGAGGACGTGGGACGACAGGAACACCGTGCGTCCGTCGGCTCGGGCCTCGTCGAGGAGGGCGAGGAACTCCGCCTGCACGAGCGGGTCGACCCCCTGCGTCGGTTCGTCGAGCACGAGCAGGTCGGGACGAGCCATGAACGCCCCGACGAGTCCGACCTTGCGTCGGTTCCCGCTCGACAACGTCCGGTTCCGTCGGGTCGGGTCGAGGGCGAGTCGATCACAGAGTTCGTCGACGTACGCAGGATCGACCGATCCGTCGCCGCCGCGCAGAATCACCCACGAGCGGAGGGTTTCGTCGACCCGGAGTCGGTCGTCGAGACGGAGTTCGCCGGGGAGGTAGCCGATCCGTCGCCGGAGTTCGGGACCGCCGGTGCGAGGGTCGGCACCGAACACCTCGACCCGGCCGTCGTCGGCCCGGGCGAGGTCGAGGAGGATCCGGATCGTCGTCGACTTGCCCGCTCCGTTGGGTCCGAGGTAGCCGGTCACCGCCCCTCGCCGCACCTCGAGGTCGAGTGCGTCGAGGGCGAGCACGGACCCGAACCGCTTCGTGACCCCGTCGCACCGGATCGCCGGTTCATCGGTCGCCGTCGTCATCGGGTCGGCCTCATCGGGTCGGCTCCTCGGATCCGTGCACGGGCGCAGACACGTCGTCGATACCCGATGGTCGCGCCGAACCGGCACGTGGAGCAAGGGTCCGAAGACCCGGATCAGACCGATCGACCCGACACGACCGGCGAGTACCGATTCGGTCATTGGTGGGTGGCCGGGGG
>JBMUCX010000056.1:0-18018 GCA_049458915.1 Ilumatobacteraceae bacterium
GGGGCGCCGCAGTGCTCGTTCCGAGACCGGGACGTTCGTCGTCGAAGGCCCGACCCTGATCCGGGAGGCGGTCGCGGCGGGTTGGGACGTCGTCGGCGAGTTCGTGGCGCCGAGCGGTGTACCGGTGTCGAGTGCACCGTCGTTCGAACTCGCTGCGGGTGTCCTCGAACGAATCGCGACGACCGATCGCCCTCAGCCGAATCTGGCCGTGGTCCGGATCCGGCCGGCGACGGTGGATCTCGCCGCGGCGTCGATGGTGGTCGTCGTGGACCAGCTCGCCGATCCGGGAAACCTCGGGACGATCCTGAGGTCGGCGGAGGCCGCTGGTGCGGATGTCGTCGTGCTCACCCCTGGTTCGGTCGATGCCTTCAATCCGAAGGTCGTCCGTGCGTCGGCGGGAGCGATCTTTCGCGTTCCCGTGGTCGAAGCCGACCTCGACGAGGTGAGGGCGGCTCGTTGCAGGATCATCGGCACGTCGTCCCATCTCGGCGTGTCCCACGTGGAGGCCGACTGGGGCGGCCGATTCGCCCTGGTGATGGGGAACGAGGCACACGGACTGCCCGACTCGACCGACGTCGACGCCTGGGTCCGGATCGAGCATCGCGGGCGCTCGGAGAGCCTCAACGTCGCCATGGCCGCGACCGTGCTGCTGTTCGAGGCGGCGCGCCACCGCTCCTGATCGGCGTCACTCGCCCGGGCCGACCGTCGTGCTGGTCGTGCTGGTCGTGCTGGTCGTGCTGGTCGGAATGCTGGTGCTGGTCGTGGAGTCCGTCGGGACGGTCGTCGGAAGGGGTGGCCACGTCACGCTCGGTGGCGGCTCGGGTGGGATGACCGGGCGGCCGGCGCGGATGCTCGCGACGACCTCCGCGATGAACGCCGCTCGGGCGGCGGTGGCGGTCGACGTCAGGTGCACGTCGTCGGTGTACGACGCCGGGTCGAGCGCGGCCGGGGTGAGCGCCCAGTCGGCGAGCACGCATCGATCGATCCGGTCGCACCACACCCGCAGCGCCGTCGAATAGGACTGTTGTCGAGCGAACGCCGGCGTGTCCTGGCGCGCCGACGTCGTCAGGAAGACCACGGGGAGCGGTTCGGTCGACTCGAGGACGCGTTGCCAGCGGCGCGACCACAGGCTCTGGTCGTTCGTCCCGGCGTCGTTCGTGCCGAGTGCCACGACGATCAGGTCGCCGAGCGCGTCCGCCTCGACGAGCAGATCGATGGCTCGCTGACCTCCCGGGGCGCACGCCAGGTCTCCCGGACGGGGAGCGTCGACCGACTCGATCGGACCGCCGCCACTCCCGTCGTCGGCGATGCAGAGCCACCCGCCGGTCATCGCTCGTGAGGTGAAACCGTCGACGAAGGAGGCGCAGCCGACATCGGCGAGCGCAGCGCCGTAGCGGCGCTCGCGAGTGGCGACGAGCGAATCGCCGATCACCGAGACCTGGCAGCCGTTCGGGTCGTCGAGTCCGAAACCGGGGATCCGCCAGGTCGGTACCGCGGTCGAGCGGCCGCCGTCGAGTCGGACGAGGAGCGCGTGCGTCACCGGATCGACGACCCCGCTCGGGCCGAGTCCGTGGAGGAGTCGGAAGAGGCGGACCGCGCTGGTGGTGTCCGGGCCGAACACGCCGTTCGGATCGAGACCGCTTCCGACGAGTCGATTGAGCATCCGCTGGAGCACCACCACGGCCGGACCCTCGTCGCCCTCGGCCAGTTGCTCCTGGTCTCCGATGCCGGGAGTGATGCCGGGCTCGACGGTGACGCCGGGCCGCTCGACGCCCGTGGTGGTCGGTGCGGACTCGCGGGGTGCATCGGTCGGAGCAGGCGACGCGTCGATGCGCTCGGTCCGGTCGACCACGGGGGCGTCACCGGTGACGGACGGGGTCGCTCCGGCGCGGCAGCCGACGGCCACGGTCAGCATGCCGATGACGACCACGGCGCCGATCGTTCGGACCGGTCCGGTGCGGTCGACCACGGTCGGCAGCGTTCGTCGACCGGCGCTCACGGTTCGACGATAGGCGCCGGCGCCGTCCGGCCGTTCGCGGAGGTCGGAACCCGTTGGTTGGTCGCCTCTCCCCGTGCCACGTAACCTGACGGCGTGATGCGGTCGAATCCAGAGACTCGTTCAGGGCGATTTCGACGCCCCGGACCGACCGTCCGGGGTCACTGACGCCGTCGGCCGTGCTCGGCCGCTCCACGCCTCATCCCGACCGATTGGTCGACTCCGCTGCCGAAAGGACTCCCGTGATCGACGACATCCGCGCCATCCGTGACGAGGCACTCGCGCGCATCGGCACAGCGACCTCGCTGTCGGAGTTGCAGGAACTCGATGCGATGTTCACGGCCAGATCGGGTCGATTGACCGACCTCAAGAAACGACTCGGGGCGCTCGCCGACGTCGACGACCGCAAGGCGGCCGGTCGGGCGCTGAACGAAGCGATGAACGACGTCGACACCGCACTCGGTGACCGACGGGGTCGCCTCCACCACGAGGAACTCGAACGGCGGGTGCGAGCGGAACGGTTGGATCTGACCGAGTACGTCGCCGCTCCGACGAGGGGCCACGCGCACCTGGTCACCCAGGCGTGGCAACGGCTCGAGGACGTGTTCATCGGACTCGGTTTCCAGGTCGCCGAGGGTCCGGAGGTCGAGACCGACTGGTACAACTTCGAGGCGCTCAACATGCGCGAGGGGCATCCGGCACGAGGCGAGTTCGACACGCTGTTCGTGGATCACGCTCCCGCGGACGGCACGCCCGGCCGCACCGTGCTCAGGACGCACACGTCGCCCGTCCAGATCAGGACGATGCTGAGTGCCGAGCCGCCGATCTACATCGTGGCCCCGGGCCGGGTGTTCCGTCGTGACACTCCCGATGCCACGCACATGCCGGTCTTCCACCAGATCGAGGGGCTCGTGATCGACCGGGACATCTCGCTCGCCGACCTCGCCGGCACGATCGAGGCGTTCACGCGAGCGTTTTTCGGACCCGGGTTCTCGTCCCGACTCCGTCCGAGCTACTTCCCCTTCACCGAGCCGTCGGCGGAGTTCGACATCCAGCGCCCCGACGGATCATGGCTCGAACTGGGTGGTTGCGGGATGGTGCATCCGAACGTGCTGCGAGCCGGAGGTCTCGATCCGGAAGAATGGAGCGGCTTCGCATTCGGATTCGGAATCGATCGGATGGCCGTGATGCGGCATCAGGTCGCCGATCTCCGGGACATGTACGCCGATGACATCCGGTTCATCCGGCAGTTCTGACCCGGTGAGACGATGGGAGTGAGACGATGAAGGTTCTGCTGTCCTGGCTCGACGAGTACGGCGACTTCGCCGCCCCCGATGACGATCAGGCCATCGGCCGCCTGGCCGAGGTGATGACGGATCTCGGCCTCGCGGTCGAGGAGGTCCGGACCGTCGGCGCGACCGTTTCCGGGGTGGTGACGGCGCGTGTGCTCCGGCTCGAGCAGCACCCCGACGCGGCCAAGGTCCAGCGGGTGTACGTCGACGCCGGTGACGGGGTGGAACGGCACGTCTGGTGCGGTGCGTTCAACATGTCCGTCGGCGACGTCGTCCCGCTCGCCACGCTCGGCACGACGATGCCCAATGGCATGACGATCGAGCGGCGGGGCATCCTCGGTATCGACTCGGAGGGGATGCTGTGCGCTCCCGACGAGCTCGGTCTCGGCACCGACCACAGCGGCATCATGATCCTGCCGCGGGAGACTCCGCTGGGCGTGCCGTACGGCGAGGTGCTCGGACTGGCCGCCGACGTGCTGTTCGATCTCGATCTGACGCGCAATCGCCCCGATTGCTGGGGGTACGTCGGCATCGCCCGCGACGTCGCCGCCCGGCTCGGCATCGAGTTCAGGCCGCCGGCTCCCCGGATGCCGGCTGCGGGACCGGCGCGCTCGGTGCCCGTCGATCTCGTCGACGGGCTGAGGTGTGGGCGCTTCACGGCGACCGTCCTGAGCGGCGTTCGCGTGGCTCCGAGTGCGCGCTGGATGCAGCAACGTCTGACCCTCGCCGGCTTGCGTCCGATCAACAACGTCGTCGATGTGTCGAACTACGTCATGCTCGAACTGAATCAACCGAATCACGCCTACGACCTCGACACGCTCGGTGGTGGCGGCTTCAGGGTCCGACGCGCCCGCCATCAGGAGTCGATCGTGACCCTCGACGGCGAGACCCGAGATCTCGACGTGGACGACCTCTTGATCTGCGATGCCGACGACCGGCCGATCGGCATCGGTGGGGTGATGGGAGGTCTCGAGACCGAGATCACGGATCGGACGACGACCGTCGTGCTCGAGGCGGCTTGGTTCCAGGCGATCCCGATCATGCAGACCGCGATCCGGGTCGGCCTCCGGTCCGAGGCCTCGGCTCGTTACGAGCGGGGTACCGATCCGTTCGTCATCGACCTGGCCATCGCCCGGTTCGCCGAGTTGCTCGCTGAGACCTGTCCGGACCTGGTGCTCCACGCCGGCACGGTCGACGCCCGTGGCGACGGGCTGCCACCCGAGCACCGTTCGACGACGGTTCGCCGCTCCGCGGTCAACCGGGTGTTGGGCACCGCCCTCGCTCTCGAGGACCTGCCACCTCTGCTCGATCCGATCGGCTTCTCGGTCACCATCGGCGACGAGGCCGCTCGCGTGGCGCTGCCGTCGTGGCGCCCCGATTGCGACGCCGAGATCGACGTGATCGAGGAGATCGCCCGCCATCACGGGTACGGGAGTGTCGGCAAAACGGGGCCGAAGTCGACCGTGCACGGTCGACTCTCACCGACGCAACAGCGTCGGCGTGCCCTGCGCGAGGTCTTGCTCGGTCTCGGCGTGTCCGAGGCGATGCCGAATCCGTTCCTCGGCCCCGACACCCTCGAGCGAGCCGGCCTGGGCGGACCGACGATTCGCATCACGAATCCGCTCGTGGCCGAGGAGAGCGTCCTGCGCACGTCGCTCCGGCCCGGATTGCTCGGAGCCATCGCCTACAACGAGTCGCATCGTGCCGAGGGCGTCGCCCTGTTCGAGATCGGTCGGGTCTACCCGCCCGGCCCGGGTGAGTTGCCCGATGAGTACGAGGCGCTGTGCGTCGTCCTGGCCGGCCGTGAGGCGCCTGCGGCGGTGGCCGTGTGGCGGGAGGTCGCGGCCGCGTTGGGTGTCGGTGCTCGCCTCGACCAGACGAACTGCCCGCCCGGGCTCCACTCGACTCGTTCGGCTTCGCTGCAGGCGGGACGCGATGCGATCGGGGCGGTCGGCGAGGTGGATCCGGTGGTGCTCGAGCGGTTCGGTGTGACCGAGCGGGTGGCGATCCTGGAGGTCGATCTCGGACGAGTGCTCGCAGCGGAACCCAAGCCGGCGGTGTGGAAGCCGGTCAGTCGGTATCCGTCGAGCGACCTCGATCTCGCGTTCGTCACGCCGGACGACGTCCCGGCCGAGCGCGTCGACAAGGCGATCCGGCAGGCTGCGGGTCGGCTCCTGGTCGGCCTCGAGCTGTTCGACGTGTTCCAGAGCGGGTCGCTCGGCCCCGACCGGCGCAGTTTGGCGTTCCGGCTCCGTCTGCAAGCCACCGATCGGAACCTGACCGACGTCGACGTCGCCGACGTCCGTCGGGCCTGCGTGGCTGCTGCGGCGAAGTTCGGAGCCGAGTTGCGAGGATGACCGAGGACGCTCGGTTCGAAGACGGCGAGACCGATCTCGCCCGGATGCTGGCCACGCTCGACGTCTCGGTCCGGCCGGGCTCGTTCGCGTTCGTGGTCGGGCCGTGGCCGGCGCTCGAGGCGATGGCCGTCGCCCGGATCGACGAAGCCGAGGGCGTGACCCTGGTGGTCGACTCGTCCGCAGCCCGCGCCGCTGGAGCGCCGGTGGGGTTCGAGGCGGCGTGGGTCACGCTCGACGTCCACAGTTCGCTGTCGGCGGTCGGGCTCACGGCGTGGTTCAGCTCGGTGTTGGCCGATGCCGGAATCGCCTGCAACGTGCTCGCGGGATTCCATCACGATCACCTGCTGGTTCCGCACGATCGTGCGGACGAGGTGGTCGGTCTGCTCCGCTCCCGGGCGCGAGCGACGCGCTGACGACGGGTCAGTTGCGCTCGAGGTCGTCGGGAGCATCGGCCAGCCACGCCAGCCGGCCGTGCTGTCGGCGCAGGACCGACCGCCACAGGGCCTGCGGATCGGCGCCGACGACATCGTCCGGCTCGGCGTCGACCACGATCCACGCTCCCTGCGCCAGCTCTGCGTCGAGTTGACCAGGGCCCCATCCTGCGAAGCCTCGAAAGATGCGCAGCGCCCGGAGCTCGCCGGCGAGCGACGTCGGGTCGGCTGCGAGGTCGACCGACGTGATGCGCTCGGCCGGCCCGATCGCCGTCGGCTCGGTCCCGCTCGCGACGAACGTGCCCAGCGCGAGGAGACCGTTCTGTTCGACCGGACCGCCCTCGAAGGCCACGGCATGGGAGCCGAGGAGGCCGATCCACTGATCGAGCGGTGGGCCGATGGGTTCGTCGGTCGGTCGGTTGAGGACGAGTCCGAGTGCGCCGTCGGTACGGTGTTCGACGACGTACACGACGGTCCGGTCGAAGCTCGGGTCGGTGAGCGGTGGGGTCGCGAGGAGCAGGCGGCCGGCGGTGATCGAAACGGACACCGGGTCAGTCTGCCGCGTGCGCTCGGGGTGGTCCGTGCGGCCGTGGTGGTTCGCGTGGCCGGGCGGCGATCTCGCCGTCGATGGTTGTATGTACATACGACGAGCTGTATTGTCATGCGTTCATGATCACCGTCGGCATCGTCGGCGCCTCGGGATTCACCGGGGCCGAACTCCTCCGCCTCGCGGCACACCATCGGGAGTTCGAGGTGGTCGTCGCGACCGGTGACTCGCTCGTTGGTCGACGAGCGGCCGATCTGTACCCCTCGCTCGCAGCGGTGTATCCGGACCTGGTGTACGAGGCGGTCGATCTGAACCGGCTGCGAGCACTCGACCTCGTGTTCCTCGGCCTTCCTCACGGGGCGTCGATGGCGATGGTGCCAGAACTCGTCGACCGGGTCGGCTGCGTCGTCGATCTGTCGGCTGCGTACCGCCTCACCGAGGCGACGAAGTACCTCGAGTACTACGGATTCGAGCACACCGAACCGGATCTGCTCGCACGAGCCGTGTACGGGTTGCCGGAACTCCACCGGGAGGCGCTGCGCGGCGCCCGCCTGGTCGCCACGCCGGGGTGCTACGTGACAGCGGCCACCATGGCACTGCGGCCACTGGTCGAGGCGGGTCTGATCGATCGGACGGGCGTGATCGTCGACGCTGCGTCCGGTGTCACCGGTGCCGGGAGGCAGGACGACTACGCGTACAGCTTCACCACGGTGGACGAGAACATGATCGCCTACGGACTGCTCCATCACCGCCACACCCCGGAGATGGAGGAGCAGATCGGCGTGCAGTTGCTGTTCACGCCCCACCTGGTTCCGATGAGTCGGGGAATCCTGGCGACCTGTTACGCCCGCCCCGCCCCCGGTGTCGACGTCTCCACCGACGACCTCCTCACGCTCCTCCGTCGACGGTGGGAGGGCGAGCCGTTCGTGGTGGTGACCGACGGGTCGCCGTCGACCAAGGCGACGATCGGGTCGAACCTGGTGCACGTCACCGCTCGCGCCGACGAGCGCACCGGCACGATCGTGGCGATCGCTGCGATCGACAATCTCGCCAAGGGCGCGTCCGGGGGCGCCGTGCAGGCGGCGAACGTGGCGCTGGGCCTGGACGAAACGACCGGACTCGGCCGGGTGGGGGTGGCTCCGTGAGCGTGGCACCGTCGAACGACGCGGCGTCGGCGAAGGCGTCGGTGCTGGTCGAGGCGCTGCCGTACATCCGCCGTTTCGCCGGCAAGATCGTGGTCGTCAAGTACGGCGGGAACGCTCTCGCCGGCACCTCCGACCACGATGCGCTGGCACTGTTCGCCGAGGACGTCGTCCTGATGCGTCTCGTCGGGATGAAGCCGGTCGTCGTCCACGGGGGAGGGCCGCAGATCAGCGAACTCATGGCCCGCCTGGGGAAGCGTCCCGAGTTCGTCGACGGCTTGCGGGTGACCGACGCCGAGACGGTCGACATCGCCAGGATGGTCCTCACCGGCCAGATCAACCCGCAACTGGTGGCCGCGATCAACGTTCACGGGAACTACGCCGTCGGGGTCAGCGGGGCCGATGCCGGCCTCATCCGAGCGACGGCTCGCGACGCCCGACTCGGGTTCGTCGGCGATGTCACGTCGATCGATCCCTCGATCCTCGTGGGAATGATCGACAACGAGTTCATCCCGGTGATCGCGACGATCGGATCGGACGAGACCGGCCAGGCGTACAACATCAACGCCGACACGGTGGCAGGCGCGATCGCGGAGGCCCTCGGCGCCGAGAAGCTCGTGTACCTGACCGACATCGAGGGACTCCGACGCGACGTGACCGATCCGGCCAGCCTGATCCGCCAGACCACGGCGGACGAACTCGATCGGCTGGTCGATGACGGCGTCATCGCCGGGGGGATGATCCCGAAGGTGGCGAGTTGTGTGCACGCCGTTCGACACGGCGTCCACAACGCTCACATCCTCGACGGGCGGATCCCACACGTCCTGCTCCTCGAGATCTTCACCGACTCGGGGATCGGCACCATGATCCGCGGCGTCGCCGCCGCAGCAGCAGCGGACGACGTCGCAGCTGCGACCACCGAGGAGATGACTCCATGACGACCACACCCGTGCACGGCTTCGACGTCGGCGGCGTCGAACGATGCCCGTTCATGCCGGTCTTCGGCCCTCCGGCGCTCAGCATCGAGCGCGGTTCGGGAACCGAGGTGTGGGACACTGCGGGTCACCGCTATCTGGACTTCCTGTCCGGCATCGCCGTGACCTCGCTCGGACACGCCAATCCGGTCGTTGCCGAAGCGATCGCACGCCAGGCGGCGACCCTGCTCCACGTCAGCAACTTCTTCGCCAATCCGGTCGCCACCGGGGCGGCGATCGATCTGGTGGAACTCCTCCGGGAATCGACCGGCGCGGTCGGGCAGGTGTTCTTCACCAACTCGGGGGCCGAGTCCAACGAATGCGCGATCAAGCTCGCCCGCCGGTTCGGCGGACCGGATCGGTACACCGTCGTGACGGCGCTCGGCAGCTTCCACGGTCGTACGCTCGCGACGTTGGCGGCGACCGGTCAGCCGGCGAAGCACGCCCCGTTCGCTCCCATGCCGGACGGGTTCCGACACGTGCCGTGGGCCGACCTCGACGCCGTTCGATCGGTCGTCGACGAGGGTGTGGCCGCCGTGATGATCGAATCGGTCCAGGGCGAAGGGGGAGTGCACCCCGCTCCGGCGGGATATCTCGCCGGTCTCCGCCGACTCTGCGACGACGCAGGGGCGCTGCTGATCGTCGATGAGATCCAGACCGGGTTCGCTCGCACCGGTCGATGGTTCGGTTTCGAGCACGACGGTGTCGTGCCGGACGTCGTCACGATGGCGAAGGCGATGGGCAACGGCATGCCGGTGGGGGCGTGCTGGGCCCGCACCGAGGTCGCTGCGGCGTTCCGCCCCGGCGACCACGGCAGCACGTACAGCGGGACCGCCTTGGCGACCGCGGCCGTTTCGGCGGTGATCGCCGAGATGCGACGGTTGGACGCTCCTGCCCTGGCGACGGCACGAGGTGAGCGGTTCGGAGCGCTGCTCGCCGCGATCCCGGGCGTGTCCTCGGTGCGCGGACGGGGCCTGCTCATCGGAGCCGAGTTGACGGCGGGCATCGCAGCGGCCGATGCGTACCGGGCCCTGTTGGAGCACGGACTCATCTGCAACGCGGTCACTGCGTCGACGCTGCGGTTCGCTCCGCCGATCACGGTGAGCGACGACGAACTCGACGAAGCGGCGGCCATCGTCCGTTCGGTCCTCGCGGGGTTGGCGTCGTGACGGTGCGCTCGCTCCTCGACGTCACCGACCTCGCACCCGACGAGGTGCGGTCGGTCCTCGATCTCGCTCGCCGCCCGATCGACTCCCTCGGTCGTCCCCTGGAAGGACTCGGTGCGGCGCTCGTCTTCGAGAAGCCCTCGAATCGGACGCGCCATTCGATGGAGATGGCGGTCGTCCAACTCGGTGGACATCCCGTGTACACGCGCGGTGAGGAAGTCGGACTCGACCGCCGTGAACCGGTCGAGGACGTCGCCAGGATCATGTCCGGCTATCACGGACTGATCGCAGCCCGTGTGAACTCCCACGATGTCGTCGAACGACTCGCTGCTGCGGCCACGGTCCCCGTGGTGAACATGCTCAGCGATCGGTCGCATCCTCTGCAGGCGCTCGCCGATGCGATGACGATGGAAGACGGCCTCGGTGATCTCGCCGGACGGACCGTGGCGTACGTCGGCGACTACAACAACGTGGCACGGTCGCTCGCCGAGATCTCGTCGGCTCTGGGCATGCACGTGCGGCTCGGGTGCCCGGTGGGCTACGACGCCGACGATCGCGAGGTCGCTCGACTCGGTGCACTCGGCGCGCCGTCGGTCGTCCAGGTGTCCGATCCGAGGATGGCAGTGGTCGGCGCCCACGCCGTGCACACCGACACCTGGGTGTCGATGGGGCAGGAGGACGACAAGGACGAGCGGCGACAGGCTTTCGTCGGGTACACCGTCGATGACGAGATGATGGCTCTCGCCGACCCCTCGGCGTTGTTCATGCACTGTCTCCCGGCCTATCGGGGATTCGAGGTCGCAGCGAGCGTCATCGACGGCCCGCAGAGCGTCGTCGTCCAGCAGGGTCACAACCGGATGCACAGTGCCCGAGGGCTCCTGGCCTTCCTGGCCGGCGTCCGCTGAGAGGGAGGTTCTGCGTGTCGAAGGTCCGGCGTCAGCAGACGATCAGCCGGCTGATCCAGCAGCACGAAGTGACCAACCAGCCCCAGCTGGTCGACCTGCTCGCGGCCGAAGGCATCGCCGCCACCCAGGCGACGGTCTCGCGCGACCTCGACGACCTCGGGGCCGTCAAGGTTCGTGTGCCGGGTGGCGCCACCGTCTACGCCGTGCCCGAATTCGCGCCCGAGCGGGTGGCGCCCCTCGAACAGCTCCGCCGAGTGATGGGTGAGTGGGTCGCCGACGTGACCCACTCGGCCAATCTCGTCGTGGTCAGGACGCCGCCGGGTTGCGCACACGTGGTGGCCTCGGCGCTCGATCGGAGCGGGTTGGACGGCCTGCTCGGTACCGTCGCAGGGGACGACACGATGATGTGTGTCGCCACCGAGCAGGTCGGCGGTGCTGGACTCGCTGCAGTGCTGCGCGACCTCGCCGGGATCGAAGGACAGGAACGATGACGGAGCAGACGGGCCACGACCACGGATCCCACCCCCCGGAGGAGGGGCACTCGGGCTCGACGCTCTGGCACGGTCGCTTCGAAGGCGGCCCCGACGAGGCGTTGATGGCGTACACGGTCAGCCTTCCGTTCGATCGCCGGATGTGGTCCGACGACATCGCCGGATCGCGTGCCCACGTCCGAGGACTCGAGCGAGCCGGGCTCCTGACCGGTGTCGAGTGCGAGTCGGTGATCGGGGCGCTCGACCAGGTCCATGGGGAGCTGGCGTCCGGACGGTTCGAGTTCCTCCCCTCCGACGAGGACATCCACACCGCGGTCGAGCGGCGTGTGACGGAGTTGGCCGGTGCGGCGGGTGCGAAGTTGCACACCGCCCGAAGTCGCAACGATCAGGTGGCGACCGATCTCCGTCTGTGGTGCAAACGCGAGCTCACCGAGCTGGCTCGTGGCCTCTACGGACTGCAGCACGTCCTCCTGACCCGAGCGATCGAAGTCGGGAACACCTACCTGCCGGGCTACACGCATCTCCAACGAGCCCAGCCCGTGTTGCTGGCGCACCACCTCCTCGCCCACGGCTGGTCGTTCGGGCGTGACGTCGATCGGCTCCTCGCGACCGTCGAGCGACTCGACGTCTCACCGCTCGGTGCCGGCGCTCTCGCGGGAACCTCGCTGCCGATCGATCCGGCGGCGACCGCTCTCGATCTCGGCTTCGCCCGAGCGTTCGACAACTCCCTCGACGCCGTCAGCGATCGGGATTTCGTCGCGGAAGCACTGTTCGATCTGGCGCTCGTCGGCGTGCACCTGAGCAGGATCGGTGAGGAGTGGGTGCTCTGGACGAGCGAGGAGTTCGGTTTCGCTCGCCTCGACGACGCGTTCGCCACCGGCTCGTCGATGCTTCCCCAGAAGAAGAACCCCGACATCGCCGAACTGGCTCGTGGTAAGGCGGGTCGCCTGATCGGCAACCTGACCGCCCTGCTGACCACACTCAAGGGCCTGCCGCTGGCGTACAACCGGGATCTGCAGGAGGACAAAGAGGGGCTGTTCGACTCGGTCGACCAGGTCGGTCTGGCGATCGCAGCGTTGACGGGCATGCTGTCGACAGCGACGTTCGTCGCCTCGGCGATGGAGGCGGCGGCCGACGCCGAGGTCATGGCGGCGACCGATCTCGCCGAGTACCTCGTGCGCTCGGGCATTCCCTTCCGCGAGGCGCATGCGATCGTCGGCAGGCTCGTCCGTCGACATCTCGCCGGCGAGGCGACGCTCGCCGATCTCGCCGGAGCCGAACTCGGCCCCGAGGCGGCGGCACTCGTCGGTCCCGGAGTCGGTGTTCGCCACCGGACCTCGCCGGGAGGTGCCGGTCCGTCGGCGCTCCCGGCACAACTCGACCGGTATCGGTCGATGCTGACCGCCGAGCGGCTGGCGCTCGGCATCTGACGATGCGCCGTGTCGATCGGGCGTCGATGACGGGTGACGTCGTCGACGTCGCCCCGACACTGCTCAACCGACTCCTCGTGAAGGGCCGGTGTGTCGGTCGCATCGTCGAGGTCGAGGCGTACCGGGCGGACGATCCGGCGAGCCACAGCCACCGGGGGCCGACGGTGCGCAACGCCACGATGTTCGGACCCGCCGGTCACCTGTACGTCTACGTCGCGTACGGGATGCACCACTGCGCGAACGTGGTCACCGGTGCTCCCGGCGAGGGGTCGGCGGTCCTGGTGCGCGCGATCGATCCGGTGGCGGGTGCCGACGAGATGCTCACCCGTCGTCACGGGCGACGTCCGATCTCCGATGGCCCCGGGAAGTTGTGCCAGGCACTCGCCATCGGGCGGGAACACGATGGCGTCGATCTGTGCGCCAGCGACGAGATCGGATTGTTCGACGACGGTACTCCGCCGCCTCGCGCTCCGTTGGTCGGTCCGCGGATCGGTATCACCAAGGCGACCGAGCTCCCATGGCGGTGGAGGGTCGGATGACCACGCTCGTCCTCGTGCTCACCCGTGGTGTCGCCCTCGGTTCGATGTACGCCGTCGTCGGGCTCGGGTTCGTGGTGGTGTACCGGTCGACCCGGGTGCTGAACTTCGCGCACGGGGCTCTGGGTGCTGCTGGTGCCGTCGTGATGGCGTCGCTCGTGGGCGACGGCGGCTTCGGTGTGGACGGATGGAGGGGAGCGAATCCGCTGGGTCGGTTCGCGGGATCGATCCTCGGATGGAGTGCGAACCTCCTGGTGGCGGCGCTCCTGGCGGGACTCCTCGCGCTGGTGGTGGAGCGGGTGGCCGTTCGCCCGATGCTGAGGCGTGCCCAGTTCTCTCTCCTTTTGGTGACGATCGGCGTCTCCATCCCGATCCAGGTCTTCGTCGACCGTGCTCCCGTTCCGCGGCACCTGCATGCGCCGTGGTCGACGGGTGGGTGGTGGCTGGGCGGAGCCTTCGTCTCCCGGTCGTACGTCGCGATGGTGGTGATGGCCGCTGCGGCCATCGGTGTCGTCATGACGTTCGACCGGGCGCGACTCGGACTGATGACCCGCGCGGTCGGCGCCGATCAGGAGGCGGCGGCGTCGGTCGGGGTGCCGATCGGACGCGTCTCGAGCGCCAACTGGGCGCTCGGCGGTTTCCTCGCTGCGATCGCTGCGGTCGGGTTGTCGCTCTACCCCGAGGGCACCGGTTCGGTGTCGTCGACGAATCTTCCCGGGATCTTCTTCCGGGTCCTGCCCGTGCTCGCGCTCGGCGGATGGGACTCGACGCGAGGAGCGGTGCTCGGTGGTCTGGTCATCGGCGTGCTCCAGACCGCTGCCGGCCGGTTGCTCTCGGGTCAGATCGGGTGGATCGGGGCCGGGTACCCGGCGATCCTCCCGTACGTCGTGCTCGTCGTGGTGCTCGCCATCCGGCCGACCGGGCTGTTCGGCACGGCGACGGTTCGCCGGATCTGACCGCTGGGCGGGTGGCCGTTCCTTCAGTCGCCCTGCCGTCCGCGTAACCAATATCCGTGGGGATGTGCGCTCCCGATGTGCCTCACGGACGAGTCGCCGCCACGCCACGTGACCATCGTGACGGAGGTCAGACGCCGGTCACGAGCGGGCCCGGCGAACGGCACGCCGGGGCAGAGTGCGGGGCACTCTGCGTACACCCAACTCAGATCGATCTCGTGCCCGATCCGGTCGAGTGCGTCCACGTATCGGATCCGGTCCGAGTCCGACAGGTAGTTGAGGACCCATGAATTCGTCACGACCGGGTGCCCGTCCATGGCCCTCACCCGTTCGGTCACGGCCTCGACGGCGTCGGATCGGATCACCGGCACCGGCTCGACCCGTGCGAGTTCGATCGCAGCCTGCACACGTTCGAACCGGTCCAGTTGATCCGGCCAGATGCACGCCAGCAACCACCGGGTCCGCTCGTCGTCGGTGACATCGATCGGGTCGACGTCGGTCCCGAGCCGGGAGGCCAACGTGGGGATCGACGACGGGAGGGGGACGTCACCTTCGACGTCGCAGACCAGGTGAACGGTCGACTCCGAACCGATGGAGCCGCCCGGACGGTACTCGTACCTGAAACGGTCGAGGAGGAGATTGAGGCCGCCACTGGTGCCGACGTCGAGCATCCCGATCGGACCGACTTCTGCGTGGACGAGCGCGAGTCCCGGGAGCAGCAGGCTCGCTCTGCCGACCTCGTTCGTCTGGGTACGGTGCGTCGCGACGATCTCGCCGAGCCGATCGGCCTCGTCGTGGCAGAAGTCGACGAAGGCCGGTATCGCCGATTCGGCCGATGCGTCTCCGCCCGTCGTCGGGTAGTGGGCCGCGAGGTCGAGCGAGGGCTCGGCCAACACCACGGAGTGGACGGCGGCCATGAGGAGCACCGGGACCTGCTGTTCCGTCGGTGCGTGCCGGAGGATGGCGAGGATCTCCGGATCCGATGCAGCCGCTGCACAGAGCGCCGAGTGGAACGGGGCGCGACGGCGGTGCTCGCGAGCGTCGACGAGGAATCGCTGTCGGAGGTCGGTGAGTCGCTCGACGGCGGGAGGCTCCACGGGGGCGGACCGTATCGTCCGGAGGGTGCAGCGGCGCCATACTCGAGGAGTGCGTCGTATCGGATTGGTCCTCGTCGCCGCAATGTGCGCGGCCGGTGTCGCCGTCGTGCACGCCGATGGCGGCGGTGCCGCCGAGGTCACGGCGCGCGCGGAACGCATCGGAGTGACGGACCGAGCGTTGCTGATCAGCGATTCGGCGTGGCTCGGCATCCACTTCTACGGGACCCTCGACGCCATTCAGGGCTTTCACCACACGCTGGCGCTGGCATCGTGCCGTCGGCGGGTCGTCACCTCGTGCCGCAACTATGACGGCTCGGTGCCCCCGACGCTGCTGGAGACGCTGAACGATCTCGGGCCGGGTCACGACACCCTGATCGTCGCCACCGGCTACAACGACGACGATCGTGCGTTCGCCGAAGAGTTCCGCACGATCGTGGACACGGCACGTCGCCTCGGGTTCAGGCGCATCGTCTGGCTGACGCTTCGGACCGCCGGGGTCACGTACGAGTCCCCCGATGCATCGGGCCATGCCGCCGTGTTCACACGATCGAACCGGCTGCTGGTCGAGTTGGTGGGCGGTGGCGATCATCCCGACGTCGTCATCGCCGACTGGGCCGCCTACGCCGCCGATCGTCGGGAGTGGTTCTCGTCCGACGGCATCCATCTGCAGCGTCTCGGCACCTATGCGGCCAGCGATTACATCTCGCGCAAGATGGCGTGGCTCGACGCCCGGCCGTGTCCGCTGCCGCTGGTCGCCGGAGGTCGAGTGGCGGCGCCGTGTCCCGACCCGGACCTGACCGGTCCTGCGACCGATCTTTCGAGCGTGTACCCGCTCGATCGCTCGGCGCCGCTGCCGGGATTCCGCATGGAGTTCGTCGGCCACGGTTCCTGGCCCGACCCGCCGTGGTGGGAGCGATGACACCAGGTCGATGACACCGGATAGATGACGGCGGCGTTCGTGGTGGTCGGAGCGGATCGAGGTGGCATCATGCGCCCATGGACCTGATCGACGACCTCGCAGAACGTGGCCTCATTCATGACTCGACGGATCGTCGAGCGCTGAAGGCCCGCCTCGCTGCAGGACCGCTCGGGGTGTACGTCGGGTTCGATCCGACGGCGGACTCGCTGCACGTGGGCCACCTCCTCGGTCAACTCGGTCTCCGGAGGTTCCAATTGGCCGGTCACCGGCCGTTCCCGCTCGCCGGCGGTGCCACCGGGATGATCGGCGACCCGAGTGGCAAGTCCGAGGAGCGGAACCTCCTCGGACGAGACGAACTCCGCCACAACGTCGAGAGCATCAAGCGCCAACTCGAGCGGATCCTGGACTTCGAGCCCGGACCGTGCGCCGCGACACTGGTCGACAACGCCGACTGGACCGCTGGGACGAGTGTGCTGGATTTCCTCCGTGACGTGGGCAAGCACATCACGGTCAATCAGATGATGGCGAAGGACTCGGTCCGGAGCCGCCTCTCGGGCGAGGTCGGGATCTCGTACACGGAGTTCAGCTACATGCTGCTGCAGGCGAACGACTTCCGGCACTTGCACGATGCGCACGGTGTCGAACTGCAGATGGGTGGGTCCGATCAGTGGGGCAACATCACGGCCGGCATCGACCTGACCCGCAAGACCAGCGGCGCCACGGTGCACGGCCTGACGTGGCCGTTGCTGCTGAAGAGTGACGGCACGAAGTTCGGCAAGACGGCGGGTGGCTCGGTCTGGCTGGATCCCGACCGGACCTCGCCGTATCAGTTCCGTCAGTTCTGGATCCAGACCCCCGATGACGTGGTCGTCGATCATCTCCATCGATTCTCGACGGCTCCGCTGGACGACATCCGTGAGCTCGCCGAGCGCCACGGTGCCGCTCCACATCTTCGGCTCGCCCAGCGATCGCTCGCCCGGGAACTCACCGCCTTGGTCCATGGGGTCGATGCGGCGCGCGCCGCCGACGATGCGGCCGATGTCCTCTTCGGTGCGGATCCGACGACGGCGTCGTCCGAGGCGCTGGCCGTGGTCGCAGCCGAGGTTCCCTCGACCACGGTACCGACCTCGGGGCTCGTCGACCTCGTCGCCCTCCTCGTCGAGTGCGGACTCGCGTCGTCGAAGGGGGATGCTCGCCGGACGCTCGACGCAGCGGGCTTCAAGTGCAACGGGGCCACCCTCGACGACGCCACCGATCTGGGCACTGTCGACCGACTCGACGGCCGCTACCTCTTGCTCCAGCGGGGCAAGAAGTCGCACCACCTGGTCCGAGTCGAGTCATGACTCGGTGCACCAGGAAATTTCTTCACGGCGAGGTTGTGGTGCTCGTAACGGACCGTTAATGTTCCACTCCGCTCACGGGGCACGCCCCACGCAGTGAGAGGCACCGAGTTCACCGAGGCGTCAGCCAGTGGTGGATGTGCCTGAGTCTCGGCTCCTTGAAAACGGAAGAGAAGACAGAACGCCAGTGCGGGCAGTTCGTCAGGGGGATCGACTTCGGTCGATCCTGAGGCGCAACTGTCTGTCAATTCATGTCGCCGGGTCCCACCCGGTGACGAACACATTATCAGTCAGATCGTTCGGGTCGCCGGAGATTCCACCGGTCCGAGCGCTCGATCAACCAGTCGTTCGAGTGGAGCAGCGACCGCTGCACCGCCCGACAGACTTTTGTTGGAGAGTTTGATCCTGGCTCAGGACGAACGCTGGCGGCGTGCTTAACACA
>JBMUCX010000057.1:0-17984 GCA_049458915.1 Ilumatobacteraceae bacterium
CACGCCACATCACGAGTCGCGCAGCGACACGCCACATCACGAGTCGCGCAGCGACTCTTTCCACCCCCGGAACCGGTCGACGGCGACACCGTCCGCTCCGACTCCCCGACCGGATCCATCCGGGTACAGCCGGAACGTGTGGGCCCGCTCGAGATCTTCGACGTGAGCCGCCCAGTAGCGAGCGTCACCACCCTTCGCCGGTCCTGCCCGCCACAGGAGCCAGGGGCCGATCCGACGCTTGTACTCCGCCACGGGTCGGCCCGGCAGGTCGTCGCCGAGCGCCAGCACGTCCGACGGTGCCTCCACCCACGCAGTCGCCGGGATGTTGCGGTCGCGCACCGGCGTCGGAGGGAGATCAGCCGTGTGCACCGGGGTCGAGTCGATCGGTCGCTCGTCGTAGCGCATCGACCCCGAAGTCTCGCGCAGTGCCGCGTCGCGCACGGCTACGGTCTCGTCATGACGTCCGACGCCGGGAACGGCTCCATCGATCGCACGGCCGCACTCGAGTTCATGGATCGGATGCGCACCATCCTCAATCACGGCATGGCCGCCACCATGATCGGCATCGGCCACCGAGTCGGGCTGTTCGACGCCCTCGCCCGATTCGAGCGGGCGGGAGCGACGTCGCACGAGGTCGCCGAGGCCTCCGGGCTCGACGAGCGCTACGTCCGGGAATGGCTCAACACGATGACCACCGCCGACATCGTCCGGTACGACGGCACGACCGACACCTATCGATTGCCACCAGAGCACGCGGTCGTCACCACTCGGGCCGCCGGACTCGCCAACATGGCGACCTACGCCCAATACGTCTCGTTGTGCGCCTCCGTCGAGGACGAACTCGTCGAGTGCTTCCGGCACGGAGGTGGTGTCCCCTACACCTCGTACGACCGGTTCCACGCCGTGATGGCCGAGACGAGTGGGCTCCGTTTCGACGCGCTCCTCGTTCGCAAGATCCTGCCCATGGTGCCCGGGATCGTCGACCGACTCGGCGACGGCATCCACGTGGCCGACGTCGGTTGCGGCCAGGGACGGGCCGTGAACCTGATGGCCCGGGCGTTCCCGGCATCGACGTTCGTCGGCATCGACTTCTCCGACCGGGCACTCGATGTCGCTCGAGCGGAGGCCGCGGACTGGGGACTCGACAACGCCACGTTCCTCGCCGCCGACGCCGCCCGCCTCGACGACACCGAGTGCTTCGACTTCATCACCACCTTCGACGCCGTGCACGACCAGGCCCATCCACGGGACATGGTCGACGGGATCCATCGAGCCCTCCGCCCGGGGAGCCACTGGCTGTGCGCCGACATCAAGGCCTCGAGTCACATCGGCGAGAACCTCGATCATCCGATGGGGACGTTCATGTACGCCGTCTCGTGCCAGCACTGCATGACCGTCTCGTTGGCCGGGGGCGGCGAGGGCCTCGGAGCGATGTGGGGCGTCCAGCAGGCGAAGCGACTGTTCGCCGACGCGGGCTTCACCGACATCGCGGTCCACTCGATCGACGCCGATCCGTCGAACAACTACTACGTCTGTCGCAAGTCCGGCTGAGCCGCTCCGGGGCCGGCGCTCTGCTGTTCCATGGCGTCCGACAGCCCCGCTCGCGTGCGCAACGGGCGCTCCGGGACGACGAGAGCCACCAGGAAACCCACGGCCATGACGAGCGCACACAGGAGGTAGACGCGCCCGACACCCAGAGCGACACTCTCGATGACCGCATCGCGTTCGACCACCGGGAGCGCACGGATCTCCTCCGGTGAGCGGATCAGGTCGCTCGCCGTGTCGGCATCGACCCCGAGTCGAGCCGGGATCTCACTGCGGATCGTCGAGTTGAGAATGGTGCCGAACGCCGCCAGGCCGAGTGATCCGCCGAGCGACCGGAAGAACATGATCGTCGAGGTCACGACGCCGAGATCGCTGAACTCGACCGCATTCTGGGCCACGATCGACGTCGTCGTGAACACCGAGGCCATCCCGAATCCCATCGCCACCATCGGGACCACGAGCGTGACGTACGAGGTGGTCCCGGAGATCTGCGACACGACGAGGAGTCCGGCGACGGCGACCGCCGTCCCGCCGACGGGCCACGGCTTGCATCGTCCCGTACGGGCGATCAGCCGACCGATCCCGAAGGTGCCCGCGGTCACGCCGATCATCTGCGGGAGCATCCGCAGACCCGACTCCGTCGGCGACACGAACAGCGAGTCCTGGAAGTACAGCGGCAGGAATTGCCCGGCTCCGAACGCGATCGCGCCGGCACACATCCCGATCGCCGTCGCCGCCAGCACGGCACGATCCCTGAACAACCGGAGCGGGATGATCGGCTCGTCCGCACGTCGCTCGACCAGCACGAACGCCACGGTCGCCGCCACTGCCACCACGAAGAGCCCGAGCACCGGGCCCCGCGTCCAGTCCCCCTGACCCTCCTCCAGCGCGATCATCAGCGACCCGATCGCGACGGACAGCAGCGCCGCTCCGGACCAGTCGATGCGGGCCGACCGACGCGGGAAGGGCAAGCGGAGCGACACGTGCGTGACGGCCATCACGGCGAGCCCGAGCGGCACGTTGATGAAGAAGATCCACGGCCACGAGAAGTGGTCGATGATGACGCCCCCGACGACCGGACCGATCAACGCTGCACCGACGAACGCGAGCGTGAACACACCGATGTACCTGCCGCGCTCTCGCGGCGGCAGGATGTCGCCGAGCATGGCGAAGGCGAGGGCCTGGATCGCACCACCACCCAGCCCCTGGACCGCACGGAAGGCGATCAGTTGCCCCATCGACTGGGCCAGCCCGCAGAGCAGCGAGCCGACCACGAAGATCGCGAGCGTCACCTGGAACACCGTCCGACGACCGAAGAGATCCGACAGCTTCCCCATGATCGGGGTGCCCACTGCCGAGGTGACGATGTAGGCCGTCCCCACCCAGGCGAAACTCTCGAACGACTGGAACTCACCGACGATCGTCGGCAGCGCCGTGGCGATGATGGAGATCTCCATCGACGCCAACAACACCGCCAACATCAGGGTCCCGAGCACCACCCAGAGTTGTCGATTCGAAAAGCCGGGAACACTGGAGGCGACCATCGGCGCCAACGTAGGCCCCGTCGATGCCCGGGCGGCAGTCGAGGCCGCGACGTCGGGCCCTCAGTCGTCGAGGGCGATCGTCGCGGCGGCGGCGTTGAGCGCATCGCGAGCGAACCCGGCCGCGGCCTTGTACCGCTCCATGAACGCCTCGCGCTCGGCACGCGGGATCACCGCGTCGATGTCGTCGAACTCACCGCCGCACCGTTCGTCGACGACACCGAGCAGGGCGATCGGCCCGGCCGCTCGATTGCGGAGGACGAGGGCGTTCAGATCGTCACGCAGT
This sequence comes from Ilumatobacteraceae bacterium, assembly GCA_049458915.1. GTDB lineage: Bacteria > Actinomycetota > Acidimicrobiia > Acidimicrobiales > Ilumatobacteraceae > Ilumatobacter. Next base: position 3,373 of record JBMUCX010000057.1, read on the forward strand.
TCGTCCTCGTAGGCGGCGAGTGCGTCGGGACCGACCCCGTGCTCCAACAACTTCGCTCCCAGGACCCGACCGTCGACGATCGCTTGCGACGCCCCGTTCGAACCGACCGGGTACATGACGTGCGCTGCGTCGCCGATCAGTCCGACTCGGCCGTCGACCCACCGGTCGACCGGATCGCGGTCGACCATCGGGAACTCCCAGGCCCGACCGGCACCGCGGATGAACGCCGGGACGTCGAGCCAGTCGAAACGCCAATCCTCGAAGGCCGGCAAGAACGACTCGAGCGGCACCTCGCGATTCCAGTTCGAGTCGGGCACGGACCGCTCGTCCACCGTCAGTTCGGCGATCCAGTTCTGGACCTGCAATCCGGTGTCCGGATCGGTCGGCGAGATCGGGTAGTGGACGAAACGCTGCGGGAGCGTCCCGGCCAGCACGAACGACGCGCCGGTGCGAACCGGAGGGCCGAGCGACGTTCCGCGCCACAGCAGGGCACCGCTCCAGTTGGGCGGTCCCTGATCGGGATGCATCTGCGCACGCACGGCCGAGTGCAACCCGTCGGCCGCGACGAGCAGTGAACCGTGCACGGTCTCGGCCGTGCCGTCTCGTCGCTCGACGGCGACCGTGACACCGTCCCGAGCCCGGTCGTAGCCGACGACACGTCGCCCGCTCCGCACGGCGTCCGGGCCGAGGCGATCGACGACCGCACGCAGGAGCAACATCTGCAACTCGCCACGATGGACCGCGTACTGCGGCCAGCGATAGCCGGCCAGTGTCCCCCGCGGTTCGGACCACACGTCGCGCCCGTTGCGTCCCGTCAGCGCCCACTCCTCGACCGACACGCCGATCTCGGCGAGGGGAGCTGCGAGGCCGAGGTCGTGCAGTTCGCGGACCGCGTTGGGCTGCAGGTTGATCCCGACCCCGAGCGGTGCGAGCTCGCGTACCGACTCGAGCACCACGACCGGCACACCGATCTGATGGCACGTCAGGGCGAACGAGAGTCCGGCGATACCTGCTCCGGCCACGACCACGGGAGGGGCGGTGAGGTCGGTGGCGTCGGTCATGTCGCGGATCGGCTCGTGTCGAATGGTGGCAGTGTCGACGGACCGGTGGTCGCTCCGTCATCTCCGAGGTGCAGACTACGACGATGCGGTTGCCGATCCCCGTACTCGATCACGTGTGTGACCTCGCCGTGAGGGCGGGCGACCCCGTCGTGGTCGGCCCGGTGCCGACGGGAATCCGACGAGTGATCCCCGTCGTGGGTGGAACGATGTCCGGACCGCTCCTCGACGGGCTCATCGTCGGGCACGGTGCCGATTGGCAGACGGTGCGAAACGACGGCAGCGTCGTGATCGACGCCCGCTATCTCCTCCGGACCACGGACGGGGCCGACATCGAGATGACCGACCGTGGGTTCCGCCACGGGCCACCCGACGTGATGAAACGGTTGGCCGCCGGTGACCCGGTCGATCCGAGCGAGTACACGATGCGCACCTCCATCCGACTCGAGACCGCCGACGAGCGGTACGGCTGGGTGAACCACACGACCTTCGTCGGCACGGGTGGACGACTCCCCGAGGGCGTGGTCGTGTCGGTGTTCGCCGTGCGCTGAACGACGCCGGCGTCAGCGAAGCCGCTCGGCGAGGAACTCGATGATCCGATCGAGCACGGTGCCCGACGACCATTCGATCCCGTAGTGCCCGGCGCCGGCGACGACGAGGCGGGTCGACGGGACCCCGGCGCCGAGCAACGCTTCGTGCAGCAACCGACTCTGCCCCGGCGACACCAGGCCGTCGATCTCCCCGTGGAGCAGGAGGAAGGGCGGCTCGGTTCCCGAGACGTGCGCGACCGGATTCGCCCGCTGGACCTCGTCGGGGTCGTCGAGGACGGTCAGGCCGCTGTGACGCCCGAAGACGTACTGCGCCTCGGGGATCTCGGCCGTGAGGTGCCGGGCGCGTTCCGCCGCATCGAAATCCATCGCCACCCGTGACAGATCGGTCAAACCGAACGTGTCGACCACCGCCGAGACATGGCGCACCGTTCCGGTCGTGACCGCGAGGGCGGCCAGGTACCCGCCGGCCGACTCGCCCCACAACGCCAACCGCTCCGGGTCACCGCGGAACCCATCGGCGTGATCGCGGACCCAGTCGACGGCCGCCGCCACGTCGTCGACACCGTCTCGATAGGTGCCGTGACGAAGCGTGCGATATTCCACGCTGACCACGACGAACCCTCGCGCCGCCACCGCCGTCCGACGGATCGACGCAGCGTCCTTCGGGCTGCGGACGAACCCGCCGCCGGGCACGAACACCACGATCGGGAACGGACCGACTCCGTCCGGGACGAGCACATCGGCACGGAGCTCGGGCGGCGTCGAGCCGGACGGCAGCGTCCGGTACACGACGTCGACGATCAGCGTCGGCGGAACCTCCGGTGGCGACACGACGTCGCCGTCGGGCACGACGATCAGATCCCGTGGAGCGACGTCGACCGGCGCCACCGTGGCCGCCGCCTTGAACGGCCCGTGGTCGTTCGCCGAGGTACCCGCCTTCATCCCGAACCGTTCGAGCGGATCGAGCAGCGCCGACGGGTCGCCGGGCGACGACCCGGTCACTGCGGCGCCGACACGTCGACGTGCTCGCCCCGCGCGTCGACCGGCATCACCGTGATGTCGTCGGGACGGCCCATCTCCCGGGTCCACGCAGCGAACTCGAGCAGGATCCCATCGGGATCACGGAAATAGAACGACCGGACGAACACCCCGGGATGGAACTCGCGGGCGATCTGGAACTCACTGTCGTCGTGGTCGAACACCATGCTCACGTCGATGCCTTCGTCGATCAATCGCTGCCGGTACTCGTCGAAGCGCTCCAGCGGCACGTCGAAGGCCAGATGGTTCATCGAGGCATGGGCGGTTGCGATGTCACCACGGTCGGGAAGCGTCGGCGCATTCGAGACGCCGGGTTGAGCCGGCCCGGCATTCGCGAACCAGAAGAACGCCAGGCAATCGTCGTTCCCCATGTCGAAGAAGAAGTGTTGCCCCATCCCGCCAGGGAGCTCGATCGTCTTGACCAGCGGCATGCCGAGCACGTCGCGGTAGAACCGCACGGTGCGGGCCATGTCACTGCAGACCAGAGCGATGTGGTTGACGCCGCGGATCTCGAACTTGTCGTTGCGTGCCATCTCCGCACCGTAGTCCCCGATCCGGCGGTGGCTCAGTCCGTGGCGAACGCAGCGGCGTCGAAGTCGACCGGGGCCTCGACCTCGACGATCGGGTCGTCGCGGTCGTCGAACTCGAGCCGAAGCGCCTTCGTCATCACGGCGTGCATGAAGTACAGGCTGGTGATGTACGTGAACTCGAGGATCTCCTCGTCATCGAGGTGCTCCTTCAGCGCTTCGAAGACGGCGTCGGGAACCCGACCGTGCTGATCGACGAGGTAGTCGGTGTAGGCGAGCAACGCCCGTTCCGTCGCGTCGAAGCAGTCCGCGACCTCCCACGCATGGATCGCAGCGATCTTCTCCTCGGGCATCCCGAGTCCCCGACAACTCTTGCAGTGTTGGGAGTAGACGAACTGGCTCCCGGTGAGCCATCCGGCGCGGGTCTGTCCGAGTTCGCGGAGCAGCGGGTCGAGGCGACGGGCCGGATTCCGGTAGATGCGGAACCCGTCGACGCAATGGGCGAAGACGTCGGGGACGAGAGCGAACACCGTCCACCAGTCACCGGGCGTGCCCGTCGAGGTCCCTCGGTCGACGACCGGGTCGCGGTCTCCGAACAGGAATCGGTACATCGGGGCGACGTACTTCGGATCGGCCTCGTCTCGTGGAACTTCACGCAATCTCGCCATGACCCGATCTTGGCACGTCGGTCGAACCCCCCGATCGACGACGGCATCGTCGCCGGTGGTGACGCCGCCCGGCGTCAGGGCTCGACGACGACCTCGTCGCCGGTGGTGACGCGGCCCGGTTCGAGCACCGTCGCGTACACCCGGCTCACCGGGCCGTTCCGGTGGTGGATCCGGCCGAAGTCGCCATCGGCGAACCACGAGGCGTTCTGCTTGCACGGCACCGCGAACGACGACGCCCGGCACAGCACGCTCCCGATCCGCAGTCGCACGCCGGGTCGGACATCGGCCCAGTCGAGACCGGCGATCGTCACGTTCTCGCCTGCGTACCCGGGCCCGATCGGGTGGCCATCGGCCCGCAACTCGTCGATCACCTCCACCGACCAGAGGCACACCGCCTGCCACGGAGCACCATGGTGACGGCGCGTCGCCTGGCGGTCGCCGATGACACCGCCGAGGTCGATCTCGACGGCGTCCACGGCCGGCTTGGGCACACCGCCCGATCCGACGTGCAGCGACGCGACGGTACCGATCGACCTCACCGGGAGCAGGTCGGCCGCCGCGAGGTCGTCGCTCACCGCCGTCAGCACGGGCCACAGGCGGCGCAGCAGGTCGACGACCTGATCGGCCGGCGCCTTCCACGCATCGACCGCTCCGACGATCGATCGTACGGTCGACCGGCGTTCGGCGAGTGCCGCACTGCGCTCGACCGAGCCGAGACCGGGCGCCTCGACCAGGTCGACGGCCTCGGCCACCGTCCGTCGGACATCGACCGGATCGAAGTGGTGACCACCGATCGAAACGGCACCGCCACGCGAGTGGTCGTCCGGTGATCCGCTGATCGTGGCCATTGCGTCATCATGGCAGCGTGGGACACGACAGCGCCGGAACGGGAACCCCTCGACCAGGCGACGCGGCATCCGACCCGTTCGCCGACCTGCGTCAGGGCGTGCGGGCCATCTGTGCCGACTTCCCCGACGAGTACTGGCGTCGCTGCGACGCCGAGCACGAGTTCCCGTGGGACTTCTACGGCGCCTTCGCGAGCGCCGGCTGGGTCGGCGTCGCGATCCCCTCCGAGTTCGGGGGCGGCGGGGCCGGGATCACCGAGGCATCGATCTTGCTCGAGGAGGTCGCCGCTTCGGGTGCCTGCATGAACGGGGCATCAGCGCTGCACCTGTCGATTTTCGGGATGAACCCGGTCGTCAAACACGGCTCGCCCGCGATGAAGGCCAAGTACCTCCCGGCGGTCGCCGACGGATCCCTGCACGTGTCGTTCGGGGTGACCGAGCCCGATGCCGGCACCGACACGACGAACATCGCGACACGGGCGACGAAGGTCGATGGCGGCTACGTCGTGCGGGGCCGGAAGGTCTGGAACACCAAGGCGCACATCGCCGAGAAATGCATGCTCCTGGCTCGCACCACTCCGCTCGACGAGGTCGCCCGACGAACCGACGGGATGACACTCTTCCTCGCCGATCTCGGGTCACCCGATGTGACGGTGACCCCGATCTCGAAGGTCGGTCGCAATGCGGTCGCATCGTGCGAGGTCGTGTTCGACGGAGTGTTCGTCGCCGACGAGGACGTCATCGGCACGGTCGGACGCGGGTTCCACCACCTGCTCGACGGACTCAACCCGGAACGCATCCTCCTGGCCGCCGAAGCATTCGGTATCGGGCGAGCGGCCATCCGTCGAGCCGTGGCCTACGGCAACGAGCGGATCGTGTTCGGTCGACCGATCGGTCAGAACCAGGGTCTGGCCTTCCCGCTCGCCGACGCTCACATGCGACTCCGAGCAGCCGAACTGATGATCCGTCGGGCGAGCGAACTGTACGACGCCGGCCTGCCGTGCGGCGAGGAGGCGAACAGCGCCAAGTACCTCGCTGCCGAGGCCGCGTACGACGCCGCCGATCGCGCGGTCCAGACGCACGGCGGCATGGGGTACGCGAGCGAGTACGACGTGGAGCGGTACTGGCGCGAAGCCCGTCTGCTGCGCATCGCTCCGATCTCACAGGAGATGGTCCTGAACTACGTCTCCGAACACGTCCTCGGACTGCCGCGTTCGTACTGAGTGCCGGCCAGCTCGACCACGGCCCGGTCCCCCGACCACCGGGGAGGACCACGAGCGCTCTGCGAAGATTTATCGCTCTCGACGGAATCCTTGACGGTCCGGACACGCACTGCCGTGTACGTTGCCGCTCCGATGGCTCGCCTCGTCGACTACCCCCGCCGCACCGCACTGCTCGATCGGGTCGTGCAATATCTGGGACATCACGGTCTGGTCGATGTCTCGTTCCGGCCCATGGCCAAGGCACTCGGAGTGAGCGTCAACGCGCTCGTCCATCACTTCGGCACCAAGGACGATCTCCTCGCCGCTGCACTCCGGCGCTCGGGCCAGATCCAGGACGACGTCGAACGACACTGGCTCGAACGTCGTCCCGGACTGACACCATCCGAGTTGCTCCGGGCGTGGTGGAAGTGGGCACTGGCCTCTCACGAGAACCTGGCCATCGCCCGCCTCGGCATCGAAGCGGCGGCGCACCTTCCGACGGACGACCATCGTGAGGGCCTCGACCGCCGCCGGAACTCCCAACTGAAGCTCCGACCCGACATCGAGGGCCTGCTGCTCTCCCAGGGCGTTCCCCCGAACGTGGCGTCGATCGAGGCGACCCTGGCCCGAGCGGTGCTCAACGGCCTCGTGGTCGAGTACGTGGCCAACGGCAACAAGAGTCGCTTGACCCGGGCGCTCGACGTTCACCTGGCTCACCTCGACCAGGTCATCGCCGACTCGGCACTCGGCACCTCCTGACCGCCGTTTTCGCGGCAGCGGTGCCAGCGTGCACGCCGCCACTAGGATCTGGCCATGCCGCGCCACCAGCACCGCCCCCTCCCCCGGCTGACCCAGCCGCTCGTCCGAGTCGACGGCGAGCTGCGGCCGGCGACATGGGACGAGGCGCTCGACCGGGCTGCTGAGGGTCTCCGGTCCGCCCGTGACACCGCCGGCGGACGCTCGATCGGCGTGTTCTCCTGCTCCAAGTCGACCAACGAGATGAACTTCGTCGCCCAGAAGCTCGCCCGTGCGGCCCTGGGCACGAACAACATCGACTCCTGCAACCGCACTTGACACGCTCCCTCGGTGGTCGGTCTGGCCACCGTCTTCGGAGCAGGAGGTGGCACCTCGTCGTACCAGGAGGCCGAGGACGCCGACGTGATCGTGATGTGGGGTTCGAACGCTCGTAACGCCCACCCCATCTTCTTCCATCACGTCCTCACGGCGGTGGAGCGCGGGGCGAAGCTCTACGTCGTCGACCCCCGGCGCAGCGAAACGGCGCACTTCGCCGACCGGTGGCTCGGCCTGCACGTCGGGACCGACATCGCCCTCGCGAACACGATCGCCCGCGAGATCATCCATGCCGGCCTGGTCCACCGGTCGTTCATCGAACGGGCCACGACCGGCTTCGACGCCTTCGCCGAATCGGTGGAGGACTGGACGCTCGAGCGCGGGGAACTCGTCACCGGTGTCCCGGCCGATGCGATCCGCGAACTGGCGCACGCCTATGCCTCGGCCGGCGCGGCCCAACTGTGCTGGACGCTCGGCATCACCGAGCACCACAACGGGGTCGACAACGTGCTCGCACTGTGCAACCTCGCGCTCCTCACCGGGCAGGTCGGGCGTCACGGTGCCGGCCTGACGCCGCTCCGAGGCCAGAACAACGTCCAGGGCGGCGGGGACATGGGCGCGCTGCCGAACAAGCTGCCCGGGTTCCAGGACGTCGTCGACGACGTCGCCCGAGCCAAGTTCGACGCCGAATGGGGCGTCACCGTCCCACCACACAACGGCTGGCACCTGACGCAGATGTTCGATGCGATGGAACGCAACGAACTGACATCGGTCCTCGTGATCGGCGAGAACCCGGCGCAGTCCGAGGCCGACGTGTCGAGGGCGATCGAGTTGCTGACGAGCCGTGACCACCTCGTCGTCATCGACATCCACATGACGGGCACGGCCGAACTCGCCGATGTGGTGCTCCCCGGGAGCGCATCGTGGTGCGAGTCCGATGGCACGGTGACGAACTCCGAACGTCGCGTCCAGCGGGTCCGCAAGGCGATCGATCCCCCCGGCGACGCCCGCGACGACGTCTGGATCCTGCTCGAACTCGCTCGACGCCTGGGGCACGACTGGGCCTACGACTCGCACGAGCAGATCTGGGACGAACTCCGGCGACTCTCGCCGATGCACGCCGGCATGTCCTGGCCGCGGCTCGACGAACTCGGTGGCATCCAGTGGCCATGTCCGTCCGAGGACTCGCTCGAACCGACCTACCTGCACGGGCGACTGTGGGCCGACGACCCGGCCGATCGCGGCCGAGCAGCACCGTTCACCGTCGTGGTCGACGAACCACCGGTCGAGGCTCTCGACGACGAGTTTCCCCTGCGACTCACGACCGGTCGGCGACTCGACTCGTACAACACGGGCGTGCAGTCGGGTGGGTTCCGGAGTCCGAACCGCTTCGGTGAGGCGATCGACGTGTCCCCCGAGGACGCGGCCGCACTCGAACTCGTCGACGGTGAGATCGTCCGGATCTCGTCACGGCGCGGAGCGGTCGAGGCCCCGGTCCGCATCGACCCGGGCCTCCGAGCCGGCCTCGTGTTCATGACGTTCCACTTCCCCGACGAGGTCGACGTCAACCAACTCACGATCGACGCGACCGACCCGCGGTCCGGAACGGCAGAGTTCAAGGCCGCAGCGGTGCGGATCGACCGACTCGCCGACGACTCGTCCCTCGTCGGCGCGGCATCGGCGAGTACCGTGACCTCTCGATGATCACGGGTCCCGAACGCACGGCGATCGAATCGGTCCTCGGCCCTCGTCCCGAACGCGACGTCCACGACGTCCGTGGCGGTCATGCGGTTCGGGAACTTCGACACCTCCTGCTGCCGACGCTCCACGCCGTCAACGATCAGGTCGGCTGGCTCGGCCCGAGCGCGGCCGACGAGATCGCCGACCGCCTCGGACTCGGAGCAGCCGAGGTGTTCGGCGTGGCGAGCTTCTACGCGCTGTTCTCCACCGCCGAGCGCGATCCGGTCCAGCGTCACGTGTGTGTCGACCTCGCCTGTCGGGCGAACGGCTGGACCGAAGCGTCCGTCGACGCCGGCGCCCATCCATCGGCCTGCCTCGGCGTCTGCGAGCGTGGTCGGGGCACGTTCACGATCGAAGCCGGGCCCGAGCCGTACCGCTTCGTCGATCCCGAACCGCCCGTCGCAGCGGCGGTTCCACTCGCCGGATCCGACGACGCCGTGCTGCTCCGTCGCGTCGGGCGCATCGATCCGACGTCGATCGATGATCACATCGCCCATGGCGGATTCGCTGCGCTCGATCGCGCCCGCGAACTCGGCCCGGAGGGCATCATCGAAGCCGTCAGGGAGTCGGGGCTCACCGGTCGCGGCGGTGCGGCGTTCCCCACCGCCGTCAAATGGGAGGCGGTCCGGACACAGGCGGCGACGCCGCACCATCTCGTCTGCAACGCCGACGAGTCCGAGCCGGGGACGTTCAAGGACCGCACCATCCTCGAGAACGATCCGTTCACGGTCGTCGAGGCGATCATGATCGCCGCCATCGCCGTCGGTGCCGAGCGAGCCCACGTCTATCTGCGCGGCGAGTACCCCCGGGCCGAGGCGGCGCTCCTCGGAGCGATCGACCAATGTCGGCGAAGGGGAATCCTCGGTGATGACATCGACATCGTCGTCGTGCGCGGTGCCGGCGCATACATCTGCGGGGAGGAGACGGCGATCTTCAACTCGATCGAGGGATATCGCGGCGAGCCGCGCAACAAGCCCCCGTTCCCGTTCCAGTCCGGCCTCTTCGGGCTGCCGACCGCCGTCAACAACGTCGAGACGCTGATCAACGTGCCGGCGATCCTCCGCGGTGAACTCCCCGTCGCGAACCGCCGCCTGTTCTGCGTGTCCGGTGCGGTCGTCCGCCCCGGCGTCTACGAAATCGAACTCGGGCCGACCCTCCGCGACCTCATCGACCTCGCCGGTGGGCTCAGGGCGGGATCCGAGTTGCAGGCCGTGCTCCTGGGTGGCGCAGCCGGCGGGTTCGCCGGACCGGACGACCTCGATCTGCCGCTCACTCCGGAGGCCGTTCGGGCGGTGGGGCTGACGCTCGGCTCGGGCGTCGTGATGGTCCACGATCAGCACGTCGACCTCGTCGACCAGCTCCGCCGGATCGCTGCGTTCTTCCGCGACGAATCGTGCGGACAGTGTGTGCCGTGCCGGATCGGCACGGTCCGTCAACAAGAGACGATCGACCGCATCGTCACCGGATCAGGTGATCGCCAGCTCGACCTGGCGCTGCTCCGGGACATCGGCCGGGCGATGCGGGATGCCAGTATCTGCGGGCTCGGCCAGACCGCTCACAGCGCCATCGAGACCGCGATCGTCCGATTGGGGGTGCTCACGTGACGACGACCGGCCACGGCACGGACACCGTGCGGCTGACCATCGACGGAGCCGAGACCGAGGTCCCGGCCGGCTCGACGATCCTCGACGCCTGCGGCGGTCGTGGCTGCGGCGTGCCGACGCTCTGCTACGGCGACACCATCACCCCGAAGAACGCGTGTCGGGTGTGCGTCGTCGAGCTCGAGGGCTCGCGAGCACTCGTGCCGTCGTGTTCCCGGCCGGTGGAAGACGGCATGGTCGTCCACACCCGGTCCGAACGGGTCGACCACAGCCGTCGCATGGTGCTCGAGTTCCTCGGCTCGGCAGTCGACCTCTCGCTCACCGATCACATCGACGAGTGGAACGACGAGTACGGCGCCGATCCCGCCCGGTACGGACCCGATGCCGCCACGCTCTCCCAACCGGTGAAGGTCGACAACGACCTCTACATCCGTGATTACGCGAAGTGCATCCTGTGCTACCAGTGCGTCGACGCCTGCGGCGACCAGTGGCAACACAGCTTCGTCATCGACATCGCCGGACGAGGATTCGACAGTCGGGTCTCGACCGAGTTCGACGTCACGCTGCCCGACTCCTCGTGCGTGTACTGCGGCAACTGCATCCAGGTGTGCCCGACCGGCGCCCTCATCCCGACGACCGAGTTCGAGATGCGACGCGACGGCACCTGGGACACCGAGCGACAGACCACCACCGACACCATCTGCGGCTTCTGCGGCGTCGGCTGCAACCTCACACTGCACGTGCAGGACAACACGATCGTCAAGGTGACCTCGCCCGCGACGAGTCCGATCACCCACGGCAATCTCTGTGTCAAGGGCCGGTTCGGCTTCCAACACGCGCAGAACCGACCCGACGAGGGTACGACCGCGTCGTGACGCACCGCCGCTGGCGTGTCGTGGCAGCACTCCTGGTGACCGCGTCGCTCACCGGGGCTTGTGCCGGCGAGCCAGCCGCATCGCCGCTCCGCTCCTACGTCCTCCGCTTACGGGCTGACGACACCGGAGACACCTACCGCTACGTCGCGAAGGATCCGGTCGACATCCGCGTCGGCGACCAGGTCACGTTCGAGTTCGACAACACCGGGACCCTGATCCACGACCTGCAGATCGTCGCGCCGGACGGGACCACGATCGGTGCCGCCGCCTCCACTCGACCCGGTGCGACGAGCGAGGTGACGGTCGTGTTCACCGAAGGCGGGTATTTCCGTTTGAACTGTCTCGTCGACGACCACCTCACCGTGCACCGGATGCAGACGGTCATCGAGGTGACCGAGACCTGACCCGACGCCTCGGCGACGTGGGATGCACCGCCACACGGACCCGACGCGCGAAACTTGCCCTCGATGGGTCCTGGCATCATCATCCCCCTCGTCGTCCTGGTCGTCGTGATCCCCGTGGCGTTCACCTCCGCCAAGCGATATTTCAAGGACGGCGCACGGAACCAACCCGACGAGCCTGCGATCGCTCCGAGCGTCCTGCTGACCAGCAAAGCGCTGCGGGATCTCCCGACGCCACCCTGGCGTGTCGTGTACGAGATCGCCGAGGATCGCCTCGGTGGTCCGGGGCACGTCCTGATCGGCCCACCCGGAGTCTTCGCCGTCGTCACGACGATGGAGCCGGTGCCCTCCGCTCCTGACGAGTCACCCGATGCGAAGGCCGTGGCGAACGCCGCCATCATGCGCGGTGGGTTGGACGACGCCCTCCGGTCGTGCGGGATGACGAGTGATCGACTGCTCCGGGTGCATTGGGGCGCGCCGACCGACGGATCTCCCATCGAGATGGACCCGCTGCCCGGCGTGACCGCGGTCGACGGCCGTTCGATCGTCGAATGGGCCGACATCGCGACGAATGGTCAGCACGGCGATCGTTTGAGCAACGCACAGGTGGACCTCGCCTGGCAGACCGTCACGACGGCGATCGGCCGACCCGACCCACTCGCCTGACCGACCGTCAGCGGAACAGGTCGCGGCTCGGATCCCGCACGACCGGCGCCAGTTCGGCCTCCGGATCGCGATCCCAGTCGAAGCCTCGCACGATCGCCACCGGCACCCGACTCGTGTTGCCCTTGACCAACTCGGCAGCGGCCGCGAGTTCGTCCACGACGCAGATCTCCTGGACCCGGAACTCGTGCCCGTGCGGATCCACCTCGCCGATGTAGCTCCGCAAGGGAGCGATTCCTGCCACTCCGATGGCGATGTCGGTTTGACCCTCTCGCCACGGTCGCCCGAAGGTGTCGGTGACGACCACACCGACATCGACACCGGACCGCGAGAACCCGTCACGGATCCGCCGAGCCGATGCATCGGGATCGGCCGGCAAGGTCAGCACCCTGCCGTGGGCTCCGCTCGACGACTGATCGACGCCCGAGTTGGCACAGACGAAACCGTGATGCGTCTCGGTGATCAGCACCGGTCCGATCTGTCGCACCACCCGACGGGACTCGCGCAGCACCACCTCCACGACGCGTGGATCCTTGTCCCACTCCTCGGCCCACCGCCGAGCGAACTCGCTCGGCTCGACGTCGGCGAGTTCGACGGCGCATCCCTCGGCCTTCGACACGATCTTCGAGGTGACGACGACGACGTCACCCGACAGGACCTCGGCGACCTCGGCCACCATCGCTGCAAGATCCGCACCGGGTTCGATCTCCGGCAGGCCGACGACGGGCAGGATCATGACGGGTGCGGTCACGTCCGCACCGTAGCCGGAACCCATCGGCGGTCGGCCGATACCATTTCCGGCGTGGTCCGCCCGGCATCGAACCCCCCGATGGTTGCGGCCTTCCGCTCCTGGACGGCACGACGCTGGCTGTCGGCAGCGATCGCAGCGCTCGTGACGGCCGTGCTCATCGGCGTCCCGACCGACGTGATCCCGAACCCGGTGTTCGGTCGCCCCGTGGACGTCACCTGGTGGTCGTACCCGAGCCTGGTCGTGACCGCCGTGCTCGGGGGGCTGTTGATCGCCACGTACGTGCGCGATTCGGGCGGCGCCGACGACGAACTCGACCGCCCGGGCAAGACCGGGGGTCTCGGTGGACTGCTGTCGTTCTTCGCCGTCGGTTGTCCGACGTGCAACAAACTCGTCGTGGTGGCACTCGGTTCGAGTGGTGCGCTCGACTGGTTCGCTCCGGCTCAGCCGGTCCTCGCCGTCGCCTCGATCTTCCTGCTCGTCTGGGCGTTGCGCGCCCGACTGCGGGGACAGATCGTCTGCCGGATTGCGACCTGACCTCGCACGACCGGGCAACATGGGCGCATGACCACACAGGTGTCCGAGATCTTCGACCCGTCGGCCTGGACCGAGGTACCGGGCTTCGACTTCACCGACATCACGTATCACCGGGCGACCGACGTCGCTGCGGTCCGGATCGCCTTCCACCGGCCGGAGATCCGCAACGCGTTCCGACCGCACACGGTCGACGAGCTCTACGCGGCACTCGACCACGCCCGGATGTCGTCCGACGTCGGCTGCGTGCTGCTCACGGGCAACGGCCCGTCGGCGCGCGATGGTGGCTGGGCGTTCTGCTCCGGGGGTGACCAGCGGATCCGTGGCCGAGACGGCTACAAGTACGCCGAAGGCGACACCGCGGACACGATCGATCCGGCCCGCGCCGGTCGATTGCACATCCTCGAATGCCAGCGCTTGATCCGGTTCATGCCGAAGGTCGTGATCTGCGTGGTGCCGGGGTGGGCTGCCGGCGGTGGACACAGCCTGCACGTGACCTGCGACCTCACCATCGCGAGCCGAGAGCACGCACGCTTCAAGCAGACCGACGCCGACGTGGCGAGTTTCGACGGTGGGTTCGGCTCGGCGTACCTCGCCCGGTTCGTCGGCCAGAAGTTCGCACGAGAGATCTTCTTCCTCGGTCGTGAGTACACCGCTCAGCAGATGCACGACATGGGCGGCGTGAACGCCGTCGTGCCGCACGCCGAACTCGAAGCAACGGCGCTGGAGTGGGCCGCGGAGATCTGTTCGAAGAGCCCGACGGCGCAGCGGATGCTGAAGTACGCCTTCAACCTGATCGACGACGGACTCGTCGGGCAGCAGATCTTCGCCGGCGAAGCGACTCGCCTCGCCTACGGGACCGACGAGGCCGCCGAAGGACGAGACAGCTTTTTGCAGAAGCGACCGCCCAACTGGGACTCGTTCCCCTACTACTACTGATCGCACCCATGATCGACACGGCTGATCCGGTCTCCCGATCCGGCCACCGTCCATCCGGCTCCGACCACCCGGTGACATGGCCCGACTGATCCCCGTCGACGACCACACCGACGCCCGACTGGCGTCGTTCCGCCTCGGAGAGCGCCGGCTC
>JBMUCX010000058.1:0-17715 GCA_049458915.1 Ilumatobacteraceae bacterium
CCCCCCCCCCCCCCCCCCCCCCCCCCGCGGCGGGGGTGGAGCCGGTGGCGGTCGAACCGCCGCCGCTCGCTCAGCGGGTGGTCATGCGGCAGCGGTGGACGGATCTCGCCTACTTCCACTGGCGGTACCAGGCCGAGACGGTTCAGGCGCTGCTGCCCGACGGTGTCGTCGTCGACACGTTCGACGAGTCGGCATGGGTCGGTCTGATCCCGTTCGTGATGCGCGACGTCCGTCTCGGCCCGACACCACCGGTGCCGTACCTCGGGACCTTCGTCGAGATCAACGTGCGTACCTACGTCATCGACGAACGGGGCCGTCGCGCCGTGTGGTTCTTCTCGCTCGACGTGCCGCGGGCGATCATCGTCGGTGTCGCCCGGACGGTGTTCTCCCTCCCGTATTGCTGGTCGGCCGGTGCCGATCATGCCGTCGACGGTGACCACCACAGGTACACCATGCGGCGGTCCTGGCCCCGCTCCGCCGCCGGCCAGGTGACGGCCGACATCGGCTACACGGTCGGTCCCGTGATCCCCGAGCCGACCGACCTCGATCACTTCCTCTCGGCTCGATGGGCGCTGGTCACCCACCGATTCGGCCGACCCAGGTACGGGCGGGTTCACCATGAACCCTGGCCGCTCCACCGTGCCGACGACGTCGAGATCGATCAATCCGTGATCGAGGCGGCCGGGTTGCCGACGCCGTCGAGCTCACCGCACGCCCTGTGCACTCCCGGTGTGGCGGTGTCGCTCCCGTGGTTCGAACGGTGATCACACCCCGATGACCTGGAGTTTCACGACTCGAACCGGTGGTGGGCTCCGGCCACGATCGGGCGATCCGAACGGCGTACGGTGCTCGACGTGACGGAGTCGGCCACCAAGGTCTGTGCGAGTTGCGGACGAGTGATGGAGTGGCGGGCGAAGTGGGCCAAGAACTGGGAGTCGGTGCGCTACTGCTCGGATCGCTGCCGCCGCCGCAAGGTGACCGATGAGGACCGCCTCCTCGAACGCGAGATCCTCGAACTGCTCGACCAGCGGGCCGCGGGTGCGACGATCTGCCCCAGCGAGGCGGCTCGGGCGCTCGGTGGAGAGTGGCAGGATCGGATGGAGGCGACCCGGGCGGCGGCGCGCCGTTTGGTCGCGGCAGGTCGGGTCGAGATCACCCAGGGAGGTCGGGTCGTCGATCCGTCGACGGCGAAGGGACCGATCCGGATCCGGCGCGTCCGAGGAGCGACGTGACGATCGAACGGCTGCGTGCCGTGCCCTACGAGCGTCAGGTCCTCGTGATCTACATCGTGGCGATCTTCATGACCGTGATCGACGGCACCATGGTCAACGTCGCGCTCCCCACGATGGCAGCGGACTTCGGGGTGCGACCGAGCGACGCCGAGTGGATCGCCGTCGGGTACCTCCTCGCAGTGGCGAGCGTCATCCCCGCGGCCGGGTGGCTGGGCGATCGTTTCGGGACGAAGCGCGTGTTCGCCGGTTCGCTCCTCGCCTTCACGATCGTGTCGCTGCTGTGCGGTGTGGCCGGGTCACTCGAACAACTCGTCGCGTTCCGAGTGTTGCAGGGTGTCGGTGGCGGCTTGATGACCCCGGTCGGTGCGGCGATGCTCTACCGCGCCTTCCCCATGCACCGCCGGGCGACGGCGGCCACCGCCGTGCTCGGGGTGGCGGTCGTCGCGCCGGCGATCGGGCCGCTCATCGGGGGGTTGCTCGTCGATCAGGCGTCATGGCGGTGGATCTTCCTCATCAACCTGCCAGTGGGTGCGGTCGGCCTCGTCATGGCGGTCGTGGCGATTCGCGAGGAGCGCCAGGCGGTGGTGGGGAGGCTGGATGTCATCGGTCTCGTGCTCACGGGCGGATCGATCGCGCTCGTGATCTACACCATGACGATCGGTCCCGAGCAGGGCTGGACGGCGCCCCGTGTGATGTTCACGGGGACGGTCGGCGTGGTCGGATTGGTGGCGGCGGTCTGGTTCGAGCGGCGCGCCGACGAGCCCGCTCTCCTCCTGCGGCTGTTCCAGGACCGACTGTTCAGGACGATGAACCTCGCCTCGTCGTCGATCTATGCCGGCTTTTTCGGCCTGATCTTCGTGCTCCCCGTCTACCTGCAATCGCTGCGCGGGTTCTCGGCGCTCGAAAGTGGTCTCGCCTCGTCGCCACAGGCGTTCGGTGTGCTCCTCGTCTCGAACTTGTTCGGCAAGCGGGCATACCGGTCGATCGGACCTCGACGGCTGATGGTGTGGGGAACTGCCGCAGCGGCGACGATCACCGGATGGTTCGCGACGTTCGACCTCGACACGCCGCTCCTCGTGGTCGGTGCGTCGTCGTTCGCTCGGGGTCTGGCGATCGGCTTGGTCTTCGTGTCGATCCAGACCGGTGTGTACGCCACGACGTCGATGGCCGACACCGGCCGGGCGACGTCGCTGTTCAACACGCAGCGGCAGGTCTCGTACGCCGTCGGAACCGCACTCGCAGCCACCGTTCTGGCAGCCGGCCTGGCAGGACTCGCGGACACGGCGACCGCGGTCGAGCGACTGTCGGCACATCGGGCGGCGTTCCTGGCCGTCGGCTTCGTGATGGTGCCGGGGATCGTGGCCTCGTGGTGGCTGCGCGACGACGACGTCGCTGCGACCAGGGTGGCGGCGGTCGAGGCGGCCGGAGACCGAGCGGTACGATCGTCTTGAGATGATCTTGCGCGGCACTTGGTCAAGGCGAGCCGGAATCGGTCGATGGTTCATGTGGCCGGCCGCCACGCCGAGCGGCCATGATGATCGAGTCGCCCGGTGGGCGCGGCGAGGTCTCGAACGAAAGGACCCCCCATGATCCCGAGTCTGTCGATGTTGCTCTCCACCTTCGCCGGCAAGGCGGTGGCCGGGCTGGTGGTCGCTTCGGCGAGCGTCGGTGCCGCGACAGCGGCTGGAGCGCCCGTCCCCTTCGTGGTGGTGGACGAGTCCGTCGATGGAACGGTCGTCGACGAGGAGCCATCCGACAGCGAGCCGCCGTCGGATCCACCGGCGAGCGAGGAACCGGCCGACGAGACACCGATCGCCGACGAGCCGCCCTCCGACGGCGATCCGGTGGTGGAGCCGCCGACGGTCGAGGACCCACCGGTCGATGATCCGGCGGACGACGATCCGGGGCTCGACGATCCGGGGCTCGACGATCCGGTCGTCGATGATCCGGCTGTCGAAGATCCGATCGATGGGGAGCCGACACCGGACGAGGTGCCGACGACGTCCACGGTGCCGACGCACGGCTCGGTGGTGTCCGACTTCGCTCGTACGACCGAGCTGGCCGGATGCGCGAAGGGTCAGGCGACGGCGGCGGTGGCACGTCGTGACGTCGTGCCGGGTTCGCTCACGTTCGAACTCGACCTCGCTCCCTTCCTGAGTCGCTGCGACAGCGGTGAGACGACCGACGAGCCCACCGTCGACGAGCCCGCCATCGACGAGCCCGCCGTCGACGAGCCGGTCGTGGCCTCGACGAAGCCGGGCAAGCGTCAGGGCGCGTCGAACGGTCGTGGCAACGGTCGGTGAGCCGACGGTGACGGTCGGTATCGCTGAGGGGAGACCGTCAGTTCCGTCGTGACTCGGACCAGGTCATGCCGTGTTCGGCATCGTGGTCACGAGGAAGGCCGAGTACCTGCTCGGCGACGATGTTGCGCTGGATGGCGAACGTGCCACCGCCGACGGTGAGCGCCGGCGAGAACAAGAACCCGTAGTGCCAGACCGGGTCCACGTCCGGGTACGAACCCGCCCCGCGCGGGAAGTTGATCTCGGTCGCCCCGGACTGCGAACGCTCGGGGATCGGTCCGCCCGGACCCGACCCGGCGATCATGCCATCGGCTCCGGCGAGGTCCTTGGCCAGTTCCATCACGTGCTGGCCGTGCTCGTCGCCCATGATCTTCTGGACCGACGCCTCGGGGCCGGGTGTGCGACCTTGCAAGCGGGCGCTCAGCGTGCGCAGGCGGCCGAGTCGCATGATCTCGGATTCGACGTGGAGCGCTGCGAGGCGTTGCCGGAGGATCGGGTCGCTCACACCGCCGCGGGCACGGACGAGGTCGAGCAGATCCTCGGCCGAGGGGCCCGTGCCCCACAGCGACCCGGACGACGACAACGACACGCGCTCGTTGGCGAGCGTGACCTTGGCGAGTCGCCATCCGTCACCCTCGTTGCCGACCAGGTACTTCGCCGGAAGTCGGACGTCGGTGAAGAACGTCTGATTGAACGAGTGAGCGGTCGTCATGTCGACGATCGGTTGCAGTTCGACTCCCGGTAGGTCCATCGGGAGGATGAAATACGAGATGCCCTTGTGTTTCGGCACGTCGGGATCGGTTCGGGCGATGAGGATGCCGAACTGGGCGTGGTGCGCTCCCGAGGACCAGATCTTTGATCCGTTGATCACGTATTCGTCACCGTCTCGGACGGCGCGGGTGCCGAGGCTCGCGAGGTCGGAGCCCGAGTCGGGTTCGCTGAAGAGTTGGCACCAGATCTCCTCACCCGAGAAGATCTTGGGGAGGAAGCGCTCTTTCTGCCAGTCGGTCCCGGCCAGGAAGATCGTCGGAGCCGCCCAGCCCACTCCGATCGCGTTCGTCGACGACGACGTGCGCGACACGCCGGCCCGCTTCAGCTCGTCGTCGATGATCAACTGGTGCATCGGATCGGCGTCGAGGCCGAAGGGCTTCGGCCAGTGCGGCACGATGTAGCCGGCGGCGTGCAGATCGATGTTGGTCGGGTCCGGGTGTTCGGCGAGCCATGCTCGGACCGCGAGGCGGCGGGCGTCGTCGTCGGCGGGCAGATCGAAATCCATGGCGTCCTCGATGTGTGGTTCGTAGCTGTTCCGGGTGGTGGCTCGTCGTGTCGATCAGTGGTGCCGGCCCGCGGCCTGGTGCGCCGACGGCCCCTGGGTCGGAGCGCCGGCGAAGGCCTGGGCCACGAGCATCCAGTCGCGCGCGGCGAACCCTTCGAGCGTCAGGGCCGTGTCGTCGACGTGGCGCCGTTGGGTGACGACCAGGCAGAAGTCCTCGGCGGGTCCGATGACCGCCGCCGGGGCGTCGTCCGCTCCCCAGGTCCAGACGTCGCCCGATGGGGCGGTGAGCTCGACCCTGACCTCGCCGTCGGGCGGGGTGGCGCCGCGTACGGTGTAGCTCCATCCACGCGTGATGACGCCGAGCTGGGCGATGTGACGGAGGCGGTCGGACGGAGGCCGCCGGGCTCCGACGGCGTCGCACACGTCCTGACCGTGCGCCCACACCTCCATCAGACGAGCGGTGAGGAACGACTTGGCCCCCATCGACGGCCCGTACCACTCGACCCTGGTGTCGTCGGAGAGGGTTCGGCCGGCGGCGTGCAGTTCATCGCGGCGGCGACGCCACTCGGCGAGTCGCTCGGCGGGAGCGAGCAGTCGGAACGAGCCGAGCGTCGCATCGTCGAGCATCCGCTCGTCGGCGAAGCTCGCCACGAGATCTCTGCGGTGCTCGGCGAATCCACCGGCATCGGTGATCGCGAGTGCAGCGGTGGTGTCGAAGAACGTGAGATGGCCGATCTGATCGGTGATCGACCACCTCGGGCTCGGCGTCGGCAGCATCCACTGATCGGGGGCGAGGTCTGCGACGACGCCGTCGAGTGCCCGTTGCTCGTCGACCAGATCGTCCAGGACTGCGTGGACATCCATCGGAACTCGTTCCTCTCCACGACCGGAGGTGATGCCGGAACGGCTCCCACGCCCGGTCGTCCGTGGGGCGCCGTCGACCGTATCAGCGGACGTGTCGATCGATCGAAACGCACTCGGGGCGCCCACCCGGCGGGGCCCGTAGCATGACGGCGTGGCCGACATCGGACAGCGAGCAGCGGGCGCATCTCGCCGGCAGCGGCGGCGGGACACCGAGCGGTATCTGCACATGGCGGCGTTCGTCGACATCGTGCACATGCCGCTCGTGATCGGTCTGATCGTCATGGGAGCGACGTCGTGGCGGGGTCCGGTCTTCTACGCCGTGCTGACCACGGTCATCGTGGTGCAGGTCGGACTGCTCGGCTGCCCGTGCATGCTGCTGTCGGGATGGCTGCGGCGCAAGCACGACCCGTCGTACGTGACCCGGTGGTCGCTCACGGCGTGGCTCTACCAGCGGTACGGAGCGCGCGCCGGCATCGCCGTGTTCGTCTTCTTCGCGCTCGCGGCGCTCGGTGTGCGAGCCGTCATCGTGTGAGCCGGCATCGTGTGAGCCGGCATCGTGTGAGCCGGCATCGTGTGAGCCGTCAGCCCTTCACCGCCACCAGCACGACCCCGACGAGTACCAGGGCACTGGCGAGGTGCTCTCGCCTCGTGTGTCGCTCGGCGAGCGTCCGGTGCGCCACGGCGAACGCGATCACGAGTTCGACCTGACCGAGTGTGCGAACCTTCGCAGCGCTCTCGAGCGTGAACCCCCACGCCCATCCGAGCGAACCCAGCAGGCTGAAGAGACCGACCGACACGGCCGGGCGCCAGGCCAGCGCCGTCCGGGCGATCTCGGCTGGTTCGACCGCCAGGAACCAACCGGCATTGAGCAGCGTCTGGACGATCAGCAGGACGGTGAGCGTGAACAGCGCTCGGTCGAACGGTGGTGCGTCGAGAAGCGATCGGGACGCCTCCCCGATCCCGACCGCTGCGACGGCGAACCCCGATCCGGCGCCCAGTCCCAAGAGGGCCGCCGGGTCGGAGAACCGTCCGATCGACGTCGCGACGGAGCCGTCCGCAGCGAGCCAGACGACCCCGGTGGTGACCAGCAGGGTTCCGACCCATCCGCTCACCGACAGCAACTCGTCGACACCGAGCAGTCCGAGGGCGGCGACGAAGAGCACCTCTGATTTCGAGTAGACCGTGCCGATCGCGAAGTCCCGAGCCCGGAACGAGCGCAAGAGGGCGACCGTCGCGAGGATCTGTGCGACCGCGGCGACGCCGATCGATGCCCAGAACCGAGGATTCGGTGTGGGGAGGTCCCGGCCGAGGACGCCGAAGACGACGACGCTCGCCGTCAGCGCCATCGGACATCCGTAGGCGTAGCGGGCGAATCCGGCAGCCGATGGTGACAACACCGAGCGGAGTTCGTGTTGGCGGGCGGTGCGCAGGATCTGGAACACCGCTGCTGCGAGGGTGATCGGGATCCACATGTCGGTGCTCGATTCGCGTTCGGGTCGGGACCAGTTGCGTAGCACACGGATCGGCGATCATCCGGTGCCGGATCGCTCTCGACCATCGTCTACGGTCGGGCCTTCGTGGAAACGTGCAGCAATCGACAGCGCACAGCGGCGATGACCAGGGGATCGGGGCGACCGGCATGAATGTGCTCCGGTCCCGGCTCGACACCCGGAGTGACGAGTATCGACAGAATCTGGCGGCGATGCGCGCCCTGTGGGCCGACGTCGAAGCGCTGATGACGTCGGTCCCGTCGATCGGCGGTCAGCGCTACGTCGACCGGCATCGGGCGCGCGGGAAGATGCTGGCGCGCGAGCGGATCGAGCAACTCGTCGATCACGACACGCCGATACTCGAGCTGAGCCCGCTCGCGGGGTGGGGGAGCGAGTTCCCGATCGGTGCCGGCTCGGTCAACGTGATCGGGGTCGTCGAAGGCGTCGAGTGCGCGATCACCGCCAGCGACATGACGTACCGGGGTGGATCGATGAACCCCCGCTCGGTCGACAAGGGTGAGCGTTTCCGCCAAATCGTGCGAGAGAACCGACTCCCGTGGATCAATCTCATCGAGTCGGCCGGTGCCGACCTACCGCACCAGGCCGACATCTTCATTCGCGGCGGCGCCGGGTTCCGGGATCAGACACAGTTCTCCAAGCTCGGTATCCCCACCATCACGGCGGCGTTCGGGCCGAACACCGCGGGCGGGGCCTACGTCCCGGGGATGAGCGACTACACCGTGTTCGTCCGGGAGCGCGGCACGGCGTATCTCGGTGGTCCACCGCTGGTGAAGATGGCCATCGACGAGATCGTCGACGAGGAGACCCTCGGCGGCGCCGAGATGCACAGCCGGACGAGTGGTCTCTCGGACTACCTCGCCGCGGACGAGATGGATGCGCTCCGCATCACCCGGGGCATCGTCCGGCACCTCAGGTGGTCCAAGCTCGGACCGGGCCGGACCGAGCCGGACGACGAACCACTCCACGATCCCGACGAGCTGATCGGCTGTGCCTCCGCCGACGTCCGGATTCCGTTCGACATCCGCGAGATCTACGCCCGACTGCTCGACGGCAGCCGGTTCGAGGAGTTCAAGCCGCTCTACGGCGACAAGCTCGTCTGCGGGTGGGGGTCGGTCCACGGCTTTCCGGTCGGGCTGATCGGGAACAACGGGATCCTGTTCTCCGAGGAAGCGGCGAAGGGGGCACAGTTCATCCAGCTGTGCAACCGGACGTCGACGCCGCTCGTGTTCCTCCACAACATCACGGGGTTCATGGTCGGCTCGAAAGCCGAACAGGGCGGCATCATCCGCAACGGTGCCAAGTTGATCAACGCCGTCTCGAACAGCGAGGTGCCCCACTTCAACCTGATGGTGGGTGCCTCGTACGGAGCCGGCAACTACGGCATGGCCGGTCGGGCGTACAACCCTCGCTTCGCCTTCTCGTGGCCGAACCACAGGATCGCCGTGATGGGCGGACGACAACTGGCCGGTGTCATGGACATCGTCGCCCGCAACGCCGCCGCCGGGCGGGGCATCGACGTGGACGAGGCCGATCTCGCTGCGAAGAAGGAAGCTCTCGAAGCCCAGATCGAATCGGAGTCGTCGGCGCTCTACGCCACGGGTCGCGTCTGGGACGACGGCATCATTCATCCGAACGATTCGCGAACCGTCCTCGGCATGGCGATCTCGGCAGCGCACAACAACGTCGTGCAGGGCTCGACCGAGTACGGCGTGTGGAGGCACTGAGATGACCGACTCCACGACCACCGGCACACCGACGGGCGTCCGGCCGATCACCCGGCTGTTGATCGCCAACCGGGGCGAGATCGCCGTTCGCATCGCCCGAACCGCTCGTCGGATGGGGATCACGACCGTCGGCGTCTATTCGGAACCCGATCGCGATGCACTGCACACCGACGCCGTCGACATCGCGATCGCACTCGGTGGTGCCACGCCTGCCGAGTCGTACCTCCGGAGCGAAGCGCTCGTCGAAGCGGCCGTGTCGACCGGTTGCGACGCCGTGCACCCCGGGTACGGGTTCCTCGCCGAGAACGCAGCGTTCGCGGAAGCGGTCGCCGAGGCCGGACTGATCTGGGTCGGCCCGACGCCCGAGCAGATACGACTGCTCGGCGACAAGGTCGCGGCCAAGCGGGCCGCCGTGGAAGCGGGCGTCCCCACCACACCGATCGTCGAGGTGGTCGCCGGCTCCGTGCCGACCGATCTCGACATGCCGGTGTTGGTGAAGGCCGCCGCCGGCGGTGGAGGTCGAGGGATGCGGATCGTCCGCTCGGCCGCAGAACTCGCCGAGGCGATCGGGGCTGCCTCACGAGAGGCGGCCTCGGCGTTCGGCGACGGCACCGTCTTCATCGAGCCGTATCTCGAACGTGGTCGTCACATCGAGGTGCAGATCATGGGTGATGCCCACGGCGAGGTCGTGCACTTCCACGAGCGCGACTGCTCGGTGCAGCGGCGGAACCAGAAGGTGGTCGAGGAGGCGCCGGCGCCCGGGCTGGACGCGACGGTCCGGGCGAAACTCCATGACGGGGCGCTCGCCCTCGCCCGACACGTCGGATACCGCAACGCCGGGACCGTCGAGTTCCTGGTCGGCGACGACGGTGTGATCACGTTCCTGGAGGTCAACACCCGACTGCAGGTGGAGCATCCGGTGACGGAGGCGATCACCGGGTTCGACCTGGTGGAACTGCAGCTGCGGGTCGCCGCCGGGGAGCCGTTGCCGATCCGGCAGGACGACGTCGTCGTCGACGGGCACGCGATCGAGGTCAGGCTCGTCGCCGAAGACCCGACCGCCGACTGGATCCCGTCCGTCGGCACCCTGACCCGGTTCGACGTGGACGCCGGTCGGGTCGATGCGGGCGTCCGGGTGGGCAGCGAGATCTCCCCCAACTACGACTCGCTCGTCGCCAAGGTGATCGAGCACGGGTCGGATCGGGCGACGGTGTGCCGCCGTCTCGCTACGGCGATGCGCACCGCGCGGATCACCGGTGTCGCGACGAATGCAGCGGCCCTCGCTGCCGTGCTCACCGAGCCGGATTTCCTCGCCGGAGCCGTGTCGACGGCCTATCTGGCGGAACATCCGGAGGTCACCAGGGTGACGGGCCCGACCGATGGTGACCTGCTGACCCACGTGATCGCTGCAGCGGTGGCCGGGGAGCGTCACCGACGGGTCGCCGACGGCGTGACCGGGTTCGCCCCGTCCGGATGGCGGAACCTCGCCACCCGCGGTCAGCGTCGCTCGTTCGAGCAGGTCGGGTCGGGTGATCGTCCCGTGCACCACGTCGAATACGTCGTGCACGACCGTCGGCCGGGCGACGTCCGGTACGAGTTCCTCGTCGGTCCGCCTCCCGAGGCCGGGCCCGACGGTTCACCGGGTGCTGATGAACGCCGTCCGGTCGAGGTCGTGCTGGTCCGCTCCGGCGATCCCGGAGGAGTGACCGTGTTCGAACACTCGGGTCGGCGATGGGTGGTCTCGGTCGACGTCGACGGGGACCTGGTGCACACCCACAGCGTGGCCGGCACCGTGTCGTTCGCCGCGGTGCGGCGCTTCGTCGATCACGACGAAGCGGTACTCGGCGGCGGCCCGGTGTGCCCGCTGCCCGGCACGGTGATCGCCGTCCACGTCGCGGCCGGTGACCGGGTGGAGGAGGGGCGACTACTCATGGTGGTCGAGGCGATGAAGATGGAGCACAAGATCCTGGCGGCCGGTGCCGCCACCGTCACCGAGGTCCGGTTCTCCGTCGGCGACCGGGTGGACTCCGGTGACCTGCTCGTCGCACTCGACGGCGAGTGACCGCCGAGGTCGGGCTCGGTGGTCGATGTGCGCTGGGTGGTCGACGGCAACAACGTGTTCGGATCGAAGCCCGACGGGTGGTGGAACGATCGGCCCGCTGCTCAACGCCGTTTCACGCAGGCCGTCGCCGAGTGGTGCCGGACCCACGACGACGAGGTGGTGCTCGTCTTCGACGCCCCCGTCTCCGCAGCCACGGCAGCCTTGGCCGGTGGGAACCTCCGGGTGGTCGAGGCGACCCGGCGAGGTCGCGATGCCGCCGATGACGAGATCGTCGAACTCGTCGGTCGACTCGTGACCGAATCGGCGACACACGGTGTTCGTGTGGTCACCTCGGACCGCCGATTGCGTTCCCGACTCCCGCCCGGGGTCGACGCGATCGGAGCCGGCCGGTTCTCGGACCTGGTGGACCCGCACCGGCCGACGGGCGGCCCGCCGCGTCGCTAATCGCCCGTGCCGGCCAGATCCTGCACGTGAGCCCACAGGTCGGCGCGCCGAGCCGGAGTGTCGCTCCGCCGTGTCGTGGGAAGCTTGTGGATCGGTCGACGTCGCCGGTCGAGCCAGAAGTCGCCCGACGAGTGCGTCGGCTCGTCGTCGGCGATCAGCCAGACCAGCGTGTCGGCCCCCTGGTCGGCGGTCCGGAGCAACGGGCCGACGACCTTGCGGAAGGTCGGGAGCGACGCCTCCACGCCGGGGGTGTCGGCCCAACCGGGATGCATCGAGTGGAAGACGACGTCGAACCGACCGTTGATCGCCGGCATGCGCGCAGCCCAGAGTTCGTTCATGGTGACCTGGGCCCGCTTGGCCCTCGCGTACTGCTCGCTCCCGCGGTACTCGGCGGCGTTCATCTCGAGACCCCGGACGGTGAGTCCGGTGGCGTACATCCCGCCGCTCGACATCGTGATCACCCGACCGGGTCCGGCTTCGCCGAGCCCGGGCAGGAGGAGCGTCGTGAGGAGATGGGGTCCGATGACCTGGCTGGCGACGGTCAGTTCGACGCCGTCGGGATTGACACGCCGGTCGGCGGTGAGCGCACCGGCATTGTGCACCAGGGTGTCCACGCCGCCCGCCTCGGCGATCGCCGTGGCGAGTTCGCGAACCTGTGCGAGATCGCCCATGTCGGCGGCCAGTGGATGTGCCACTCCGGGGAGTGATCGGCACACCGCCGTGGTCCGCTCGGCCGATCGTCCGACCACGAACACCTCGGCTCCGAGACGGGTGCACCACCGGGCCGCAGCGAGGCCGAGGCCGGAGGTGGCACCCGTGATCACGATCCGTCGACCGGTCAGATCGTACGTGTCGAGTGCCCGCCACCCTGCCGTACGCGAGCGGATGGCGGGACCGATCGAGGTGAAGCTCGTCACGACCGGCACCTCGACGGCCCGGTCGACCAGTGCGCGCCAGTTCATGTGCGAGACGCTACGCCCGACCGACGGTCTGGTCGACGCGAGCGGGTCGCAATGTTCGACGCCGTCAGATGAATCGGGCCCAGTCGTCGAGTGGCATCCGTTCGCTCACCAGGGTGTTGATCGGTGCTTCGGGGTCGGCGCGTCCGATCGCCATGCCGCAGAAGAGCATCTCGTCGTCCGGAGCGTCGACGAACTCCTGCACGGATCCGTGACGGACCGACCAGTACTCCTGGGCGCACGTGTCCAGTCCGGCTTCCTGGGCGAGCAGCATGAACGTCTGGAGATACATCCCGAGGTCGGACCACTGTGGCGGGCCCATCCGGCGGTCGACGAAACAGAACAGAGCTGCGGGAGCTCCGAAGAAATCGTCGTTGTTGGCGAACTGGGCGAGCCGACCTGCCTTGTCGTCCCGCCCGACCCCGATCGTGGCGTACATCTGCTCGCCGATGGTGAACCGGTTGGTCCGGTACGGCTCCCAGAGGTTCGCCGGATAGATGTCGTACTCGGGCTGATCGTGCGGCCGCCCGGCGATGAACGCGCGAAAGCGCGACATGGCATCGCCGTTCAGGACGTAGATGCGCCAAGGCTGCACGTTGCCGCCGCTCGGCGCGCGAGCCGCTCGCTCGACCAGGTCGCGGAGTACATCGTCCGACACCGCATCGGGGAGGAACCTGCGGATCGAGGACCGTCGGGCCACGGCTTCCGTGACGGACATCGCTGGCGTGTGCATGCGGGGAGTCTGGCTGCAGCACCCGGTGCCGGGCGAACCGGGCTCAGTCGCGCCGTGCCCGCAGGTGCCGGATCAGCTCGATCGCCCCGTTCACCGCGAGTGCGGCGACGAAGGCCAGGATCAACGCAGTGGTGTGGTCGAACGTCTCACCGAAGACGTAGCCGAGGACCGCCGCATAGGTCGCCCAGATCGACACGGCGACGAGGACCCATCCGACGAACCAGGCGTGGGGTTGACGGGTGACGCCGCACGATACGGTGAGCGCGGTTCGCCCACCCGGAATGAACCGGGCGGTCACCAGGAGCGGTCCGCCGCGTCGTGCGATCTGGGTATCGGCCCACTCGAGGCGGGCGGCCAACTTGGACGACCGCTCCGCCCGTCGCGTCACGACGCCGCTGAGGCGGGCGCCGATGAGGTAGGCGGCGTTGTCACCGAGTGCGGCGCCGACCGCACCGGCGATGATCACCAGGAGGAGCGGTTGCTCGCCCACCCCGGCGGCGACGCCGCCGATGATGACCATCGTCTCGCTCGGTACGACGGGGAACACCGAGTCGAGAAGGGCGATCACGAAGATGATCACGAGGAAGTACCACTGCGAGGAGAAGTCCTCCAGCCATGACATCGCATCGGTGACGACACTCGCCAGCAGTGTCGGCGTCGACACCGGGTCCACCGCCAGGCTGCTCACCGGACTCGCCACGTCAGCGACGCTACCGGCTCGGTCGGGTCCGGCTGCTCGTCCGGCAATCGGTCGGTCTACGCTGCCGCCATGCGCGTCGAGGTGAACACCGAACTCTGCCAGGGACACAATCGCTGCTACGCCCTCGCTCCGGAACTGTTCGACGTCGATGACTACGGCACGGCCATGGTGATCGGTGACGGAACCGTGGCGGCCGAACTCGAGGACAAGGCGCGGCTCGCAGCAGCGAACTGTCCCGAGTACGCGATCACGATCACGGACGACTGATCGAAGCGGTCGGCTCCGGGCGCTCAGCCGAGCCACCAACCGAGCGCGGCAGCACCGACCGACCCGCCGACGTTGACGACCACGACGAGCCGACGTCGTGACGGTGAGCCGTCGAGGGCGTGGACGACGAAGCCGCCGAAGGTCGTGAAGCTGCCGCAGGCGGCGGTCCCGACCACCCAGAGCACGTCGTCGCTCGGATCGTGTCGGAGCACGACACCCAGCACGAACGATCCGATGACGTTGACCGCCGCGGTGGCGAGCCATCGACCGGCACACCGCTCGGTGATCAGATGACGGCCGAGGCCACCGCCGGCGGCGGCGAGGACGAACCAGAGTGTCGTCATCGCGCCGTGAGCGGTCGATCGCCGCTGCCGAGTCGGCGGGCGATGGCAGCGATCGCGAACCCACCGCCGACCGACGCCGCCACGTACCCGACGGCGACGAGCGGGTGGTCGACCACGAGGGCCCGGGTTTCGATGGCGAAGGCCGACGCCGTCGTCAGGCCTCCGAGCCCTCCGGAGACGATGAGGGCCCACGTCGCCGACTCGCGATCGAGACGGGCGGAGCACCAGCCGATCGCCGCGCAGCCGACCAGGTTGGCCACGAGTGTCGCCCACGGGAACGCGGGAGCGTCGACGGACCACAGCGCCAGTCCGTGCCGGGCGAGCGCGCCACCTGCGGCACCGAGAGCGACGAGTGGTGCGTGACGCATCCGATCATTCTCACCGAATCCTCACCCCGTTCTGGTGTACTCGCGAGGTGCGCATCCTCATCGCCGAAGACGACCGGGCCGTTCGTGACTCCCTCCAGCGGGCATTGCGACTCGAGGGCTACGACGTGGAGTCGGTCACGAACGGGGCAGAAGCCCTGACGGCGGTCGGCGACCTGGCACCCGACCTGCTCCTCCTCGACGTGTCGATGCCGATCGTGGACGGACTCACCGTCGCCCGGGTGCTGCGAGCGGAGGGACAGCAGGTGCCGATTCTCATGCTCACGGCTCGGGTGGAGACCCGCGACCGGGTGGCGGGCCTCGATGCGGGAGCCGACGACTACCTGGCCAAGCCGTTCGATCTCGAGGAGCTGTTCGCCCGCGTGCGGGCGCTCCTGCGACGGACGTCGGCGGCGTCGTCGGAGGAGCACCCGGCCGATTCGCTCGTCCTCGACGACCTCGTCGTCGTTCCGGCGGCTCGGGCGGCGCGTCGAGGTGACCACGACCTGGAGCTGAGCAAGACCGAGTTCGATCTCCTCGAACTCTTCGTCCGCAATGCCGGGATCGTGCTCGATCACTCGACGATCTATGAACGGATCTGGCACTACGACTTCGGGCCGGATTCGAAGAACCTGGCGGTCTACGTCGGATACCTGCGCAGGAAGACCGAACAGTTCGGGGGATCCCGACTCGTCCACACCGTGAGGGGCGTGGGCTACGTCGCCAGGGTGGAGTCGCCATGAGCCTTCGGTGGCGAATCGCCGTCGCCCTGGCGGCAGTGGTCTCGGTGTCGGTGGTCGTGGTCGGCGCGATGACCTACCGGGCGACGGTGACGAGCCTTCGCGCCGAGATCGACCGGTCGATCGCATCGATCGATGTCCGCTCCGTCGAGCGCATCCTGGCCGTCGGTGAGCGACCGCCGGAGCGGAGCCCGCTCGCCGGCTTCGATGCGCAGGTCGTGTTGGCGGACGGGACCATCGTGTCGTCGACGTTCGACGAACCGCTACCCGTCGACATGCCACGACTCACCGACGACCCGGGGTCGATTCGGGATCCACGGCGTGGCCGCCTCGAGACGGTCACGGTCGGTCGGGACCGCTATCGGGTGGTCACGATCGCATTCGACCGCGGCGTCGTGCAGATCGGCCGGTCACTGGAGGAGACCGATCGGGTCCTTCGAGCGCTGCGGCTCCGGATCGTGCTGTGGACCGTCGGTACGGCGCTCATCGCCGTCGCCGCTGGTTGGTGGAGCGCCCACCGGGCGACGGGGCCGCTGAGACGTCTCACCGGCGCCGCCGAACGAGTCGCATCGACCGGTGATCTCGAGGTCGCGGTCGGTGACCTCGGCACCGACGAGGTCGGTCGGCTGGGAACGGCCTTCGATCGGATGATCACGGCGCTTCGACGCTCCCGCGCCGAGCAGCGTCGACTCGTGCAGGATGCGGGCCACGAACTGCGCACTCCGTTGACGAGCCTCCGGTCGAACCTCGACACCCTCGAGCGGTTCCCCGACCTCGCCGACGACGATCGGAACGCGATCCTCGCCGACCTCCGCAGTGAGACCCGCGAGTTGTCCGAACTCGTCGACGAGATCGTGCAACTGGCATCGGGCGAGCACGCCGACGAACCCGTCGAAGCCCTCGATCTCCGAGCGCTCGCTGCCGATGTCGCCGAGCGGTTCGCCCGCCGGACCGGCCGCTCGATCGAGGTCATCGGGTCGACCACCGACGTGATCGGGCGGCGGAGCTCGCTCCAGCGTGCCGTGTCGTGCCTGGTCGACAACGCGTGCAAGTTCGACGCCGGTGGCTCACCCGTCACCATCCGGATCGACGCGAGCGACGGCCGGGCCACGGTGGCGGTCATCGATCGTGGTCCGGGTATCGCGTCGGACGATGTCGACCGGGTGTTCGAACGGTTCCACCGGGCGGAATCGGCACGTTCGATGCCAGGATCGGGACTCGGCCTGTCGATCGTTCGCGAGGTCGCTCGACGGCACGGAGGTGATGCCTGGGCCACCGGCCGACCCGGTGGCGGTGCCGAGGTCGGGTTCTGGGTCGCTCCGCTCCCGCCGCCCGCTCCCGGGAGTCCCGATCACTGAAGATCGCCCTGCCGATTCTTACCCGCCTCTCAACCGACTCGGTCATCGTTCTCACCGGCGAGGACGAACCTGGACTCCGTCAAGCACACGACCTCCCCGAAAGGAACACCAGATGAACACTGAGAACACCCCCTCGAACGACGAATCCACCGCCGGAACGGCGGCGCCGGGTCGCGGCCGCCGTCGCGGACTCGTCATCGGCGGTGCCGCTGGTCTCGTGGGCGGCGGTCTCGTCGGCCTCGCCATGACGCTGCCGTCGATCACCAACGCTGCCAGTGAGATCTCCGATGTGGTGCCGATCGTCGCCGAACTCGATGATCCGGTTGACGGCCCGGTCGCCGGCGGTGCGATGCACCGCGCCGGGGCCCAGCACGGTGTGCGCCGCCGTGAGGCGCTCCCGGCCCTGGTCGACGACGGCACGATCACCGCAGAGCAGGCCGATGCCGTGGCCGACCACCTGGTGGCGAACGCCCCGCGACGCGGCCACGAGGGTCGCGGCGGTCCGGGTCGACGCGGCGGTCCGGGCTTCGACGGTGAGGTCGTCGCCGAGGTGCTGGGCATCGACGTCGCGACGTTCCGCGAGGCGGTGAAGTCCGGTCAGTCGATCGCCGAGATCGCCGAGGCCAACGGTGTCGACGTCCAGGCGGTGATCGATGTCCTCGTCGCCGAGGCGCAGGCCCATCTCGACCTGGCCGTCGAGAGCGGTCGGCTCACCGAGGACGAGGCAGCGGCCAAGGCGGCCGAGCTGACCGAGCGGATCACCGCCCGGGTCGACGGCGAGTTCCCCCCGCACCGCTGACCCGTTCCACTCGGGTCGTTCGACCCTGGTGGGCCCC
>JBMUCX010000059.1:0-17708 GCA_049458915.1 Ilumatobacteraceae bacterium
CATCCTCGACGAGGCGCAGAACACGACGCCCGAGCAGATGAAGATGTTCCTCACCAGGATCGGGTTCGGGTCGAAGGTCGTGGTGACCGGCGATGCGACCCAGGTCGACGTCCCCGACGGCCGCTCCGGGCTTCGGGGCCTCGAGCGGATCCTCGAAGGGATCGACGGGCTGGCGTTCGTCCACCTGACCGCTGCCGATGTCGTCAGGCACCAGATCGTTGCCGACATCGTGGCGGCGTACGAGCGTGATTCGGAGTCGAACCCGCCCGACTCCCCGAGACCCCGTGGGGCACGTGGGAGCGTGTCGAGCAATGGATGATCCTTCCAGTCCGAACGGCGTCGGTACGCATCGCCGCCTCGAGGTCGTCGTGAGCGACGAACAGCAGGCGGTGGCGATCGACGCCGAGCGCTGGCGCACGCTGGCGGAGTCCTGTCTCGCGGCCGAGGGGTGCGTCGGCGAGTTCACGCTGACGTTCATCGACCGAGACGAGATCGCGGCACTCAACGCCGAACACATGGGGGTCGTCGGACCGACCGACGTGCTGTCGTTCCCGCTCGACCCGTTCGGCGACGACGGGCCGGGCCCGTCGCTCATCGGTGACGTCGTGGTGTGTCCGGAGGTCGCCGCCGCCGCCGCCCCCGAGCACGCCGGAACCGTCGACGACGAACTGGCGCTGCTCGTGGTCCACGGCGTGCTCCACGTCACCGGTCACGACCACGCCGAACCCGCCGAAGCGCACCTGATGCGGAACCGTGAGCGGCAACTCCTCGAAGCGTTCCATTGGGACGGACCGGCACCGCCCGGATTCCGCCACGTGCACGCCGACGACGGTGACCCGGCTGAGACCGTCGTCGGTGCCCTCGTTCCCGACGGTGTCGGCGACGGAGTTCCGGGCGGTGGGTCGTGATGGCGGTCGCCTTCACCGGCGTCGACGCCCTGATGGTCGCGGCGATCATCGTGATCCTGATCGTGCTGGTGTTCCTCGCCATCGCCGAGACGGCACTCAACCGGATCTCCAGGGTCAAGGCGCAGGCGCTCGCCGAGTCGAACGGGTCGAAATCGGCTGCCGCACTCGAACGCCTGGTGAGCCATCCGGAGCGGTTCATCAATCCGGTCCTCGTCACGGTCACCTTCCTGCAGACCGGGCAGGCGTTCCTCACCTCGCTGCTCGCCGACCGGATGTTCGGTCCGATCGGTGTGCTCATCGGCTTCGTGCTCAACGTCGTGGTGTTCTTCGTGCTGTCCGAGGCGATGCCGAAGACCTGGGCCGTGCTCTCCGCCGAACGGGCGGCGCTCGGCACCTCTCGTTTCGTCGAGCTCGTCGTGTCCTTCCCGCCGCTCCGCGTCATCTCCCGGGGCTTGATCGGGCTGACGAACGTCCTGATCCCCGGGAAGGGACTCGAGCAGGGGCCATTCGTCAGCGAGCAGGAACTCCTCGGCATCGTCGAAGCCGCCGCCGAGGACGAAGTCATCGAGCACGAGGAACGGCAACTCATCGAGAGCATCATCGAGTTCGGCGACACCATCGCCCGGGAGATCATGATGCCGAGACCCGACATGGTGATCATCCCGAACGAGTCGACGGTGACCGCTGCACTCGATCTGGCGATCTCCCACGGGTACAGCCGACTCCCCGTGTTCGCCCCGGGTGACGACGACGTCATCGGACTCGCGTACACCAAGGACCTGATCCGTGCCGAGCGCGAGGGACGCGGTGACCTCGCAGTGCTCGACCTGATCCGACCGGTCCGCTTCATCCCGGAGAACAAGCCCGTCAGTCGGCTCATGCGCGAGATGCAGTCGGGGAAGTTCCACCTCGCGATCGTCGCCGACGAGTACGGCGGCATCGCCGGGCTCGTGACGCTGGAGGACTGCCTCGAGGAGTTGGTCGGCGAGATCGTCGACGAGTACGACATCGAGGAGCACGCCTTCCAGCGCCTTCCCGACGGCGACTACCTGGTCGACGGTGGCATGGCGATCGACGAGGTGAACGAGCTCCTCGGCGGGTCCCTTCCCGACGACGACTGGGACACGCTCGCCGGCTTGGTGTTCAGCAGCCTCGGCCACGTCCCCGAGCCCGGCGAGGAACTCCGGTTCGACGGATGGTCGTTCATCCCCGTCGAGGTGGAGGGGCGTCGGATTCGGCGGATCCGGGTCCGGCCGCTGCTCCCCGACGACGTGGACGACGGCGCCGGCGGTGGTGATCCCGAACCGGCGACCGATCCCGACTGACGTCCCGGCCGAGCGCTACCGTCGAGCCATGGACATCTCGATGGACGGCAAGGTCGCGATCGTCACGGGGGGGTCGAAGGGGATCGGCCGGGCGATCGCGCACGGTCTCGCCGGGGCCGGTGCCGCGGTGATGATCAGCTCCCGGAAGCAGGAGCAACTCGACACGGCTGCGGCGGAGATCGCTGCGACGGGTGCCGAGGTGGCGACCTTCGCCGGGAACGCGGGTGACCCCGAGACGGCGCGGGCCTGCGTCGCTGCGACCCTCGAGCGGTTCGGTCGCCTCGACGTCCTCGTGAACAATGCGGCCACGAATCCCTACTTCGGGCCGACTCTCGGCGTGTCGGCTCCGCAGTTCGACAAGACCTTCCAAGTGAATTTGCGGGGCCCACTGTTCTGGTCCCAGGCGGCCCACGAGGCGGCCTTCGCGGAGCGTCCGGGCGTCATCGTGAACATCTCGTCCGTCGGCGGACTCCGGACCGAGGTCGGCCTCGGTGTCTACAACCTCACCAAGGCGGCGCTGATCCATCTCACCCGGCAGTTGGCGCTCGAACTCGGCCCGAGCCGGGTCGTCGGGATCGCACCCGGTCTCGTGAAGACCGATTTCTCGGCCCTCCTGATCGAGAACTTCGGTGACCAACTCGCTGCGAAGTTGCCCACCCGTCGCCTCGGCGACCCCGACGACATCGCCGACCTGGCGGTGTTCCTCGCGTCCGACCGAGCGTCGTGGATCACCGGCGAGACGTACGTGATCGACGGTGGGGCAGGCCTGCTGAGCGGCTGAGCCGACTCCGGATCAGCTCGCCGCGAGCGACCGCAGCAGCGGTCGGGCGAACAGCACACCGGTGACGGCGGTCAGGACCCCACCGACCACGAACGGGGCACGGAGGTCCGTGGCGCGGGCGACGAACCCCCCGCTCCCGATGCCGATCGCGCTGGCGGTCGCCCCGATCCAGCGGTACGTCGAGTTGACACGTCCGAAGCGCTCGGATGGGATGACCTGCTGGCGCAGCGTCACCGTGGCGACGTTCCACGTGGCGATCGCACCGCCGAGGACGAATCCCGCAGCGCCCACCGCCCAGACCCGGCCGCTCCACGCGATCGCGAACTGGGCGGGCCCGAAGACGACGAACGGGGCGAGCACGGCGACCCCGGTGCCGAAGCGATTCACGAGCGCCGGTCCGAGCAGGCCCCCGGTTGCCGCGCCCAGTGCGGTGACGACGAGGAGCGCACCGTACCCGTACGGTCCGAGACCCAGTTCGACGGAGGCGAACTTCACGAAGATGCCCTGTCCGAACAGCAGTCCGAGATTCGTGAGAGCGAACATGGCTGCCAGGACCCGGAGCACCGGTACCTCGCGGAGCGATCGCAGGCCGCTGGTGGCGTCGAAACCTCCCGTCGGTGGCGGATCGGCTCCGGGCCGAGTGCGCACCGAGGCGATCAGCGCAGCAGCGATCGCGAACGAGACGGCGTTCACCACGAACGGGAGTCCGACGGAGGCACCGAACAGCAGGGCCCCCAGAGCCAGCCCGGCCAAACTGCCGGCGACGACCTCGGCGGCGTAGAGGAGTCCGTTGGCCCGGGGAAGTGCGTCGTGGTCGACGATCATCGGGAGGAAGGCCTGTGCCGAACTGTCGAACAGCACCTCGCACGCTCCGATGACGATCAGCACGACGATGAGTGCTCCGACGGGGAGTCGGTCGGCCCAGGCGGCGACGGCGATCGCCGAGAAGAGGGCGACCCGGACGAGGTTGGCGCCGACCATCAAACGCCGGCGGTCGTAGCGGTCGACGACGCGCCCGATCGGTAGGGCGAGGGCGATCCAGGGTGCGAACACGGCGAACGCCGTCGCCGAGAGGAGTCGCTCGTCGGACGTGATCGCGAACGCGAGCAGTGGGATCGCGACGAAGTTCACCCCGTCTCCGAGATTGCTCACGGCCGATGCCGACCATTGGCGCCAGTAGGCGGGCGGAAGTGGGTGTGCGCTCCTCATGTCAGCGGTCACCTCGGATCGCCGGTTCGGACGGATCGGCGAGTGCGGAGCGGCGGAGTTTTCCGAGCGCGGTGCGTGGGATCGACGTGGTGTATTCGACGGCGCGAGGAGCACAGAACGGCGGAAGTGTGCGCTTGACGTGTTCCCGGAGCGATTCGAGCGACGGCGGGTCTTGCGGGACGGCGGGGACCACGACGGCCACGACGATCTCCCCCCATTCGTGGTCCGATCGGCCGATCACGGCCACGTCGGCGACGCCCGGGGCGTCGGCGAGCACCGCCTCCACCGGTTCGGGCCAGACGTTCTCGCCACCCGAGATGATGAGATCGCCGCGACGGCCGGCAACGGTCAGTCGTCCGTCGTCATCGAGATCGCCGAGGTCGCCCGTCGGGAACCAACCGTCCGACCGCCGAGGATCGGTGCCGTCCCGGTAGCACCGCAGCAGCATCGGGGCCTTGAGTTCGATCTCACCGTCGACGATGCGCACCTCCACTCCGTCGAGCGGGACACGGTCGTAGACGACTCCGCTCCCCGTCTCGGTCATGCCGTACGTCGTCACCGCGTTCACCGGGCGATCGGCAGGAGGTCGCGACCCGCCGAGCACGATGCGTCGGAACCGGGTGGGGTCGATACGACGAAGCGCGGTCGGGACGAGCGAGACGAGCGTCGCTCCACTCGTGTCGACGGCCCGGGCGTCGAACTCGGGGTGGACCGTGAGCATGGTTCCGGTGTGGAGGGCCCGGGTGATCACCGAGAGACCCCCGACGTGGGCGAGCGGAAGACATGCCAGCCAATGGTCCGACGCCGTGACGCCGAGTCGTCGTGACGACGCCTCCGCCGACGCAGCGATCGCATCGTGTGTGAGGACGACGCCTTTGGGCTCGCCCGTCGAACCACTCGTGGCAACCACGAGCGCATCACCGGACTCCACCGGGAACCCGTCCGACAGTCGTGTGACCCCGTGCTCGTCGATGACCAGTGATGCACCGAGTCGGTGGGCGAGAGCCCGCCGTTGGCCCGGTTCGAGTCGGCGGTCGAGGGGCAGGACGGCATCGGCGTCGTCCCAGACCCGACGAAGTGAGTCGACGAAGCCGGGCCCGCCGGGTAGATCGAGAGCGACGAGGCGCAGCACCGATGAGGGCCTCAGCCCGGGCCGTCGAGCACGGGGTCGACGGGAACCGGGGCACCCACCACGTCCTGGATCTGGCCGGCGACGGCCAGGCAACGGAGATCGGTGAAGCGGTCACCGATCACCTGGACACCCACCGGCATCCCACCGGCTTCTCCGCAGGGCACGACCGCTGCCGGGAGAGCGAGGAAGTTGGCGGGCAGCACCGGTCGGAGCGTGTCGCGCATCAACCGCTCGGCGTCGACGAGGTCGGCGTCGTGCTCGAAGGCCACTCCGGCCCATGTCGGTGTGACGAGCACCGGGTGATCGACGAAGAACGACGACCACTCCCGCATGAGTCGGAACCTCGTGGTCTGGATCATCACCCCGAGTTCGACCGACGGTGGCGGTGCCCCGGCTTCGAACTGGTCGAGCACCTGGCGACCTCCGTCGCCCATCACGGCGTCGAGCAGGGGGCGCATGATTGCGAGGTCGCCGAGGAGGAGCGCCGCCCACATGTCCAGCGTGAGTTCGTAGTCCGGCGGCTCGGCTTCGACGACGTCGTGGCCGAGGTCGGCGAGGACGTCACCCGCCCGACGAACGGCAGCGGCGATGCCCGGGTCGGTGCTGCCGCCCGGTGGCTCGGGGAGGAGAGCGATCCGGATGCGTTCGTCGTGTCCGAGGTCGGTCAGCCGAACCGGAAGGCTGCGCGGGTCGCGAAGATCGGGCCCGGCGAGCACCTCGAGTGCGGCCCGGACATCGTCGATGCGGCGGGCCATCGGACCTTCGACGACCATCTGTTGCGATGCGAGCGCCTGATCCTCCGGCGGGACGACGGTCGCCATGGGCACGACGCCGACGCTCGGCTTGATCGACGAGATCCCGCAGCAGTGCGCCGGATTCCGCAACGAGCCACCGATGTCGTTGCCGAGGCCGAGCGGACTGGCGCCGGCGGCGATCGCTGCCGCCTCGCCGCCGCTCGATCCGCCCGCAGTTCGCCCGGGATGGTGCGGGTTCCGTGTCAGGCCGTGCAGGGACGAGTCGGTGTGCACGCGCAGGCCGAGGTCGGGCAGGTTCGTCCGGGCGAACGGGATCGCACCGGCGATGCGCATCCGAGCCACCGTGGGAGCGTCGACGTCGGCGATCGCCTCGGCGAGCGCTGCGACACCTTGTGTCGTCGGCGTCCCGGCGAGGTCGATGTTCTCCTTGACCGTGATCGGCACACCGTGGAATCGGCCCGTCGCCGTCCCGTCGGCGACCGCCCGGTCGGCCCGGTCGGCGGCGGCGAACGCCTCGTCGTCGAGTCGACGGACGACGGCATTCAGGTGGGGATTGACGGCGTCGAGGCGAGCGAGGTGTGCGGCGAGCACCTCGCGACTCGAGACCACCCGTGAGCGGATCCGTTCGGCCAGCTCGAGGGCTCCCAGTTGCCAGAGTTCGCTCATTCGCCCATCATGTCGCACACATGGTGACCGAACCGAACATCCCTCGATCCGACGACGACGATGTTGCTCGCGGTGCCGCGGTGCCGTCCCGAGCGTCGCGGCCGACCTGGCGGGACTGGATCGCAGGGGCCCGCCCCCGGACCCTGCCCGCCGCTGTCGTGCCGGTGGCAGTGGGTGCTGCGGTCGGGATCCCTGACGGTGTCAGTTGGTGGCGGGTGCTCGGCGCTCTCGCCGTCGCTCTGGCGCTGCAGGTCGGTGTCAACTACGCCAACGACTACAGCGACGGTGTGCGCGGCACCGACGACGTACGGGTCGGTCCGATGCGGCTCGTCGCGACCGGGACCGCGTCACCCGGGGCGGTACGGTCTGCCGCCCTGATCGCGCTCGGCGGTGCGGCCGTGGTCGGAACCGTGCTCGCTGCGACCACCACGTGGTGGTTGCTGGCGATCGGTGCAGCCGCCCTGCTCGCCGCCTGGGGCTACACCGGCGGACCGCGGCCGTACGGCTACCTGGGACTCGGCGAGATCTTCGTGTTCGTGTTCTTCGGTCTCGTCGCGACCGCTGGGACGACCTACCTCGCCATCGGCTCGATCCCCCGGGTGTCCTGGATCGGAGCGATCGGTGTCGGCGCACTCGCCTGCGCGTTGCTCGTCGTCAACAACCTTCGCGACATCCCC
The DNA here is from genome assembly GCA_049458915.1 of Ilumatobacteraceae bacterium. Lineage (GTDB taxonomy): Bacteria > Actinomycetota > Acidimicrobiia > Acidimicrobiales > Ilumatobacteraceae > Ilumatobacter. The sequence continues at coordinate 7,454 of JBMUCX010000059.1, forward strand.
ACCGACGAGGTCGCCGGAAAGCGCACGCTCGCCGTCCGGATGGGTGACCGCCGGACCAGAGCGATGTACGCCGTGCTCATGGTCGGCGCCTTCGTCTGCGTGGCGTTCTGTGCCGGTGACCGGCCGTGGGCGCTCCTGGCACTCGCCGGCGTCGGCGCCGCTCGGGATCCGATCCAGAAGGTGCTGGGTGGTGCCGATGGGCGCGATCTCGTGGAGGTGCTCGGGGCGACCGGACGGACTCAACTCGTCACCGGTCTCCTCCTCGCCATCGGCCTCGCTCTCGGGTGAGGCTCGGCGTCAGTCCGAGCGTTCGAGCCAGTCGGTGATCGATTCGACGGTCTCGTCCGGGCGTTCGAGGTGTGCAGCGTGACCGGCGCGTTCGATCGTGAGGAAGGTGGCGTCGGGGATGCGCTCCGCCATCCGCTCGCCGATCTCGACGAACTTGGTGTCGAGTGCGCCGGCGAGTACCAACGTCGGCACGCGGATCGCTCCGAGGTGGTCCCAGAGCGGCGTCTGTGAGCCGGTGCCGTGGTGGCGAAGGCTGTCGGCGAGTCCCTGGACGGTGTTGCGCCGTCGCTGCTCGAGCGCGTCGCCGTCGTCGGGGAGTCCGGCGAACATCGGGAGCGACAGCCACTCGTCGAGGAATCGGTCGAGTCCGACCGCCTCGAGGTGGGCCGCTCGCTCGGCGTCGAGACGGCGGCGCTCCGCCCGATCGGTGGCGTTCTCGATGCCTGGCGTGGCACCGATGAGCACGAGTCGTTCCAATCGAGGATCCCCGGTCACCGCAGCGACGAGCGCACAGCGACCGCCCATCGAGTAGCCGATGTAGGTGCCCGCTCCGGCGAGGCGGACGAGTTCCCGGCCGATCCGATCGATACCGGAGCTGCCGGAGTTCGGGGCCGACAGCCCGTGACCGGGCAGGTCGACGAAGGCCGATGTGGCCCGGGCACCGACGCGTCTGACGAGGCGATCAGCGGCGTCGTGCCAGTGATGGTGGGTCTGGGTGAACCCGTGCAGGAACACGAAACGACGAGGTGCGGCGGTCTCGCCGGGCGGTCGGCGGTCGTTCTTCACACGTCGCACGAGTCGTCGCCGCAGGCCGCTGCTGGTCGGACGCGCTCGACCAGGCGACGAAGGACGTTCACGAACGTGTCGGTGTCCTGCGCCCCGGGGATCGCCCACTGCCCGGCGACGACGAAGGTCGGCACGGCACTGATGCCGAGGTCGGTCGCTTCGGCGATGTCGGAGCGAACCGCCTCGAGGCCGACGTCGCCGTCGAGGAAGTCGGCCACGGCCGTTCGGTCGACACCGAGGCCGGCCATGAGGTCGGCGAGCGTGTCGGGGTCGCCGATGTCGCGACCCTCGACGAAGTAGGCACTGAGCAGCCGCTCCTTGACCGAGACCTGGTCGACCCCTGCTCGGCCGATGGCCGTGTCGGGTTGCTCGGCCCACCACAGCAGGCGATGGGCGAGCAGCGTGTTCGCCCGAACGGCGATGTCCATCCGGAATCCGAGGCCGTCCTCGGCGGCGGTCGCCGTCACGCGGCGGATGATGGCCTCGGCCTGGGCGCGACCGCCGAATTTTTTGGCGTAGGCGTCGATCACCGGGTGGCTCGTGCCCGGCGGAGCGGTCGGATCGAGTTGGTACGGCCGGTACCGGACGACGACGTCGATCTCGTCGGCCACGGCGCCGATCGCACGCTCGAAACGGCGTTTGCCGATGTAGCACCACGGGCACACGACGTCGGACCAGATGTCGACCTCCATCCGGGGGCGTTCGCCCGTCCTGGCTGCCTCGGTAGCTGTCGTCGACGTCACGACGGAAGCGTACGCGCCGTATCGTCGGGCGACATGAACGGGATCGTCTCCGACGTCGGCGCGGCGAACGCCACGTTCAGCGCCACGCTCGTCGACGAATGGATCCGTTGCGGGGTGCGCCATGCCGTGATCTCGCCGGGTTCGCGGAGTACTCCGATCGCCCTCGCTCTCGCCGAGCGTGCCGAGTTGGAGATCCACGTCGCGGTCGACGAGCGTTCGGCTGCGTTCGTGGCGCTCGGCATCGGGCTCGACGGCGTTCCCGCGGTGCTGCTGTGCACGAGCGGGACGGCGGCGGTCAACTTCCATCCGGCGATCGTCGAAGCGTCGGCGTCGGACGTTCCGATGCTCGTGTGCACCGCCGATCGTCCACCGGAACTCCGCGGCGTCGGCGCCCCGCAGACGATCGACCAGGTCAGGCTCTACGGGCGGGCGGCCCGGTGGTTCCACGACGCCGCGCCGCCCGATTCGAGCGACCCGGCGGATTGGCGCACGCTCGCCCAGGCGGCGTTCGGACACGCCGCGCACGGCCCGGCTCACCTCAACCTGCCGTTCCGAGAGCCGTTGCTCGGGGAAGCGGGTGAGGTCCCTGCTCCGACGGAACCGCCTGCTCCGGTCCCGCGCGGCGTCGTGCGGACCGGCCCGCTGAGTTCGGAGTTCGACGTGCAGCGCGGGGTCATCGTCGTCGGCGGTCGCTCGGGCGTGGATCCGGGTCGGATCACCGAGTTGGCCGAACGGCTCGGATGGCCGATGCTGGCGTGTCCGCTCTCGGGGCTGCGGGCCGCTCCGAACGCGATCACCACCTTCGATTCGCTGCTCCGCCACGACGGGTTCGCTGCTGATCACGCAGCCGAGTTGGTGGTGCGGTTCGGGCGTCCCCCGGCGTCGAAGGTCTTGTCGCAGTGGATCGTGCGGACCGGCGCCCCGGTGGTGCAGGTCGGGGGGCCCGGGCTGATCGATCCGGATCGCAACGTCGTCGCCCACTGTTCGATCGACGACCTGGCCGCCCTGACGGGTGCGGTATCGACCCCGTGGGCGTCGAGGTGGCGCCACGCCGAGGAGCGCGCCGAGCGGGCACTGGCCGAGCAGTTGGCTGCGCCGATCGAGGGTGAACTGACCGAACCGGTCGTCGCGCGGACCATCGCCGACGTGCTTCCCGCCGGGTCCGATCTCGTCGTCTCGTCGTCGATGCCGATACGCGACCTCGAATGGTTCGGTGGGCGACGGGCGGTGGCCCACGCGAACCGAGGTGCGAACGGGATCGACGGGGTGGTGTCGACTGCCCTCGGTCGGGCGCTCGCCGGGCGGTCGGTGGCGGTGCTCATCGGGGATCTGGCATTCGTGCACGATTCCACGGCGCTCATCGGTGTCGCCGCTCGATCGGTCGATCTCCGGATCGTGGTCGTCGACAACGACGGAGGTGGGATCTTCGGGTTCCTGCCACAGGCGAGCAGCCTGGCTCCCCAGCGGTTCGAGCAGTTGTTCGGCACTCCCCACGGCACGGACGTGGTCGCATTGGCGGCATCACACGGCGTGCGGTCGACCGCGGTGACGACGATCGCCGAACTCGTCGAGGCGATCGGTCGGCGGGGCCCGTCGGTGACCGTCGTGCGCACCGATCGTGCTGCCAATGTCGAGGTGCACCGACGGTTGCATGCGGCCGTGGCCGCTGCGCTCGGCTGACCCGATGCCGGCCAGCGCCACACCGCACCGCACCCTGCCGCACCTCGCCGTTCGCAGCGTTTGGTCGCCCTCGAGAACGACGGTGTTCCCCAAGGCGACCAGTTCGGCCGGCAGGTGACCACGCAGGGCCTTTGGTCGACCTGGCGAACGGTGGTGTTCTCGAGGGCGACCAAACGCACTGCGATGATGGGGGAGTGATGGACGTGGGAGTGATGGACGGGGGAGTGATGGACGGGCCGGATGATGTGCCTGGCGTGAGCTGTGACGACGTGGACCGGGCCGCCGAACTCATCGCCGGACGTGTCCGGCGTACGCCGGTCGTCGAGCACGGGCCGCTCCTGCTCAAGCTCGAACTGCTCCAGCACGCCGGGTCGTTCAAGACCCGGGGGGCGTTCAACCGGGTCCTGTCGGCGCCGGAGATCCCCGCCGCCGGGCTGATCGCAGCGAGCGGCGGGAACCACGGGGCGGCACTCGCGTACGTCGGCAGCACCCTCGGCATCCGCACCGAGATCTTCCTGCCGGCCACGTCACCGGCACTCAAGCGACGCAACATCGAGCGGTTCGGAGCCGACGTACGGGTCGTCGACGGCTACTACGACGATGCTCAAGCCGCCGCCGACGAGCGTCGTGCCGAGACGGGCGCGATGGAGGTCCATCCCTACGACCATCCTGCGACCGTCGCCGGACAGGGGACGATGGGCCGCGAACTCGACGCTCAGGTGGACGGGATCGAAACCATCCTGGTCGCCGCCGGCGGTGGCGGTTTCATCGCCGGTCAGGCAGCATGGTTCGGCAGCCGGGTCCGGATCGTCAGCGTCGAGCCGGAGTCCTCGCAGTGTCTGCGGGCCGCTCGGTCGGCCGGTCGGCCGGTCGAGGTCGAGGTGAGTGGTGTCGCCTCCGATTCACTCGGCGCTCGCCGGCTCGGTGACGTGCCGTGGTCACTGGTGCGCCGATTCGTCGACGAGGCGGTCGTCGTGACCGACGACTCCATCCGAGCTGCTCAGGCCGAACTGCGAGACGAGTTCCGGCTGTACGCCGAACCCGGTGGAGCAGCAGCGCTCGCGGCGATCAGGATCGGTGCGTACCGTCCGGCGCCGGGCGAACGGGTCGTGGTCGTCGTGTGCGGCGCGAACTGCGATCCGGCGACGATCTGACCCATCTCGTCAGGGACGCACGATCGCTCCGAGCATCGCCTGCAGCTTTGCCTGGGTCTCGGCGAGCTCAGCCCCCGGGTCGCTGTCGGCGACGATGCCGCCACCGGCGACGAGACGCGCCGACCGGCGGTCATCGCTGAACTCGGCGCACCGGAGCGACACGGCCCATGTGCCGTCCCCGGACGCATCGCACCATCCGACGGCACCGCCGTATCGGCGGCGATCGAATCCCTCGACCGCGGTGATCAGGTCGATCGCTCCATCCCGTGGATGTCCACCCACCGCCGGTGTCGGCTGGAGCGCCCTGAGGAGCTCGATCACCGTCGCCGTCGGGTACGACAATCTCCCCTCGGCTCGCGATCCGAGGTGCTGGACGTTCGCCACCTTCACGACCTCCGGCTCGGGAGCCCAGTCCAGATAGCTGCAGAAGGGGAGCAGGGTGTCACGGACCATCTCGATCGCCGCCCGGTGCTCGATGCGGTTCTTCGGGCTGGCGTGGAGTTCCGCGGCGAGGCGTTCGTCGAGACCAGGGTCACCCGTCGTTCTGGTCGTCCCGGCGAGCGGGAACGACCGGACCACGTCGCCGTCGACGCTCACCAGGAGTTCCGGTGACGCCCCGACGAACCCTTCGACCGAGAATCGGTGGCTCGAGCCGAAGGTCGAGGTCAGGCGTCGGAGCACTGCGTGGATCGAGATCGGCTGGTCGGTCTCGACGTGCACCGGGCGAGCGATGACCGCCTTGTCGAGTTCACCCCGGCGCACCGCATCGCGAGCCGCCCGCACCGCATCCAGGTACGCGTCCTGGTCGACTCCGGGACGGATGGTCCAACTGGCGGCGACCGGAGTCGGCGGGCCGACGGGGGCGAGGGCCAGGTCGGGCCGGTCGGTATCGAATCCGGAATCGATCGGTCCGTCGACCTTCGTCAGCCACGATCGACCGTTGCGATCCTTGGTGACGACGATCGCCGGGACGATCAACTCCGCCGGTGCGCCGGGGAGGAACGGTACGGCTCCCAGCGCGATCGGTCCCGGGGCACGGTCGGCGGGGTCGACGGAGCCGTCGATCACCCGATCGATCGCCGCGAGCGCCGTGACCGCCCCGTCGATCGGGATCCGGGCGGCCACACCGCGACCCGCGAAGCCAACGCCGTCCCGGACGAACAGGTGGCCGTCGTCGCGGGCGACGTCGTCGAGATCGACCGCGTCCTCGAGTGGGACCGTGACGGACCGCACGCTCAGGTCCTGGTACCGGTGAGTTGCTGGGTGAGGCCGCCCGACAGCAGGCGATGCTTCGCATCGGCGAAGCCGGCGCGACGGAGCATCTCCAGCATCTCGGTGGGCTCGGGGAGATAGGCGACGCTCTTGGGGAGGTATCGGTACGCCGCGCCGTCGGACAGCAGCGCCCCGATCCTGGGGACGATACGACCGAAGTAGATCGAGTTGCCGAAGCGGATCAGGCGGTTGCGCGGGATGCCGACGTCGAGCAGCGCGATCCGACCCCCGGGCCGCACGACTCGGGCCAGTTCGACGAAGAACTGTTCGAGGTCGACGAGGTTCCGGAGGGCGAAGCCACACGTGACACCATCGACGGTCGCGTCCGCGACGGGGAGGTGGAGGATGTCGGCTTGCGCTCGCGGCGCACCCGAGCGGTCGGCTGCGAGCATCCCGAAGCTCAGGTCCATCGACACCGGCGTCAAGCCGGCTCGGCGGAGGTCGATGCACAGGTCGCCCGTGCCGGCGGCGAGGTCGAGCACGATCGAACCGGCCGGCAGGGCGAGGTCGCGCACGGTCCGCCGGCGCCATCGCACGTCGAGTCGGAAGGTCATGATCCGGTTGACGAGGTCGTAGCGAGGGGCGATGGCGTCGAACATCTCGCGCACCGCCCGCTTCTTCTCATCGCCCTCCGGCAATCGTTCGGTGTCCCAGGAGGGGTTCGTCGTCACGCTCCGGAGGCTACCGATGGCCCGGTTCGCCGTCTCGCCGAAGTGCTCGTCAGACTCGGACGATGATCGATTTCACGTTCCCGCCCGATGTCGAGGAGATCCGGCTGAAGGTGCGCGAGTTCATGGACACGAGGGTCCGACCGGCATGGGACGACACCGACCAGGACGACCGCAGCGCCGTCGTGGCGACCATCGTCCGGCTCCGACGCGAGGCACACGACGAGTGGGGGCTCTGGCTCCCGCACATGCCACCGGAGTGGGGCGGCATGGGGCTCGGCCCGACGGCGATGGCGGCGGTGAGTGCGGAGGCGTCGAAGGTGTCGATCGGCCCGTTCGTGATCAATGCGCAGGCCCCCGACGAAGGGAACCAGCACACGCTGCTGCACTGGGGCACCGACGAGCAGAAGAAGAAGTACCTCGAGCCGCTGTGCAACGGCACGGCCCGCAGTTGCTTCGCGATGACCGAACCAGAGGTGGCCGGATCGGACCCCACCCTCATCCGCACGTTCGCATATCAGGACGGTGACGAGTGGGTGATCAACGGGCACAAGTGGTTCATCTCCGGCGCCCGGGGGGCGAAGTTCGCACTGCTGGTCGCTCGCACCGAGGAGGATCCCGAGATCCCGCAGGCCGCCAACTCCTGCTTCATCGTCGACCTGCCGTCGGAGGGATGGAACATCGTCCGTGACGTCGAGACGATGTCGGGCGGCCACAACCACTGCGAGATCCTGATCGAGGACCTCCGGGTGCCGGCGGCGAACATGCTCGGTGGGCGAGGGCAGGGTCATCTCCTCGGTCAGTACCGGCTCGGCCCTGCGCGGCTGGCGCACTGCATGCGCTGGATCGGTCAGGCGGAGACGGCACTCGACATGATGGTCGCCCGGGCGATGGAGCGCTACAGCCACGGGTCGCTGCTCGCCGAGAAGCAGGGCATCCAGTGGTTGATCGCCGACTCGGCCGTCGAGTTGTACCAGTGCAAGCTGATGGTGTTGCACGCCGCGTACCAGATCGAGCAGGGCATGGACTTCACGGCGGTCGTGTCGATGGCCAAGCACTTCGTCGCCAACAGCCTGTGGCGGATCATCGATCGGGCGATCCAGGTGCACGGTGCGCTGGGCTACTCGACCGACACGCCGCTGGCCCACATGCTCCAGCAGGCCCGGTGGGCGCGCTTCGCCGACGGGGCCGACGAGATCCATCAGATGCGGATCGCCCAGCGGACGATCGCAGCGTTCAACGACGACGGAACGACGAAGCGGGCCACCGGCGACCTGCCGCTGTGATGCCCCCATCGAATCCGAAGGGCGCCACGTGTGCGGGCACCGGGCCTACGGTGTGAGTGTGAGCGGTGGTCCGGAGCGTGGACGGAGCGGTCGAACGAGGACGATCCTGCACGTCGACATGGACGCCTTCTACGTGTCGGTCGAACTGCGTCGCCGGCCGGAACTGATCGACCTCCCGGTGGTCGTCGGAGGCACCGGCGACCGCGGTGTGGTGGCGGCCGCGTCGTACGAGGCCCGCCGCTACGGCATCCACTCCGCGCTCCCGTCGGTCGTCGCCAGACGTCGTTGCCCGCATGCGGTCTTCCTGCCCGGAGATCACGCGCTCTACGCCCGCGTGTCCCATGAGGTGCACGAAATCCTCGGGCGCTACACCCCCCTCATCGAGCCACTCGCGCTCGACGAGGCGTTCCTCGACGTGACCGGGTCGATCCGACTCTTCGGGGAGGGTGTCGAGATCGCCCAGCGGATCCGGGACGACATACGCGAAGAGTTGGGCCTGGGCTGCTCCGTCGGTGTCGCAGCGAACAAGTTCCTCGCGAAGATGGCCTCGGTGGCTGCGAAGCCCCGGGCCTTTCCCGACCGGGTGGAGGCGGGCCCCGGAGTCGTCGAGGTGCGACCCGGACACGAGGAGCGGTTCCTCCATCCGCTGTCGGTGGAACGCCTGTGGGGGGTCGGTCCGAAGACGCTCGAACGATTGCACCGCTCGGGGATCGGGACGATCGGTGAGCTCGCTGCGATGGAGGAACGGGTGGTCGTCGGTGCGCTCGGCACCTCCGCGGGCCGTCATCTCCTCGCGCTGTCCCGCGGCCTCGACGACCGTCCGGTCGAGGTCGGCCGTGACCCGAAGTCGATCGGGCACGAGGAGACCTACCCGCACGACCTCGTCGAACGTGATTCGCTCGGACGCGAACTCGTGCGACTGTCGGACGCAGTGGCCTCGCGCCTCCGTCGCAATGCGTTGGCGGCACGGACGCTGGTTCTGAAGGTTCGCTTCGCCGGGTTCCGGACCATCACGCGTTCGGTGACACTTCCGTCGTCGGTCGACACCGGGCCGGAGATCGTCGCTGCCCTCGCGCCGCTGCTCGACGCGATCGACGTCGGGCCGGGCATCCGGCTCCTCGGTGTGTCGGCGAGCAAGTTCGCGGCTCGCGCCGAGCAGTTGGATCTCTTCACCGCACCCGGATCGGCGGTGTCGACCACGGCCACCCGGTCCGCGGCAGCGATCGACGAGATCCGCGACCGGTTCGGGGCTGCGGCGATCGCGCCGGCGAGCTCGATCACCGAACGTGGACCGAGGGTCGTCACGAGTGGCGGTCAGCAGTGGGGCCCGGATCAGGAAACCACTCGACCGCGTTGAGGAACCCGGGTGGACATGCGATGATGTCGGGGTGCCACTGTCCGAGGACGAGCAACGGATTCTGCGACAAATCGAACAGGAGCTGTCGTCCGATCCCGAGTTCGCCCAGCGTGCGGGCCGCGTGTCCCGTCGGCGGCTGGTCGTCCTCGTGATCGCACTGGTCGTCGGCCTGATCGGCATCGTCGCTGCGCTCACGGTCAGTTTCCTGTTGGCGTTCGCCGTGTTCGTCGTGGTGCTGGTGGTCTCCGTGCTCCTCGAGTCGGAGATCCGGGTGTTGGGCCGCGAGGCGATCGGCAACCTGCCCGTCAACGCCTGGCTCACGGGGAGCGGGACACCGAAGCGGCGTCCGGACTGATCGACCCGAATCGATCGTCCCGGATCAACCCGGACCGAGCGTGCGCCGCACGATGCGACCCAGTCGTCCGGCGGCCGTGGTCCGGTCGCCGGCGAGTCGTTCGATCTGATCGGCCCACTGTTCGCACTCTCGGACGAGTGGGACGCCGTACGCGCCGATCCGATCCGGATCGATCGACCCGGCCGGTGCGTAGGCGAGGACATCGATCACCGAAGCGAGTGACGCCATCGGTCGGGCGGCGATCGGCAACTGCTGCGCCGTGGCTGCGGCCCACTCCTGTGGGGTCATCGACGGTCGTGGCTCGACCCCGACGTCGGTCGCCGCCAGGCACGCTCGTGCCCACGCCGATGTGATACGGCGGTCGGCCGGGCGACGGCGGAGTCGTTGCTGCGCAACCGATCGAACTGCGAAGAGCGCGGTCAGGAGTGCTCCGACACCGATGGCGGTCATCGCCAGTCGCGTGTTCCATGTCGGCGACTCGCCGGCGCTCGGAGCCGGCCCGTCGCCCTCGGCGCGTCCCGTCGCCGCTGACGGCGGGCTCGTCGACACCGAGGGGTCCACGGCACCGGCGACCGTGGTGGAGGGGCCTGGTGCCTCGCCTCCCGCTTCTGCCGGTGACGTCACGGGAGAGTTGACGGGAGACGTCACGGTCGATGTCACGGTCGA